>CAMCUU010000021.1 GCA_945879065.1 Francisella tularensis subsp. holarctica
GATTTTAAATTTGAAAGCCGCGCATTATTCAATGGGCTCCAGGTGAAAACAAGAGAAAACAAGAGAAAACAAGCTGAAACAAGGCTTAAAAAATAAAAAATAAAAAAAGCAAAAAAATGGGTATCATGTGCGCCTTTTTTAAAATTTAAATACAAAGCAGAGCAGTCGTGAATACACCAGAAAATACTCTAGAAAATATCCCAGAAAATACCCCAGAAAATAATAAGCCTACTTACTGCGGAACCATTGGCATTATTGGCCGCCCCAATGTTGGGAAATCTACTTTATTAAATAAAATATTGGGGCAAAAAATTTCTATTACTTGCCGCAAGCCCCAGACAACAAGACATCATATTTTGGGGATTAAAACTCAAGATAATATCCAGGCGATTTATGTCGACACGCCAGGTCTTCATCAAGAGTCAGAAAGTGCCAAAAAAGCTATTAATAAATATATGAATAGAACTGCCCGAAGCATTATGTTCGATGTGGATATATTAATTTTCCTAATCGACTCGGATAAATGGACGCCTGAAGAAGATTTAATTTTAAGCCAGCTTTCTCAGCTGACTTGTCCCGTCATTTTGGCGATTAATAAAGCAGATTTAATTAAAAACAAACCAGAGTTATTACCATTAATTCAAAAATTATCTCAGAAATTTAAATTCACAGAAATTATGCCCATCAGTGCAAAACATAATCAGCACTTAGAGCAATTAGAAAAAATTATTCATAAATTATTACCAGAACAAGCTTTTATTTATCCAGAAGATCAGCTGACAGACAAGTCAGATAAATTCTTGGCGGCTGAGATTATTCGTGAAAAATTAATGCGATCTTTAGGCGATGAGCTGCCTTACGATCTCACGGTCGAAATTGAGCATTTTAAAGAGCTGGAAAAATTTGAAAAAATAAATAATAAAGATAATAAAAATAATAAAAACAAAGAAAAAATTAAAATTCCTTTTTTAGACATTGCGGCCATTATTTACGTCGAACGCGAAACACAAAAACCGATTTTAATTGGTGCTCATGGGTCCAAATTAAAAGAAGTCGGAACCCAGGCTCGCATTGATCTGGAAAACTTACTGGGCAAAAAAGTTTTTCTAAGACTCTGGGTCAAAGTCAAATCCGGCTGGTCTAACGACGAAAAAGCGCTCCAGTCTTTGGGTTATGATTAGGGTTATGATTAGAAAATAATCTAATTACTTGATTTATATTAATTTTTAATATTTTTGGAGCGCACTCCAAAAAAGTAAAAAAATGAAATAAATCAAAGGGGTAAAAATAATTTTCAGCCAATTACCCTGCTAAAACATAGTAATTGGCTAAATATTGACCCCTGCCTCTCAGCCAATTACCATGCTAAAACATATTAATTGGCTGAAAAATAAATTTAAAAATCATGTTAAAACCATTTTTTATCAATGAAAACAAGAGCTTTATTGGCAGAAAGGCTGAACAGCACTATCTCGCTGAAATTATCGCTAAAGACGAAGCCTCCATCATTGTGGTCTATGGCCGTCGTCGTGTGGGTAAAACAGAATTATTAGAACAAGTGTTTCGACATAGAAATATTTTAAAATTTGAAGGCGTCGAAAGTGGTGATGAAAAATTACAGCAAGCATTAATTTTAAGCACTTTGGCAAAATATGCGGACGACCCAAAACTAGGCAAATTAAGTTTTAATAACTGGGTCGAAATCTTAGAACTCCTGGCTGACTATCTAAAAGAAGGTGAATGGACTTTATATTTCGAAGAGCTCCAGTGGATTGCCTCTTACCAACCTCATTTTATTTCAGCTTTAAAACGCGTTTGGGATAATTACTTAAGACACAATCCCAAATTAATTATTTTGCTCTGCGGCTCCTCCCCCTCTTTTATGATCTCTGAAGTTTTAAAATCAAAAGCTTTATATAACCGCTCCCAGTATGAACTTCATGTCAAGCCTTTTACTTTGTTAGAAACTCAAGCGTTCCTCCCTCAAAAATCACCGCATGAAATCATGGATGCCTATTTATCTATTGGTGGGATTCCTGAATATCTTAAAAGAATCAAATCTGGCCCGTCTTTATATCTTGGCATTTGCAAAGAATCTTTTAGCCCTGGTGGCTTTTTTGTCCATGAGTATCAAAGAATTTTTACGAGCAGCTTGGCCAATAATAAATATTATAAAGAGATCATTGAATTCTTAAGTCATCGAAAATTTGCCACTCGCGATGAGATCATGACTTATTTAAAAATTTCTTCAGGCGGCAGCTTATCGACGCTCTTAGAAGATTTAGAACTCTGCGGATTTATTAATAAATATACGCCTTATCATTCAAAGCCAGGCTCACTACTTGCCAGATACAGCATTGCAGACGCCTATCTCCAGCTTTATTACAAATTCATCCACGAGAAAATAACCCAGATTGAACAAGGCGATTATCAAAAAAATCCTTCCAGCGCCATCGCTCATAGCACTTATCTTAAATACCTGGGCTTTGCTTTCGAACGCTACTGTCAGTCTCAAAGCCGGCTTATTGCAACACTCTTGGGCTTCTCTGGTGTTGCGTATCATTCTGGACCTTTTTTTAACCGCGAGACCAGCGCACAAAAATCAGGATTTCAGCTGGACCTTGTTTTTGAACGCCAAGATCGTGTGATTACTTTATGTGAGATAAAATATTTAAATCGCCCAGTAGATAAAACAATTATTCGAGAGTTCGAACAAAAATTGGCTTTATTTAATTTATTTATTCAAAACGCTAAGAAAACTTCTTATACCCTCCAGAAAGTTTTAATTAGCACTCAAGGCGCTGACGAGTCTGTGATTAATTCTGGATATTTTGATCGAATTTTAGCTCTAGAAGATTTATTTAAATAAAGCCCAGCTCACATGTTCTTTGACCATGTCGGATAAATTTGGGTCTAATAATTTTTGAGTTAATTTTTCTAAAATTTCTGAATTATTCTCACTAGTTTTTTTACTAGAATTTTTACTATTTCCCAAAGCGACGGCAATATTTCGAATCCAAGATTCATAACCAATACGGCGTATGGGAGACCCCTCTGTTTTTTTTAAAAATTCAGATTCACTCCAGCTAAATAAATCTAATAATCTGGGTGCTTTTAAATTTCTTAAAGACTCAAAGCCCAGCTCTTGGGTGGGTTTTGCAAACTTATTCCAAGGGCAAATAATCTGACAATCATCACAGCCATAGATTCTATTCCCCATGGGTTTTCTAAATTCAATGGGAATGGGGCCTTTGTTTTCAATCGTCAAATAAGAGATACAGCGACGGGCGTCTAGCTGGTACGGGGCAATGATGGCTTGAGTGGGGCATATAGTGATACAGCGGGTGCAAGAGCCGCAGTGGGACAATATATCCCCTTCTTCTTTTTGAGAGACGAGATCATCATAAGATAAAGACGTGATTAAACAGCCCAGAAAAAAATAAGACCCGCTTTTACTATTAATTAAATTAGTGTGTTTTCCAATCCAGCCCAATCCTGCCTGCTCTGCTAAAGGTTTTTCCATAATGGGCGCGCTATCTGCCGTGGGTCTATAAATAAACTCTTTTTTTAAAATAATTTTTAATTGCTCAGCAAGTTTTACTAATCTTGATCTGATTAATTTATGGTAATCCCGGTTCTGGGCATATCTAGAAATAAACGCTAAGTCTGGATTATTTAATACTTCCCAGTCTGGGTTTTCACACAAATAATCCATGCGAAAAACCAAAACAGATTTAGCTTCTAGTAATAATTTTTCAGGCTTAAATCTCATGTCGCCGTGCTTTTCCATATAGCCCATAGACCCATGAAACCCCTGAGCTAACCACTGATTTAATTTCTCTCCAGCACGCTCTAATCCCCAGTTATTTTGATTATTTTTATTTTTATTTTTAATACTAACCACACCACCGTCTGAAAAACCAAAAGATTGTGCCAGCTGTTTTAATTCTTCCAGGGTCATATTTTTTATTTCTTTAAGACCGTATCAATCGGATTAGGCAAAAGATCAGGATAATCACTATTAAAATGCAGCCCACGACTTTCATGGCGGGCTTGAGCGGACTGAATAATTAAATCTGCTAATAAAACTAAGTTTCTTAGCTCTAATAAATTCTTATCCACTTTGAAATTTTTATAATAATTATCCACTTCGTCTTTTAATAAATTTATTCTTCTTTGAGCCCGCTCTAATCGCTTATTAGACCTAACTATGCCGACATAGTTCCACATCAGCTGCCTGATTTCGTCCCAGTTTTGCTTAACGACAATCATCTCATCTGAATTAATAACTCTCGAGTCATCCCAGGGTTTTAAATCTTCTGGGAAATTTATATTGGGCAAATAATTTAATAAATCTTCACTCGCCGCTTTGGCATAAACCAAGCATTCTAATAAAGAATTACTGGCCATTCTGTTAGCCCCGTGCAGCCCTGTAAACGCCACTTCTCCAGCGGCATATAGACCCAAAATATCTGTCCGCCCATGCTGATCAATCATCACACCCCCACAGGTGTAATGCGCCGCGGGCACTACTGGAATAGCTTGCTTAGTAATATCAATATTTAAACTCAAACATTTTTCATAAATACTGGGAAAGTGGGCTTTAATAAATTCCGGGTTTTTATGCGAAATATCTAGATATACACAATCTAAGCCCAGTCTTTTCATTTCATAATCTATCGCTCTGGCGACAATATCTCTGGGGGCTAATTCAGCCATCTCATGAAATCTTTTCATAAATCTTTCGCTGTCTTTATTTTTATTTAATTTCAAAACAGCGCCCTCGCCTCTTAAAGCTTCTGAAATTAAAAAAGACCCGGCATTCGGATGATATAAACAAGTCGGATGGAACTGATTAAATTCTAAATTGCTCACACGACAGCCGGCTCTATAAGCCATCGCAATGCCATCTCCAGAAGATACTTCGGGATTCGAGCTATATAAATAAGCCCTGGAAGCCCCGCCCGTCGCTAACATCACAGCCTTACTCGCAAAGACTTCTATTTTTTGATCTGAATTTAAAATATCTAAAACATAAGCACCCAGTACCTGATTTTTTTCTAGCTTATTTTCTGGGTTATTTTTAATAATCAAATCAATCGCCATATGATTTTCGAAAATTTCAATATTTTTTTCTTTCTTAATTTCATCAATTAAGACACCCAAAACAGACTTTCCAGTACTGTCATCGGCATGAATAATTCGTCGGCAAGAATGGCCGCCTTCTTGAGTCAAGTGATAAGAAATTTGGCCCGAATTATTTTTACTTTGCGTAAATTTCACACCCAGATTAATTAACCACTCAATGGCCGATTTGGCATTTCTCACGGTAAATTCAACAGCATCTTTGTGACAGAGCCCAGCGCCAGCAATCAAAGTATCTTGAATGTGGGACTCCAGAGTGTCTTCTGGATTTAAAACAACGGCAATACCGCCCTGGGCGTACAAACTAGAGCCTTCGGACAAAATCCCTTTAGATAAAATCGCGACTTTATAATTATTATTTTTATTACTTTTATTACTTTTATTACTACGCACCAGATTCAAAGCACAGGTTAAACCAGCAACCCCAGAGCCAATAATCAACAAATCAAATTTTTTAAAATCACTCACCCTACAAACTCCACCATACGAGTCAGGCTAATTAAAGCTTTTTGGGCAATAGCTGGCCCTACAAAAATTTCATGATCACTTAAATCATTTAATAACAAAGCCTCATACATATTTTTCAAATGATTCTGCGCCATCCAAGGGCAATGCGCACAAGACCTGCAAGTTGCGCCCACCCCACCTGTCGGCGCTGAAATAAATTTTTTATGGGGAGACAACTGCTGCATCTTGTAAAAAATCCCAGCCTCCGTCGCGACTATAAATATTTCATGGGGCAAGTCTTTCGAGGCTTGTAATAATCTTGCCGTCGATCCCACACAGTCCGCTAACTCCAAGACTTCTGCTGGAGATTCAGGATGTACTAAAACACCCGCTTCTGGGTACTCTAATTTTAATTTTTTTAAACTTTCGGCTTTAAATTCTTCATGAACCACGCAAGACCCCTGCCAGAGGAGCATGTCCGCTTGGGTTTCTTTTTGAATATAAGAACCTAAATATTTATCCGGCCCAAAAATAATTTTCTCACCACGTTCAGCTAAATAATTTACTATTTTTAACGCATTACTGGACGTCACACACCAGTCCGCCAAGGCTTTTACTTCAGCTGAAGTATTCACATAAACAACGACGGTTCTATTGGGATTATTTTTAATAAAATCTTTAAATAAATCAGGTGGACAACTTAAATCCAAAGAACACTCCGCTTTTAAAGTCGGCATGATAATTTTCTTATTGGGGCTTAATATTTTCGCCGTTTCGCCCATAAATCTCACACCAGCCACTAATAAAATATCGGCTGAACTTTCTGCACCAAACTTGGCCATCTGGAGCGAATCACCAATCATGCCTCCAGTCTCTTCGGCTAATTTTTGAATCTCCGCATCGACATAGTAATGCGCAATCAAAACGGCTTTGTTTTTAATTAATAATTTTTTTATCTCTGCTCTGTAAAAATCTTTATCTTGCTCAGAAAAAATATAACTATTTTTTTCAGGCCAAAGTGAATTTATTTGGGCATTTATTTGGGCATTTATTTGAGAACTAATCATCATGGGAATTTTAACTTTCAGCTAAAAAAAGTTTGGGAATCTTACTCCAAGGGGCTGGTGATATGAAGGTTTTAATAAACCTGATCATGGTCACCAATATCGACTAATAAGATTTGGTCTTCCTGTATCCACAGCTCTAAAGTCACGCGGTATTGCATATTAATAGAGACTGAATAAAGGGACTGTAAAGCGCCCTTTAATTTATGGAGCCGCAAAGAATTATGAAAAGGATTGAGCTCAAGAAGGGCCAGTACTTTTTCATATTGCCCTAAAAGAAGGGGATGTTTTCTAAAAAATTTATGAGCCTTTTTTAAGTAAGGCTCTGTAAAAAGCAGTTCAAAACTCACCTGACATCTTCTTATTTATTTCATTTTTTTAAGCCGTTGGACATGCGAAGCAGCGCTTTCTTTCACATATCGACCCTCGAGATAGGCACGTTTAGTTTCTTCCAACGCTAGAGCTAATTCCATTTCTCGATAATGGTTATAAGCCTCTACGGGAATAATAATAAAACGAACCTTCCCATGAACCGTAATCATGGCCTCAGAAGCATCTTCAGAAAACGCTGATTCAATAATGGAAATTCCTTTTGTTTTAAGCTCATTGGCTGATATCTGTCTCGACATGATATGTAGACCTTATTTTAGTGCTAATTATCGCACTCTATTTAACACTAACATCCGCACTAAATCAACCTCATCGACAAATCCAAAGCATGAATATGCTTGGTAATGGCTCCGCAGGACACATAATCCACGCCGGTCTCTGCAATGGCTTTGATATTTTCCAGAGATATACCCCCAGAGACTTCCAGTTTAACTCTGCCCCGATTTTGACTCACGGCGACCTTAATTTGACTCAAAGAAAAATTATCCAACATGACCATATGCGCACCCGCCAAAATGGCTTCTTCCAATTGATCCAATCTTTCCACTTCGACTTCAATACTCTTAGTTGGGTGAAGATTTCTGGCTTCTTTTACCGCCTCAGTAATCGACCCCTTGGCCATAATGTGATTTTCTTTAATTAAAAACGCATCAAATAAACCCATTCTATGATTTCTTCCGCCCCCACAACGCACGGCATATTTCTGCGCCTGTCTATACAAAGGCAAAGTTTTTCTGGTATCTAATAATTGAGTCTTTGTTCCAGATAAAGCACTGACATACAGGGCCGTTTGCGTCGCTGTTCCCGACAAACTTTGTAAAAAATTAAGCGCTGTGCGCTCCCCTGTTAAAATATTTCTCGCATTGCCAGTGATTTTAAATATCACCTGATTTTTACTCACTCGATCTCCATCAATCACATCGAATTCTAAAATCAAACTAGGGTCCAGCTGAGCAAACACTTCTTTGACAAACTCTACACCGCAGATAACGCCAGGCTCCCTGGTAATCACTCTGGCTTTCACTAATTTATCTTTATTAATTAACTCCGCCGTAATATCTCCACTACTTCCCTCACCCATATCTTCTAATAAAGCCGCTTGGACCATGGATTTAATTAACTTTGAAAACTGCATCATGATTTTAAATCACTCCTATATCTTGTTTTTTATCTTGTTTTTTAATCTCTAATAACTGGGCCTCTTTCGGCCCGATCCACAGTAAATTTAGAACAATCACTATGGTACACACCCCACCAATAATCCCAATCAATCTTTCAATACTGGCGGTCAAAGACGTCTCTGGCGTTAATCCAGCTGCCACACCAATATAAAAAACAACGACAGCCTGGGTTCCAAAATAAGAAATCTCTGAGTCACTAAAATGAAAATAAAGAAAAAAGACTGAGACTAAAAATAATAAAATTAAAAAAATAAAAATATTATTAACCCCTAATCCTAAAAATATAAAAACAACCAGCGCCCCCGCGGCACAGCCTAAGACTCTTAAAAACCCCTTATATTTTGTGTTTTCAGTATCCATCCCCAGCACCGCGCCAATAGAGACAGCGATTTGGGAAAAACCAGGCAAGCAAAAAAACATCCAGAGCAAAGGCCCGATTAAAACTCCAATCGTTCCAACAAAAGAAAATTTTAGAAATTTTAATTTTTCAGAGCGAGCGAGCGGGGGAAATATAAAATAGCCCCCTCCACTTTTATTTTTTTTACGCTCTGATTTTAATTTTTTCGAGGCAAACAGGGCAAAAATAATTTGAATAAAAAAAGCCGCTAAGACTCCTAAAATCACTTCATAACTTCGATAAAAAGCGACGTTTATAAAACTATTCCCTGTCGGATTACCTAAGGGCATTAAAATCACCATGACAGTACTGATATAGCCCATTAACCAGGCATACATGCGGTCTTTGTCGATCAAAGATCCATAAATTCCCATCAAGCTAATTAAAAACAGACTTAATAATAAAAATAAGGGCTTCTGAACAAACAAACCCACCACTAATAAAGCCAATAAAGCCCCTACCACAGTTCCAGTAATTCTAAATAAGCCTTTTTTAAAAGACTCTTGATGCGCAGACATCATCACTGTCATGGCTGAAATGCCGGACCAAAAGGGATCTTGTGCTTCCGTATAAATCGCCAAAAAAATGGCTAAGACACAAGCGACTCCAGCTCTGAGCGATAAAATAAATCTAGGGGAGTCCCAAGAAAATTCTTGAGCGCTTTTTTTAAGTCCTAGAAAAAAAATTGTAAAAAAATCTATTAATAAAATTTTTTTAATCATACAAAAATAAACACTTTAACATCCGTACCCAGATATAAATTTAAATTATTTAAGTTATTTAAATTATCTAAAAATTTAATTCTCACGGGGATTTTATAATCATACCGGATCCAGTCAGTCACGGGATTAATATAAGGCAAGCCCGTATTTGAATTAGTGCTGGAACTAGGCTCTCGAGCCACCCCCCGACCCAAACTCTCAATCACGCCCGGATATAAATGCCAAGGAGAAGTAGAGATATAAATCCAGACTTTTTGACCGGGTTTTAATTTAATCAAATTACTTTCTTTAATATTTGCAACCACTCGAAAAGTTTGGGTATTAATTAAACTAAATAAAACCTGCCCCTGGCTAATATAATCCCCTGAATAAATCTTTAAATTATTCACAAAGCCATCGAACGGCGCCTTAATCACACTATGGTTTAAATCGTAATTAGCCTGGTCCAAATTACTCTGAGCGATGTCAATATTGGCCCTATTTTGAGCCAGCTCAGCTTTTAAAGATCTCGCTAGATTTTGTGACTGTAATAACTGATCACTGGCCACTTGGGCACTACTTAATTTTTGATCATAAAGCTGCTGAGACACGACCTGGGATTTTAATAACTTTCCATATCTTTCTAAATCTAAATTGGCCAAATCTAATCTGGATTGATTCGCTTTAATTTGATCTCTCGCTGCATCAATTTGCTGATTCAAAATCAAACTAGCTGCTTGCGCTTTTTCTAAATTCGCCTGGGCACTATTGACAGCAATCAGAAATGGCTCTTGCAAAACACCTAATAAAAAATCGCCTTTGTTAATCTTTTGGTTATCTTTCACCCCAATTTTATCCACCGGCCCCGAGACAGAACTGGCGACTTTGACCCAGTCAGCGTCGATATAAGCATCGTTATTAATAATAAAAAAATAACCCGAGCTGTAGTAAAAAATAATTAATAAAATAATTAATAAAACACTGAAAAAAACTTTATAAAATTTCAAAAAAAATAATTTCATCTCGCCACTTAAAAAAATTTATAAAAGCGGCCCGACTATAGCGTTCGGGAGTGGCTTTTGCAGAGGGTGTTTCATACCCAAGTGTTAAATTTTTTAAATTAATTTTTACTTAATTTAAAAAAATTATCTTGACGCGATTTTAAAAATAACCAAGTAATCAAAATAATGTCTAACTCCAGCAGCCCTTTTTCTAATTTTTCTAATTTTTCTCAAGCTTCCCAAGAAGATCTCACGCTGGGTGGTCTTTTCGCTCAATATCCCGTTTTTGAGGCTGTTTTTAAACAAGCGCATGCACATCCCCCAGAGCCCACTGGCGTCAAAATTGAAGTTGAGGTTCTGGCCCACACGCTGCCAGCTTTGTCTGAGAAAGATCTTACAAACGCTCGTAATTTAATATCCAGCATCCGCGCTGCGCTTCATAAAAATCAATTTGATCGAGTAAAAAAATTTTCTGACCAATTATTAAAATCCCGAGCCATAGAGCATTTATGCCAGCCTTATAAAATCGAAGGGACTGACGAAATTGTTTTGGAATATCCAGAGATCATTCAAAAATTTATTAGTTATTTAGAAGACTGTTTAGACCCAGAGACAAACCCCGATCAAAAACTTGATAGCAAGGGGGGATTATTTGATCAGCTGCAAAGAATTCGGTTCAAAATAGACCACTTAGCAAGGGGCATAGAAAAAATATTTTTAGACCAAGATTTAAAATCTATTCCCAATCCCTTTACTCCCTTCCCTTCTTTATCCTCTTCACCAGAACCTGAGCCCCTAGCTGGCGCAGGCTCAGGCGCAGGCTCTGACTCAATGTCTAATTCTCCAAATTCTCAGCCTTTATCTATGACAAACTCACGCTGCGCGACGCCTATGTTAGAAAGTTCAGGTAGACCAAGAAGTGAGGGATTTAGTTGTTACTTAAAAGGGCTAAGCCCCCTCGGAGCCCATTAAAAAATTATAAAAACTAAAACTTAGGATAAGCATTTTTAAACGCCTGGCAGCCTTCTTCCAGATAAGTCTTTAAAAATTTTGCATAGTCTTGAGCCGCTTGATCTAAATTCTCTTCACTCATATCGGCCCCTGCGACAATAAAAGGCGGCTTGTAAATCATGTTGCAATATTTCGCACTGTATTCAAAAGGCTTGAGTAATTCAGGCAGCGTAAACCCTGGATCGTTTTTATAACGCTCAAGATTTCCGCCCGTAGTAATACACACCATCAGCTCTTTACCATGTAAAAAATCTCCACCGGGACCATAAGCAAAACCATAGGTAAACACTTCGTCGATCCACTGTTTTAATAAAGGCGTGGTGTTAAACCAATAAAACGGAAATTGTAAAATAAATAAATCATGAGTTTTTAATAACTCTTGCTCGGCTGAAATATCTATTTTTCCGTCGGGATATTTTTCATAAAGATTCGAAATAGATAAATTACTATTTTGATTTTTTACTTGTTCGGCCGATTTAATTAAAGCCCGATTCAGTCGTGAAGTTTTAAAATTGGGGTGGGCGTAGATAATGACTATTTTTTTACTCATGGAAAATTTTCCTATTAAATTTATAAAAATACCTGGAGATGCTAGTTTAAATATTTGATATTTATATTATTTTTTAATATAAAATAAATATAAACTAACTTGAACCAACTTGAACCAAAATCTTGATATGAACCTAAATTTAGGTTCACAACCATTTTTATGATAAATTAGGTTCATGTGTAAAACAACAAAAGAAAAAGAGAAAAATCTGATGGAATGGCAAGCATTTGGCTTTAAAGACGACCCACTCAAAACCTCCCCAGTCACTAAATCCACTTTAAATCTTTTTACCGGCCACAAAGAAGAAATTCGTGTGTGCATGAATGTGTTAAAAAGCAGCAATGTCCGCCTAGTGATCGAAGGCGCTCGGGGAGTTGGCACGACGTCTTTTGCGAACTATCTGCGATTTAGCGTGGAAAATAAAAAATCTTATTTCACGCCTAGGACTGAAATTAAAGTCGAGCAAGGCTGGCGATCAGAGACTTTATTAGCGGCCATTATTTCTAATTTTGTTCGAGAGATAGAACTCAGACCAGAATTTGAAATTCAATTGTTAGACGCACGATTTCAAGCGGCAAAAGCCCTCTCTTTTCGAATTGCTGAGACTTATAGATCTTTTGGAATTGATGCTTTTGGTTTTGGCGCCAATTATGGCAAACAAGCGGGCATTGTAACGCAGCCCATTATTGTCCCCTCTCCAACGCTGGGGCATCACTTGGAAGATTTAATTGCACTGGTCCGGGAAGCCGGTTATCAACATGGCGCTTTGTTTCAATTAAATAATCTAGATATTGGAGAAATTCACAGCCAAGAAGAGCTGAAATATTTATTCAATGCCTTACGTGATTACATACAAATTGACGGAAGCAATTGGTTATTTGTCGGTGATGTTGGTCTTAGAAAATTTATCGCCCAGCAAGTGGACCGCTTAGATGACATTATTTCTTATGAAGTATTAATTAATCCCCTGCCACTGGAAGATCTTGAAGAAATGATTAATAAGCGCGTTCAATTTTATGGGGAGTCTGAAAAAGCTGAGTTACCTATAGATCGAGATGTTTTTTATTATCTTTATAAAATCACTCAAGGTCGTTTGCGCTATGTCTTTGGTCTTTTATCTCGCTTGATGAACCGACTGTATATTGGCGATCTTACTCATAAAATTACTTTAGATATTGCAAAACCCATGTTAATCAAACTGGGACAAGATCGCGTCCAACGTTCAGATATCTCCACTATTGAAGAAACCGTTTTAAAATTATTAGTCACTGAGCCTGAACTCAGCCCTGGCGCCATCGCAGAAAAAATTCAGAAAACTTCTCAATATGTCGGTCGAGTGCTCGCTCATCTTGCAGAGAAAAATTTAATTTCTTCTAAAAGAGAAGGCCGTGAAAGAACTTACATGCCATCCATGGATGCCATTATTGCCTATACAGAATTTGCGTAATTCTATGGCTCTAACTTTTGGCCCCCTCACGCTCGGCACCCAGACTTTTTCCAGCAATTTAATTCAAGGCCCACTGGCCGGTGTTAGCTGCTGGCCTTTCAGATTATTAGCGACTCAATGGGGCGCGCCCGGTTTTTGCTATACCGAAATGCTCTCGGCTAAAAATCTTGCCACTCATGCTGAAATATCCCCACGATTTAGAATAAAACATCCTGAAGAAGGCCCCCTTTGTGTTCAGCTCTCTGGAACCGACCCGGAAGAACTAGCCAGAGCCACTGAGCGTGTGATTAATTTTGGGGCAGATTTAATAGATTTAAATTGCGGCTGCCCTGTGACTAAAATTAGAAAAAAAGGCGCGGGATCTAAGTTATTAGAAACCCCCGATTTATTAGCTGATTTAATTAAAGCCATTAAATCTCAGTCTAAAAATTTACCTATTTCTATTAAAATTCGCCTCGGGCCGCATAGTTTATTAGCCGCTTTAAGAGCCCAAGATGCGGGCGTTGATTTCATCACGATTCATGGCCGCCAATGGACGGAGCATTATGAAACTCCAGCTGATCCAGAGGGTATTTTTAATATTATTCAAAGCCTAGATATTCCAGTCATTGCCAATGGCGATGTGAATAATACCGAATCCGCATTGGCGCTCTTAAAACAAACAGGCGCCTCTGGAATCATGATTGCCAGGGGTTCAGTAGGCCGTCCTTGGTTATTTAATCAAATTAAGCAAGAAGCTTTAGGGGAAATTTTTATCCCGCCTGATAATTATAAAATTGGCCAATTATTGCTCGAACATATTCAGGGCTTAATTAGCTTAGAAGGCGAAAAAATAGCCGTCTTACAAGCGCGAAAATTAATTAAATACTATGCCCGAGCAGTGAATAATTTAGATCAAAATTTAGATCGAAATAATTTTGAAAATTTATTAATCCAAGCCCAAAAGCTCACCCATTTTTTAAATTTAGAAAAATTAGTCCAAGATTTTTTTCAATAATTTTTTTATTTTTTTACTCTTGTTATTTTATAGCTATTTTTATAAAGTAGTTTTATTAATTTATCTAAAATAAAAGAGTCTTTTATGTTTACCAATAAAAATTTTAAAAAATCTTGTCTTTCAGCCCTACGCGTTGGCTTCTGCACGGCACTTGCAACCGCGATTACTTTGGGAACCATCGCCTTAATTTCAGCGTCTTCTCCCACAGCAGAATCTAAGCTCGCACATGTCTTAAAAAATTTAGGACCCCTGGGGATTTTATTTAACTGGGGATTAATCCCAAGTGCTGCTGGTTTTATTGTCACTAGTTTTTTAGAGCTTGCTCTATGGGCTCAATTTAAATATCAAGCCTCTCGCTACCAAAGTCATTTTCAGCGCTTAAATAAAATCTTGTCTCATCGCCGCTTAGTCCATCAAAGCAATATCCAGCTGACGAATATTGCGACGCTAACTAATGCTGTTTTAAATCTCTATGCCCTCAATGCCAAAGAGCTGGATTATAAAGTCGGACTGCCGGTTGCGAGCATCGTGGGCATGCTCTTCTCTCACTATAATTTACCCGCCAAAATGGGACATTTTATCTTGCATAGTTGCCAAGCAGCGCTTCGATCTAGGACTCATAAAATATCTGCCATTACTATTTTTAATCCATTAAAGCGCGCCTCAGAGATTCGCACAGAAATTGAGCTAAGAGAAAGACCAGGAATGGGGGTATTTCCCTGTTAAAAAATTAAAAAATTAAAAAATTAAATAACAAAGCCCTCTGGAAAAACTACGCCCACCAAGATTTCTTCTTGATACAGTAATTTAACTTGCTCTCGAACCCAGGGTGGAATGGCCCGCTCTTGAAATAGTTTTTTTAAAGTCTTGTGATGTGCGGACCCTGCTAGTTTTATAATTTCACCGCCCTGCCGTGTTTTTAAAATCAAAATAGTAAGATCTGTTTTTTCAGGATCAAATCCCTCGACCCATAAAATATTTTGACGCTCTAAGGGGCAGAGAGGGGGCGTATTTTTTTCCAAAAGACCATCAAAAAGACAATAAAAATAATCTTGAAACTCACGAATCTCACAAAAATTATTTTTATTTTTTTTATTATTTTTAAATCTTAATCTTTTCTGGCTTAATAAAATTTCTATCTGGGCTTCAGATAAAATAATTTTAAAGCTGAATAACCAGGCTCTGAGAATTAAAATTTGTTCTGATTTTTTTAAGTCCCAAAATAATTTCAGGGGTAATTTTTTACCCAACTCCCCGCCGATTTTTTTTAGTAAATCCCCCGCCTGCTGGTCTAATAATTTCTGAGCTGAAGCACAGTGTCTGGCGGATCTTGCGATGTTTTTTTCCAGGCCTAAATATCTTTGCTTTAATTTAGGAAAAATCTCATGCCGCAAAAAATTTCGATCTAAATTTAAATCTAAATTACTGGGGTCTTCTATAAATTTTAAATTAAAAAATTCAGCATAATTTTTAATATTATTTCTAGAAATATTTAAAAGCGGCCGATATAACTTTCCAGCGCCCAGATCACTCAAAACCGGCATGGCTGATAAGCCCGCCAAGCCTGCCCCTCGAAATAATTGCAGTAAAAAAGTCTCGGCTTGGTCATCTATATGATGCGCTGTGATTAAAAAATCTTGAGAATTTTCTAGACAAGATCGAAAGCAGTCATATCTCACTTCTCGGGCATAAGCTTCGAGAGATTCGCCTGAATTTATTAACCTAGAGGGATTTAGAATAATTATTTTAATATTTAAATTTTCACAAAAATTTTTACAAAATTTTTCAAAATCAGCCGCCGCGTCTTGCAGCTGATGATTAATATGAATTGCAAAAATTTTAGATTTTAAATTTTCAATATTATTTAAAGCATGAAGCAAGACCGCAGAATCAATACCACCAGAAAATCCAATAAAAATTCGTGAGGCTTGATTTAAGATCTCAGAATTTTTAAGGATTTCACAGAGAGGGGGTAGCATAAAAAATCAGCCTTCAAACTTCCCAAAGGCCATGAGTCGCTTATAACGCTGGTCTAATAAATCTTTTAAACTTAATTTTTCCAAGCTTTCTAATTTTTTACTTAGGGCCGTTTTTAATTGAAAAGCCGCATGATCATAATCTCTATGCGCGCCACCAATGGGCTCTTGAATCACTTGGTCAATAATGCCGTAAGAAACTAGCTTAGGCGCAGTAATATTCATGATTTC
Source organism: Francisella tularensis subsp. holarctica (assembly GCA_945879065.1). Classification (GTDB taxonomy): domain Bacteria; phylum Pseudomonadota; class Gammaproteobacteria; order Francisellales; family CACEW01; genus CAMCUU01. The sequence goes on from CAMCUU010000021.1 coordinate 16,539, forward strand.
CGCGGCTTTGGGCGCAAATTCTGCACTTTTCCATAAGATCGACGCACAGCCTTCAGGGGAAATCGTCGCAAAATAGCTGTACTGCATCATGAACAAACAATCACCGACGCCAATCCCTAAAGCACCGCCGGAACATCCTTCGCCAATAATCACGGGAATAATCGGTGTTTTTAAAACAGCCATTTCTCTTAAATTTCTCGCGATGGCTTCACTTTGACCACGTGCTTCAGCGTTCACTCCAGGATAAGCCCCAGGTGTGTCAATCAAAGTAATAATCGGCAATTTAAATTGCTCAGCCATCTGCATAAGTCTTAAAGCTTTTCTATAACCTTCTGGATGCGGCATGCCAAAATTTCTATACAGCTTTTCTTTGGTCGTCCGACCCTTTTGCTGGCCAATGACCATCACTGACCGTCCGTTTAATTTCGCCGTACCGCCAATAATGGCCGCGTCATCGCCGAAAGATCGATCCCCATGGAATTCATCGAAATCGGTAAAAGTTCGTTCTAAATAATCCAGGGTATAGGGCCTGTCTGGGTGTCTCGCTAATTGAGTAATTTGCCAGTCTGATAAATTTTCAAAAATTTCTGTGGTTAATTTATTAAGCTTTTTTTCTAATTTTTTAAGCTCGTCAGACATATTTATTTTTGAATCAAAATCCACATCTTTTAAAGCATTAATTTTAGTTTCTAGATCAGCGATAGGCTTCTCAAACGCTAAGTACTGCATGGGTTTTCCTAAAAAATAGGCCTAGAGAAAATAGGGCCAGAAAAAAAGAGGCGGGAGTATATCAACCCCCTATTTTTATCTCAATTGATGAGCTGGCTTAAAAAAATCTAAAAAAATCTAAGCATCATAAGCCCATTGATTTAAATACATGCCGCGCACTTGATGCCAAATAGAAGAGTTCTCAGGGACCATTTTTTCCACTTGATCGGCTTCTTTTTTGAACGCCATTTGATTATTAGTGGTCATATATAACTCTAATAATTTAACTCTTAGCTCCAGATTATTTTGATCTTGGGTAATAGCCGATTTTAATAATCTCTCCGCCCCATCGTAATTTTTTTCAGCCATATCAATCATGGCTGAGGCCATGGCTTCAGCGGACTGATGAGAAAAGTTTTTAATAGGCTGATTAGGGTGAGAATTAGAATTAGAATTAGAGTTAACAGGGTCTGTTAGAAAATCTTTCTCTGGCGATAAATCCAAGCCCTCTTTGAATCTTCTTGTTTTATAGCGCATGACTTCAGGAGGCTCTTGGCGACGAGCTGAAATACCCAATCTCAAAGCCGCAAAGCGTTTAATTTCACTGGGCAAAGACCCCGCTAATTTTTGCTGCCAAGCCCAGTAAGCCAGTGATAATAAAATAAAGACTAGACAAGCCCATCCCCAGGGAAAATGATTTGGATTATTAGAGAGATTATTAGAAATAGGAGTATTGGGAGTAATAGGCGTAATAGGCGTAATAGATAAAGCAGGCGCAGTATTTAAATTAGCTGGAGAAGTAGGCGCAGCTGCAGGCTGAGCTTGAGCCTGAATTTGAGCCTGACTCAGCATTGGAAGATTATTAGGATTAACAGGGTCAGCATGAACTGGAGTATTAGCTGGAGTATTAGCTGGAATATTGGCTGGAATATTGGCTGGAATATTAGGATGCAGCGCCGCTCTGACTTCAGCAATATTCTCAGGAAGAATTAAATTCTGACCCTGATGCACTGCTTGTGAATCTTGCATTAAGGGGCCGTTTAAAACCTGAATCGCCTGGATCATCTGATGAATGCTGACATGCAGCGGTCTATGAGTCTTAGCAATCGACCAAAGTGTCTCGCCTTTTTTAACGGGTCCGTAAGTCACCGTGGCCATTGTACTAATTGGCAGAGCCAAAATAAGCACACTAAGTAAACTAGCTCTTGCGATGACTGCTGCTTTCATAAAATACGCTTCCCTTTATATTTTTGAATTTTTTAATTTGACCCATCTTGATCTTGCTCAGCATCTAAACTTGCTTCCATATCTAAAGGATTATTAGCACTGGAGTCAGAATCAGAGTCTAGAGGCGTTGGATTATTGTTCACCAAATTATTATTAAATCCCTGATCGCCTGGCCTCATATCCGAGTCTTCATCAGAAGACGACTCATCCATGATTTGTTTTTGCAAGTAAGCTCTATTTTGCAAATAAGCACTACGCACGGCGACATAAGGATCCACGGACATTTGCATCATCATTTCTTCTTGAGGCAGAACATCCGACGCATTTTGTAAAAGCTGCAAACCACGAACACCGACATAACTCCAGGTCGGAGTGATATAAGACACAGGGTTCATAAAATAATCAGGCACAAATCCAAAGGTTCCTCGAACGGTCGATGGCCCTAAAAAAGGCACCATGACATAGGGAGATTGGTGAATGCCCCACTTAGACAAAGTCAAACCAAAGCTTTGTGTTCTGGGACCAAAACCAATATTAGACGCGACGTCGACTAAGCCAAAAAAACCCATGGTGCTATTAACCGTTAGTCTAAATAAATCACGCCACATGAATTTAAAATTCGCCTGCAAGGCATCATTACCAATGGTCGGAACCATCATGATATTGCCGTAAAAATTACGAACGCCATTACGAGCAGTCATAGGCAAAATCGAGTTATAGGTATTCACGACGGGTTTCAAAATGGCTTTGTTTAAATCCATATTAAATTGGAAAACCTTGCGATTATATTTTTCGTAAGGATCCACAGAATTAGGGCTTAAATTGGGGCTTAAATTATCACTGGAATTATTTAAATTAGCCGTATTTTTTTGAGGTGAATTCGAGGCACAGCCAGATAACTGTGAACTCGCAAAAATACAAATAGATAAACCAGACAAGCAGAGAAAAAATCTTCCTACGTTCACAAGTAACCGACATCATGGATTTTAAAGGAGCGGGACTATAGCATACCGATCTTTTTTTTATTAAGAGCGAGTTTATGAATTTTTCATCTTCTTTTTTTACTGCTTTTTTTCCTGCTTTCTTGCGTCCCTATCTCGTCGTTTTTGCAGCAGCGACTTTCTTTCTTTTTTCGTTTATTAATTTAAATAGTTTTAATGCCCTGAATGAATTATTGCGAAGTTTTTATCAGGTTGATGCCGTGAAAATTTCCAATCTTTCCGCCATGTATTTCTATGGAAATATTATCTTTATGATCCCAGCAGGATTATTACTAGACCGAATTTCTATTCGAAAATTATTAATTTCCGTCATGCTGATTTCTATTTTATCCAGCTTTGTTTTCACCTGGTCTTCGCATTTATATTTAGCCATGTTCAGTCGATTTATCATTGGCCTCTGCTCCACTTTTTGTTTATTAAGCACGGCAAAATTAACCTCTCGCTGGTTCCCTGCACATCACTGCGCTTTGATTATGGGCTTAGTGGTCACGATGGCCATGCTCGGTGGCGCGATTGCTCAGCAACTTCCTGCTCTAGTTAATTTAACCCATAGCTGGCAATGGGCCATGAGTTTTATTTCTATTTTGGGAATTTTTTTCTGGCTCTGTATTTTATTATTTGTTCAGGACTATCCACCCAATTATCAAGAAGTAAAAAAACCAAAAGATCAGGGGTTTTTCAAAACTTTATTCCAAGCCATTTTTAATTTACAAACTTGGATCGCTGGGATTTATAGCAACTTGCTGACTCTGCCGATTATTATTTTGGGTGCACTCTGGGGCAAAGCCTATTTAACCACCGTCCATCACGAGAGCATTAGCCAGGCTGGCGTCTCTATTTCTTTTATTTTTCTGGGAACTTTACTGGGCTGTCCTTTAGCGGGATTTATTTCAGACAAATTAAAACGCCGAAAAATGCCCATGCTCATCGGCTCTTTTTTGACTTTGTTAATGGCCCTAATTTTATTAACAGAAAGAATTTTGAGCCCCCTGGAAACTAGTACTCTATTTTTTCTCATGGGCTTATTTTCAGGCTCTCAAGTGATTACTTTCGCCCTAGTCATTGAATCCAATCCTAAACACATGACGGCCCTGAGTGAGTCTGTCGCTGCGATGATCATCATGTCCGCAGGCGCTATTTTCCAGCCCTTGTTTGCCTATCTTTTAGAATTTAATTGGGATGGAAAAACAGAAAATCATTTAGCTATCTATAGCCCTGCTGATTTTCATACGGCTTTTTTATTATTACCCATCGCCTTTGGCTTAAGCGTCTTGCTTACTTTTTTTATTAAAGAAACTTATTGCCGGTCTAGGTAACTCAGGCGGTAACTCAGGCGGTAACTCAGGCGGGCGAATACAAGATTCGCCCCTACACCTTCCATCCTTCGATCATCCAATATTAACCTGCAGCAGGTGCCATTTCTTGCTCTTGTTGCGTATTCAAAGACCTGGGTTTGCTGCCTGTCATACGAGGCGTTGGTGAACCAACACCTGGAGGCGCTAATAGAGAATCATTCATGGCTTCACGAGCCATGGCAAATCTAGGACCAGCAGGCTCACTTTCTGCACTCGATCCTGCGGTTGAACCTTCAGCGGCACCCGAAGAAGCAGCTGGAGCTGGAGCTGGAGCTGGAGCTGGAGCTGGAGCTGGAGCTGGAGCTGGAGCTGGAGCCGCTGGAGCCTGAGCTGCTGGAGACTGAGCCGCTGGAGCCTGAGCTGCTGGAGACTGAGCTACTGGAGCTGCTGGCGCTTTTTGAGCTGGCGCTTTTTGAGCTGGCGCTTTTTGAGCCACTGGCGCTGCTTTTTCAGCTTCAGGTGCTCCTTTTTTTTGAGCTAAATTACTAATGCCTTCAGCGGCCATACTGACTAATGCGGCGGCGCCTAAAATTAATAGACCCAGAGGGGATTTTGTTAAATTACTTAAAACATGGGCTTTTAAACGGTCACCAAACGTGCTTTCTACATGGGCCTTCAGCGCCGCTTTTACCCCTGCTGCCTCTGGTTTTTTACCGGCCTGATCAGCTTGCTGAGCTTGCTGGCTTAGGTACACAGTTTGCAAACGAGATTTTTCAGAAATACTGCCTGCATCTTCTTTGCTTAAGCCAGATAACTTTTCAAATTCTTTCAGCATTTCGGCTTTCTTCTCAGGAGAAAGGCCTGCAATAAACTCTTGACCCGCTTTTCCTGTAGCAGCCTCCAATCTCTCACTTTCTGAAGGTCCTTTTCTTTCAGAGCCTTCAACGACTTCGCTGCGAACATACTGAATTCCTCCAGGAAATTTATATTTAGCCTGGAGCTCCTGCATTTTTTTTGTGATTTCCTCATCCGCTTTTCTGACCTCTTCAGGATTAGCTCCTGAAGCATGAAGTTTCTCAGATTGATCAGCCAATTGAACCGCAAGGCTTCGATCTTCTTTAGATACTTTCGCTGCTAGATCTGGAGACAACCCATAAACTTCTTGAAATTTTTCTAATTCTGCTGAATTAGGTTCCTGAGCATCCGCTACGGCTGCCACTGCAGGACCTGAAGCCGCTGAAGGATCTTCTTCCGCTAATTCTCGCGCTTGCGCATCCGAATCCATATCACCCTCTAAAGCATCCTCTAAATCATCTTGTTGATCTGAATCGCTTCCAGCCACTCTGGTGTCTGAATTGCCATCTTGTTCCAAGCTCGCACTTGGCGAAGAGCCTGAGTCATCTAAACCCTCTGAATCATTTAAAAGCTCAGCACGTCGCTGCTGTCTTTGCTCTGCTAAAAATTCTGCATCTTCAGCCTCATTAAAATCAGACTGAGGATCTTGCGACTCAGCCAATGCAATCGCCTCTTGGCTTTGTAAATTAGGGTCGGTTTGTTGCGCATAAAACGCGGCTTCATTCGCATCTTGTGCTTGTCGTACTTGTTCATCAGCCAGTTGCTGAGCGAATTGCTGATCTTGGGCAATTTGTTGTGCTTCAGCGGCTGCTCTCTGATCTTGAGCGGCGAGTTCTTGCGCTTGCATTTGCTCAGCCATTTGCTGAGCTGCTTGCTGATCTTGTTGTGCTCTGAAATTTTGAGAAAAATCATCATGCTCGTTGGCATATCTATCAAAAGCATTGTCTAAATCTTGTGTGCTCGCATCCTGAGGACGACCAGCCAGGTATCCTTTCGCATAACCCACCAACCCCTGTAATAAACTTCGATCTTCAGGTGCTTGAATACCGGCTTCATTCATATCGGAATCCAAATTGGCAGGAGAAAATTGAGTGGATCTGTTATTAGACGCCACTGTTTTAAACATTTGTTTCATTAATTTTTTCTTGTCTGGAGTACTCGAAACTCCAGCTAATTGGTTTAAGAAAACAGAAAAAACACCCATGAAATTTACCCCTAATTAAAATAGCTCGTGGACGCTATCGGAAGGTTTTGCCTAAATCAAACCTAATAAAAGCTACTTAAAATTTAATTAAAAATTAGTTAAAAAAATGACCGTAAAATTCTAATAAAGCAAAAAATGGTAATACAGCAATTAGGCTATCAATTCGGTCTAAGACACCGCCATGGCCGGGCAAAATTACACCGCTGTCTTTTATTCCGTGCTGTCTTTTTAATAAACTTTCGAACAAATCACCAAAAATAGAAAGTAAAACCAAGCCCAGTGAGATTAAAAATATCTGAATAAAACTGGCGCTTGCTTTATTTCCAAAATATTCAAAAAAAATACTCGATAAAAAACCAGAAATTAACAGTCCACCTAAAGCACCTTCCCAAGTCTTTTTGGGACTAATTTGGGGGGCTAGCTTATGTTTTCCTAAAAATTTCCCAGAAAAATAAGCCCCTGTATCAGCCAAAGCGGTGATTAAAATTAAATAAATTAAGGCCCAAGGATGAAAAGGTTTAAATAAAAAAACTAAGCCCATCCAGGCAGGGATTAAAATTAAGAAGCTAGAAATATTTAAATAAAAATTATTTTTTAAAGCTAATTTTTGAGGCCATAAAATTAATAAAATATTTAAAAGCCAAACACCAACCCCTAGATATAAGCCCCCTAGGAAAATGGGATTACCCAGACAGAAGCCAAAGATCAGCATCGAGCTAGTTAATAAAATTAATAAAATTTTTTTTATTAAAAAATTATTTTTTTGAGAAAAACTAAACCATTCCCAGGCGGCGATTAAAAAAACCAAGCCAGAAAAAATAAAAAATAAATAATAATTTAAATAAAACAGGGCTAAAAAAATAACAAAAACCAAGCCTAATCCAGTGATGATTCTTTGAAGCATAAGAAACTAAAACCCCTGTTTTATTTTTATTTTTTTATTTTAACTGCTCAGAAATTTGTCCAAATCGCCGCTCTTGCTGCGAAAACCAAATAATCGCTTGATCTAATTTATCTGGAGAAAAGTCAGGGAATAAAATATCTGTAAAATAAAGTTCTGCGTAGGCGATCTGAAATAATAAATAATTACTAATTCTAATCACACCTGATGTTCTGATTAACAAATCAACTTCGGGGCAGTCATGGGTTTGTAAGTAATTTTTAAAATTATTTTCCGTGAGATCTTGGATTTGAATATGCCCTAATAAAACATCCTGGGCGAAATTTTTAGCCGCTTGGGTAATCTCCCAGCGGGAGCCATAATTCAAAGCCAACCTGAGTTTTAGACCTGTATTAGCTTGAGTTAATTGCTCGACTTCTTGACTGGCTTTTTGTAAATCTTCGGGAAGACCCAAAATATCCCCAATGATTTTTACCTGGACATTATTTTGATGCAGCTCAGGCGCTTCCGCTCTTAAAGACTTGGCATACATTCCCATCAAAAAAGACACTTCGTCTTCAGGGCGCTTCCAATTTTCCGTACTAAAAGTGTAAAGCGTCACAGCTTCCACACCCAGCTCTCCGCAATGTCTTACCAGGGCTCTCGCTTGGCTATAACCAGCTTTATGACCCATTGCTCGGGGTAATAATCTTTTTTTAGCCCAGCGGCCATTACCGTCCATCACAATGGCGATATGACGAGGTATTTTTTTGAGATTGGATGACAAAAGCATTCTAAATAGACATCAGCTCTTTTTCTTTTTCAGCCATCATCTGGTCAGCCAATTGAATATGCTGATCGGTTAATTTTTGAATCTTCTCTTCCGCCTTACGCAAAGCATCTTCAGTAATTTCTTTTCCTTTCTCCAGCTCTTTTAAACCGGCATTGGTATCACGGCGAACGTTTCTAATCGCTACTCGCGCGTTCTCAACTTCATGACGAACGACTTTGGTCATATCGCGACGACGATCTTCAGTAAGCGGAGGTAAAGGAATACGAATTAAATCTCCGACCGTCACTGGATTTAAGCCTAAGCCCGACTGCCCAATGGCTTTTTCAATCGCGGGAACTAAGTTTTTCTCCCAGGGAGAAACAGAGAGCGTTCTCGAATCCAAAGTATTCACACTGGCAATTTGAGAGAGCGGCGTGGGATTGCCGTAATAAGGCACCATCACATGCTCTAATAAAGAAGGATGCGCACGGCCCGTTCTTAATTTGGCCAGCTCAGATTTTAAAGACTCCAAACATTTTTTCATGCGACGATCGGCGTCTTGAATCAATTCTTCTTGCATGGCTCTCTCCTGCTTTAAAAAATTAAAAAAATTAAAAAAATTAAAAAAATTAAAAAAATTAAAAAAAGTAAAAAAAGTAAAAAAATTAAGAATTAAGACACTAAAGTCCCTAGTCCTGAATTTATTTCACCCACTAAAGCTTTATAAATCGCCTGGGGCTGGTAAAGATCCATGACAAAAATAGGCAAATTAAAACTCTGACATAAAGTAAACGCCCCAAGATCCATGACTTCTAATTTTTGAGTCAGGGCTTGGTCAAAACTTAAAGTGTCATAACGAACTGCGTCTGAATATTTCTTAGGATCTTTGTTATAAATTCCATCCACTTTCGTGGCTTTAATAACACACTGCGCTTGAATTTCTATGGCTCTTAAAGCCGCGGCTGAATCAGTGGTACAGAAGGGATTTCCAGTACCCGCTGCAAAAATTAAAACAGCGCCTGATTCCATAGCCTGAATCGCTTTTTTAGCATTAAAGCGCGGACAGACCCCTGGAATTTCAATCGCTGAAAAAATTTCTACTTTTTGACCTAAATAATTTAAAACATCGCCTAAAGCTAAAGCATTCATGACCGTCGCTAACATGCCAATTTGATCCGCCGTATTACGATCAATCAACGTAGAGAGCGAGGCGGCACCTCGCATAAAATTCCCACCCCCGACTACTAAGCCTATTTGTACACCGGCTTTGACGGCCTGAATAATTTGCTGGCTCATTAATCTTAATTGCTGATCACAGAGCCCCGTTTGAGTGTTATTAGCTAACGCCTCTCCACTGAGCTTCATAACCACACGACGAGGAGTGGGAACGACCATAAACATCCTTAAGTCTTAAGTTTTAAATTTTAAATTTTTATATTTTTTAAGCTTTAGCTTGTTCCATGACTTCTTTCACAAAATCCACTTCAACTTTTTCAATACCCTCACCCACTTCAAAGCGGATGAAAGATTTGACAGAAGCTTGTTGTGCTTTCAATAAATCACCGACTTTTTGCGAAGGATCTTTCACAAAAGGCTGACCGACTAAGCTGACCTCTTCTAAATATTTACGTAAACGACCTTCCGTCATTTTTTCAATAATATCTTTAGGCTTACCAGAACCTTCTGCTTGAGCGATAAAAATTTCCTTCTCTTTATCTAATAAAGCCTGGGGAACTTCTGAGGGCAAAATCACCATGGGAGAAGACGCAGCGATATGCATCGCAATATCCTTCGCCAAGGCTGGATTACCGCCGTCTAAATCCACAATGACTCCAATACGATTATTGTGAACATAAGCGCCCACAACACCTTGGCTATCAATAATTTCCGCACGGCGAATATTAATATTTTCACCAATCTTGGTAATTAAATTTTGACGCGCCAGCTCAATCGTTTGGCCATTAGGTAAGCTCACAGAAGAAAATTCTTCGAAACGAGAGACACCCGATGTTAAAACCCCTGTGCCAACATCTTTGACAAAGCCCATGAAGTTTTGATCACGAGCGACAAAATCTGTCTCGGAGTTAATCTCAACCATGACAACACGCTTGTTATCTGCTGAGCACTCAACCGTCACGACGCCTTCAGCGGCCGTACGACCGCTTTTCTTATCGGCCTTGGCTTGACCTGCTTTACGCATTTCATCCATGGCTAAATTAATATCGCCATTGGCTGCAACTAAGGCTTTCTTACATTCCATCATCCCTGCGCCACTCATTTCACGCAGTTCTTTTACTAAAGCGGCTGTAACTTCTGCCATGTTCTTACTCTCCAGCTTGATTAGATTCTGGGGCCTGATTTACGGCCTGATCTCCAGCATGACCTAAAGCTGCAGATTCAATCACGGCTTTCATTTCTGAATCTTTTTGATCTTTATGACCTTCTTTACCAGTCGAACGAATACGAGCCGCATCACGTGCTTGGCAAATCGCATCAGCAAAGCCTGAAAAATATAATTCAATGGCACGAATCGCATCGTCATTACCAGGAATTAAATAAGCAATATCATCAGGACATCCATTGGTATCAACAATACCAATCACTGGGATATTTAATCTTTTAGCTTCTGTAATCGCAATTTTTTCTTGAGCAGAGTCAACCAAAATAATGGCATCGGGAATCCCGCCCATATTTTTAATCCCACCCAAACTGCGCTCTAATTTTTCCATTTCGCGGGTTAAGTTTAAAACTTCTTTCTTAGTCATGCGCTCAAACATGCCTTCATCACGCATTTTCTCAATATCTCTTAAGCGCTTAATCGACTGACGAATGGTTTTATAGTTGGTCAACATGCCGCCTAACCAACGATGGTCTACATAGGGCATCCCAGCACGATCTGCTTGGGCTTTAGTCACCGCTTGAGCGGCTCTTTTAGTCCCTACAAATAAAACTTTTCCGCCTCTTGCAGCAATAGAGCTGACAAAATTAACAGCGTCATGGTACATGGGCAGTGTTTTTTCGAGGTTAATAATATGAATTCTGTTTTGGTCGCCGTAAATATAAGGCGCCATTTGTGGGTTCCAGTGACGTTTTTGATGTCCATAATGAACACCGGCTTTGAACATATCGCGCATTGTAATCGCTGACATAAAAGTAACTCCTTGCAGTTTATTTAATCTTAGGGTTTGGCGACCGCACACCCCGAGCCCGACAAGATTTAAATATTTTTAATTATTTAAAACCCTGCACCCCGCGCTCTGGTTAATTAGAAAATAAATTAAATAAATACTTACTAATAAAACTGTTGGTGTACGTGATTTTCGATCTTAATTACCTATCTAGCTACTATCTAGCCACTCAAGATCGGCGCGCTTTATATCATATTAAAAATTCAAATGCATCTGGATTTTTTATCTAGCTTTTATAAGCCCGGCCCCTTACCCTGCGCGCTCTATTTTAAAATTAAAAAATACCCATGATCTTTCATAAAAATAAACCCCAATCCGCCCATCTTTTAAAACCCAGTCATCATGACAATTTTTCTCAAGATCCCGATTTAGCCCTTATTTTCTTAGACTTTTCCAGTCAAGACACTTATCAAAACACCCTCACCCAAACCCTCACCCAAGCCTTGAAAAAACTAGAAATCAAGAAAAAATACTTTCTATTTTTTAATAAAAACTTTCAAGAAAAAAACACCCATCCTTCCAAATTTATCAATCACATTTCTGATCAAATCATGGCTCTCACTGAACGCCCAGGTGGTTTTATTTTGCGCGGCCAGTCTGGCAATAATTACCATGCCAAAGCGTGTTTAATTATTTCAGCTCAGGCTATTTCACTCAGACAAAGTTCTGATTTACTCATTCAAAATTTAGACACCCAGGGTTATTTAATTCCAGAAAATTTAAATTTAATTAACTCAAGTCCTAAAATTTCAGAGAATTTCCAAAGCTTGTCTTTACACCCCAGAATTCAAGAAAAACTATTTTTCTGGGAATTAAAATTATCTCCAGAGACCTTAACCCTAGAGTCTCGAGCATTTCTAGAACCCTTATTTTTAAAATTATTTAAAACTCTCTGGGCATAAAATCTTTTAAGAAAAATGGTGGATTGTCGTGCGGCAACCCGCCTCATCATCACTATCATAATCACCATTAAAAATAGGTAAATTGCCGAAATCATCATCCGAATCGTCGTCAGAATCAGCAGAAGTACCAACAAAAGCATCAAGAAACGTAGTTGCTTGGCCTGCTGGTGCAGATCTATCTGACGCAGCTCCAGATCCACCACCTCCACCTCCATGTTCTCCCGCAGAAACGCTTTCAGGCGCAGTGGGGAACCCAGCTTCAGATCCACCTTCCACTTCTGCTTGATTAGACTCTTCAACAACACGAGGTCTTTTTGATAACCACCAAGCTTGCAGGACCTCCCGCCGTTTTTCTTTAGCCACTCGACGCGCCTCCGCTGTTTTACCAGAATTTCTTGGAGGGCCTTTTTTATCATTATTTTCTTGCCACAAATTCTCCAGCTTCTCTTTACTCATCTGGGGTGATCCATCTAAAACATCAAAAAAACCCTGCCAACTTTCAGCATCACGCTTGGAATTTTGACACTTTCCAACCTCTTCTAAGATTTTCCCCTTGATCGATAAGGCCATGCCAACATCTATTTTTAAAAAATGGATTTTTCCTGGCTTAGCTTGAAAAGAGAAAACAGCTTCTCCGAAATGGAGGCGCACTCTTCCTAAAATAGAGAGTCTTTCTTTATCTCCTTTCGCATTTTTTGGAGTCACTTTTTTCTTAAAAAGTGTTTCCGTTAAAACATCTGGAGACAAAACGAAAAACCTACACCCACCCTCTTCGTAATAACCCAAAACTTTCATCCTAAAAGACTTATGAACTTCGTCTTTTGGACCTGGTTTAGCCGCTAATTTATCCAACAATTTATCACTCTCTAATCCTGACATGCGCACACACTCCTGCTTGCTCTATCTCATGCTCTTAACCAATCTGGCCTTATCCCTGGCCCAGTCTTTTTCTTTGGCATCCGCCCTCTTGTCATAGAGCTTTTTACCTTTGGCCAAAGCAATTTCGACTTTTACATGAGAGCCCTTCCAATACATAGACAGCGGCACAATGGTATAACCCTGCTGAGACACTTGGCCTAATAATCTAGATAGCTCTCTTTTGTTTAATAATAATTTCCTAATCCGCGCATCTTCAGGCGTGAAATGCGTCGAGACATTGGCCGTGGGTGAAATATGGCAATTCAATAAAAAAGCCTCGCCTTTTCGAAACACCACATGGGATTCAGATAATTGAACGCGACCCTCTCGAATGCCCTTTAATTCCCAGCCCTGTAACACTATTCCAGCTTCTAGCTTTAGCTCAAAGCTATAGTCGTGACTGGCTTTTCGATTCACTGCAATGGTCTTGTTTGGCCCACTCATAAAAAATCCTAAAAATAAAAAAATAAAAAATTATTTAATAAAAATAAAAAACGGCGCACTTTACCTACTTTTAAAAAAATTTACTAAAAAATTTACTAAAAACCCCTCACTTCCAGCAAAAGTTTTCCATACAATCTCCCGGTTTTTTTAATTCACTAAAAATTTACATACTAAAAAACTAGGAGATCTTTCATGATTGCTAATCAAATTATCGGGACCGTTAATGAAATTATTAAGGCCTTGGAATCAGGGGATCCACTTGCAGATCAAAAGATCGCAATCGACCGCTACTTAGAAATAATCAAAACCAATATTGTTGACCTAAAGAAAAGTCTCTCAAGCTTCTCACCAGAGGCGAAAAGCGCCCTTGAATCACTAGAAAGAACGAATGAAGGAATGATTCAACAGGCAGCAAGCATGCTTACACCGCCAGAGCCTGTCGCCGCTGAAACAATGCAGGCCGAAGTCAGAATAACTCTTGCAAAGGCTCTCCGTACCTCAGCCGGGTATTTTCATGGTCTTCTTGAATCGCCAGCGATGGGCACAAAAAGCGACGCTGGAGCTGGAGCTGGAGCTGGAGCTGGAGCTGGAGCTGGAGCTGGAGCTGGAGCTGGAGCTGGAGCTGGAGCTGGAGCTGGAGCTGGAGCTGGAGCTGGAGCTGGAGCTGGAGCTGGA
>CAMCUU010000022.1 GCA_945879065.1 Francisella tularensis subsp. holarctica
ATAATCATGCAAAATTCGGAAACTGATTTCATTTAGAACATAACATTATTTGCCACTTCCCTATTAAGCAGGGACGAATACAAGATTCGCCCCTACACCTGATCCTTAAGTAAGTGCCATTGAATACAAGATTCGCCCCTACACCATCAAAATAGCGCTGCTATACCACAACAGGTACTACTCCTGGAGCTGGAGTTTGATCTGGAGTTTGAGTCTGAACCGCTGGAGCCATCACCAAAGCTGACGAACCATTTGCTGACAAAGCATTTTTTTCAAAATCATTCACCAACTTTCTCAAAGCGCCTGTTTTAGCCACTTTCTTAAATAAGGCTTTTAAAGCCTCAGAATTTTCTTGAGTGACCAAACCATCTGGAGCCGCAGATATTTGATTAATTAATAACTGCAACTCTTTTGCTGCTTGGACATTGCTTTGAGTGGTCTTATCACTAAAAAACTTGGTGCCAAAATCACCCGACGCGCCCCAGCCGATATATTGTTTATTCACTAGTTTGCCATCAGCGTCGACTTCAAATCGACGGCCTGTTAAATAACGATCTAAGCCCGCTTTGAAAGACGCTAATATTTTCTGATTTTGTAAAGCTGGGGTAACAGCTGGAGCTGCTCTTCGCTCTTGATTTTGATTTTGTCTATTGGCCTCACGAATTTTAAAAATATTCACAGGACTCTCAAAAGCCGGCTCGCCAATAAATTCCATATACAACTCTCTCAAAGCTCCACGTTGCTGGGAAAATTGATTGATGCACGCAGTAAATTTATGACTGAAATTATTAAAATCATTGTCCGTAATAGGCCGACTATATTTTAATAAATTTCCAGCCTCTAATTTTAATTCTTGAGCAATCGTGGTCTCTTGAGCTGTTGGCGCATATTTCATCAAACGATTCAAAGAGAGCGCCAAAGCGGTGAGTTTTTTTCTCGGGGTAAGCAAATCTTCATTACGAAACTCTGTCTCAGTGCAATATTGCTCGATTTTCTGTCTATAAAAATCCACAGGGCTGAGCCTATCAAAGTCTGTATCCTCAGCACCTTGACCTTCTTTGACATGCAGCTTTGGCGTTATGCCGGGCTTAACAGCAGGAAAATTTGCCGGGTACACACCATCTAATCGGGCTAATCTTGTTAATTTTCTGGAAGCACTGGCATTCCAAGGTGAACTTGAGACCTCATCATATCTTGCCTTAACTTCATCCTTGCCGTCTGTCATAAAAACAGCCGTAGGAGCCACGGCTTTATCTAAAGTAGCTTCTTCACCAGCCCCTGGAAGCACATAGCCTTGTGGAGCAACTTCAGCAGCCACTTGAAATTTTATAGAGGCTCCTGTCGCTACTTTAAGATTTCTCACTTCGGCATCTAAGGCTTTTAAAAATTCATCAATATGCTCATGCCATACCGATAGATCTGAAAGACTTTCTTTCCAAGCCATAATTTGCGCACGAAGACCATTGGCTTGGGCATAAGCTTGTTTAAATTTTCTGAGATTAGAGTGCTCGGGCTTATTTAAAAAATTATTAATAATAACATCAAGTTGAGTCCTCAAGTCCAGGTCAGTTTGCGCATAGTTTTCAAATTCTTTTCTGCTAGTCAAACGCCACGCCAACCAATCAGCGTCTTTGACTTGACGAGTTACTTTTGTGACTAAAGCCCCCTGAATATAAGTGGTAATTTTAGATCTAAATATTTCTCGTACTTTCGCTTTGGCTTGGTCCAAATTACTCACTGGAGCTGCAGCAACTGCACTGGCACCTGATGGAATCGCAAGGGATAAATTAGGCACACCTCCTTGAGGTATCGAATTAGAAAAAAGGGCTGTTCCAGCAGCCTTCATCTTTGCTCTCAACCCTAAAGTTGCGTCTGGAATATCAGATAAAACCTTATCGCCCTGTTGACGAGGAATAACATCATCTTTCTTCCACCAATATTTTTGTTCAACATATTCAAATTTTGCCCGAGCAGGAAGCGGCTCTCCATCGGAACCTTTTGAGTGAGTTAAGCCATGAGCCCGTTCAACCAACTCCGTCATGACCCCACGCAAGTCACTGTCTGCAGCTAAAGCATCACTTGAAGTTTTATCCGCTAATTGAGCTTCGACGCCAGCAACTAATGATTTAAATTCTTGGCTCAAGGCTGCAGCCTGTGTTTTAACTTGCAAAGATAAGTCGTCAGCTTCTTTGGTTAATTTTTTTAACTTCTCATTGCGTTCGGTTTTTTCTTCAGGTGTTTCATCACTCAGCGCTTCTAATTGCTGAGCAAGCACTTCACAGGCTTTAATTCTTGCTTTAAGACCAGCTTCTTCTGTTTCAGGTGCTGCTCTAAAACCGTCTTGTGATTGCTCAAGAATTCCCGCAAAGAATTTTCTGAGCAAAACTAACCCTTTTGAATTATTTCTAGCCACTGAATACTGGAAATCTAAGACCAATACATTTGGCTGTCCTGCAAGATCAGCCCGTTCAAAAATAGCGATAGGAGGATCAATTCGAGCTTTCGCTGCATTGAAAGAGGCCAAATTAATCAATCGGCCTCTGGGACTATAATTACCCAAAAACTCTTTCAGCTTTACCGCGTCAAGGGGAAGAGTATTAGGAATTGCTCCCTTATCCCCATACAGCGAATGGAGCAAATTAAAATAATTCACAGCCCTAACTGGAAAACCATCCGCTACAGCCTGCTTAATCAGGCGTTTTAAATCATTGGATAAAGCCAGAAAATCAGCACTGGCGTTTTCATTTTCACTCGCTGATAAATTTGCATAGCTCAGCTTTAAAACCAAGGTGCTTGATTCTTCTGTACTCAAAGCAGTCAGGTCTGGAATGCTAGTATCTCCAGCTGCTCTAAACCCAGCGACTGCTAAATTAAAAGCCGCTAAAACTTCAGTGGGATCTAAATCTTTAGAACGCAAAACACTCGCTGCTTTAATTTCTTCTAGCTTTGCTTTCTCTGTATCTTCAGCAGTTAATAAACCTTGAAAACTTGCGTGATTAACTAAGCCATCCAGCTGAGTTAAAAATGCTCGTGTTTTTTCTAGATCTCCAGAACGATCAGTTGGATTAGTGATCTCATCTTGAGCGGTCACATAGGCCTGAATGGTTGCTTGAAGTGCTTTGATCCAATCATGAAAATTAGTGCCAGGGTGCCCACTCATGTACTCACGAAAATTTTCTACGATGTTTTTTTTATCATCGTACTCAAATGTACTTCCACTCATCCTAACGCTCCCTGCCTTGTCTCTTTTTTTATTATTTTAAATTTAATTTCTTAGGGGCCTAAATTAATACAAGACCCAAAATTTTATTGCACGAAATTCACTTGATTAGACTGCAGAGATTCGCCATACGCAATGATTTTTAAATAATTTTATTTTTGATTTAATCGAGAAATCATTTCAAATAAAACACCTTCTCTCAAGGCGCCTTTAGACAAGCTCATGGAAGAAATTCTTAGCTCATAAAATAAACCCAGTAAGACAGCGAGGCCTCCAGCGATGATATTTTTGCGGTCATCTCGAAGCTCTTCAAAATAAATTGAATTAACCTCACCCATTTGAATCATGCGCCGGACAATGGATTCCAGATGACTTAAAGTAATTTCAGTCTCGCCTGGAGTTAAAGATCTAATAATAGAAAACACGGCTTGAATGGTCCCCGAGCTGCCTAAACTATGCCGCCATCCCAGAGATAAAAATTGGGATTTTATTCCTAAGGCTAACTGTCTTGAATGATTAATAGCCTGATTAAAATTAGTTAAGTTTAATTTTGAATCTTGGAAAAATTTTTCTTGAAAACTCACGCTACCCATTGATAAAGAAGCTAAAGATAAAATTTTATTATTTTCACCAATGATTAATTCGGTACTGCCACCGCCGATATCAATAATTAAATGCTTAGAAGATAAATCTCTTTTTTGAGAGGCGCCGATATAGATTAATCTCGCCTCTTCTTCACCAGAGATAATTCGAATGGGAAATTTTAAAGTCTGAGCTGCCTGTTTTAAAAAGCTGTCCATCCCTTGGGCTGCCCTTAAAGTATAGGTCCCCACGACATCCACTTGCTTAATATCAAACTGGGTTAAAGCAAGAGAAAACTGCGCCAGACAATTTAAAGCACGGTATTGAGCAGGTAAATCTAACTTTCCAGATTGTTCATCTAAGCCAGACCGTAATTGAACTTTTTGTTTCTCCCGATGCAGGATATTTAAATTACCCGAGAGATCTTGCTCGACAATAATCATATGAAAAGAGTTAGACCCCAAATCAATAACGGCTAAGCGAGAAGATGGAGAAGTTGAGGAAAACTCAGGAGATCTAGTTATGGATTGCGTCGATTTTTGCTTCAATTTTTGCTTCAATTTTTACTTCAATTCTTAATTCAGTTCTTGACTTGAATGTTCAATATTTTCCGGCATTATACATCCCCTTTATTCAAAGGACATATCAAGGAACCCAAACTCATGAGCAGTATTTTAGAGATCAGCGACGCGCAATTTGACTCCGAAGTTTTACAATCAAAAATTCCAGTTTTAGTAGATTTTTGGGCCCCTTGGTGTGGTCCTTGCAAGATGCTCGGCCCGGTCATTGAAGAAATCGCGCCAGAGTACTCAGGTCGCTTGAAAATCGTCAAAGTGAATGTAGACAACTGCCCTGAAGCCCCTGCTAAATATGGCGTTCGTGGCATTCCTACTTTATTAATTATTAAAGACGGCGCTGTCATTGCGACCAAAGTCGGGGCTTTAGCCCGCGGTGCTTTGCAAAGTTTTATTGATGGGGCTTTATAAATTTTTTATAAAAAATTATTTTTGGCCAGCGTCCCCGCCTCCGCGGGGATAAATTCCCAGAAAAATTTCCAGCCTTGCAATTCCAAAAATCTCCTCGTAAGATCCCCGCCCGCAGCCAGTCGGCCTGCTTTCAGCTTTATCAAATAATCTATATTTTTATTTGATTTTTAAAAAATAAAAATTTAAAAATCCAGCTCAAAAAATATAAAAAACATCCAATCCCAATTCAAGTTATTCAATATTAATCATCTATATAGGTCCCCCTAATGAATCTTAACGAACTTAAGAAAAAATCTGTCGCAGAACTCATGAGCCTTGCCCAATCAATGGGTTTAGAAAACACCGCCCGTGCTCGCAAGCAAGAAATTGTCTCTCAAATTTTGAAAGCCCATGCTAAAAAAGGTGAGGATATTTTCGGTGAAGGCGTCGTTGAAGTTTTATCCGATGGCTTTGGATTTTTAAGATCGTCTGACTGCAGCTATATCGCCAATCCCGACGATGTCTATGTCTCTCCCAATATTATCCGCCGCTTTCAATTAAGAACTGGAGATTTTCTAACTGGAAAAATTAGACCACCCAAAGATAACGAACGTTATTTTGCACTGGCTAAAATAGATTCAGTCAATTTTGATTCTCCTGAATCCACGCGACATAAAATTTTATTTGAAGATCTCACCCCGCTTTTCCCCCAAGAGCGTCTTCGCATGGAGCGAGGCAATGGGTCCACTGAAGATATTACGTCTCGAATTATTGATATGGTTTCCCCGATTGGCAAAGGCCAGCGCGCCATGATTGTCTCCCAGCCTAAAGCGGGTAAAACTCTCATGATGCAAAACATTGCGCACTCTATTTCTACGAATTATCCCGAGTGTCATCTAATAGTCTTATTAATCGATGAGCGCCCTGAAGAAGTCACTGAAATGGCTCGAACCGTCCGAGGTGAAGTCGTCGCCAGTACTTTCGACGAACCCGCTAGCCGCCATGTTCAATTAGCCGAAATGGTCATTGAAAAAGCCAAACGATTAGTCGAGCACAAACATGACGTGGTTATTTTATTAGACTCTATCACCCGATTAGCTCGGGCTTATAACACCGTGACCCCAGCTTCTGGAAAAATCTTATCCGGCGGTGTGGAAGCGAATGCTTTACAAAGACCTAAACGATTTTTTGGCGCTGCAAGAAACACTCAAGAAGGCGGCAGCTTAACCATTATTGCCACGGCTCTTATAGATACAGGCTCTAAGATGGACGAAGTGATCTTTGAAGAGTTCAAAGGCACTGGAAATATGGAATTGCATCTAGATAGAAAAATTGCTGAAAAAAGAGTCTATCCAGCCATTAATTTCAATAAATCTGGCACGCGCCGTGAAGAGTTATTAACCACGCAAGAAGAGCTGCAACGTCTCTGGATTTTAAGAAAAATTATGCACCCGATGGACGACATCGCTGCCATGGAATTCTTAATTGAAAGATTAAAAGACACGAAGACTAATAATGATTTCTTTAACTCAATGAAGCGGTCTTAGTTTTTGATTTTCGTCTCTCCCCTGGCGGGAGAGACAGGCCTGAAGGCGAAAGCCAAATCACCGCCTCACAACATCCACTACGCCAGCGACTCTTTTTAATAACTCACACAAACGGGACACTTGCTCCCGATTTTTAATATCTATGGTTAGGGCAATCTGCGTTGTATTAGATTTTCGATCCAGATGGGTCATTAAGCCTGAAATACTCACTTTTTCATTCATAATCACCGTCGTAATATCTTTTAATAAACCCGATCTATCTTGAGAGAAAATTAATAAATCAACGGGATAAACCCCTTTAATTTCTTGAGCCCAAGAAATTTTTATTAATCGCTCTGGGTGAAAATCAGATTTTAATAGCATCTGAGAACAATCCGCCCGATGCACTCGAATCCCCTTGCCTTGCGTGATGTAACCCAGAATTAAATCTCCAGCAATCGGCCGGCAACACCCAGCAGGACTGATTAAAATATTGTCTACTCCTGCCAAAATAAAATCCCCAGAATTTTTTAACTCTGTTTTTTTAAAAATTTTATTTTTTTCTAATTCTTGCTTTTCTAATTCTTCTTTTTCTAATTTTTCTTTATTATTTTTTTCTAATTTTTCTTTATTTAAATTATTTAAATTTAAACTTTCCAAACCATCTTCATGGCGAAACCAGGCTGCAATCTTAGATTTTGTTCTAGGGGATTTTACATAGCCCAATTTATCAGACAGCCAATCCCGAGAAGGCCGAGATTCTTTACTAGGTAAAATCTCAACAATATCTCCCGTTCTCAAACCGTAAGTTAAATTCACAATATGCCCATGAACTTTCGCCCCCCGACAACGATGACCTAGGTCTGTATGAATTCTATAAGCAAAATCAATCGGCGTGGCTCCAGCAGGCAAATCTAAAACCTTACCTTCGGGGGTAAATACATAAATAGACTGATCTAATAAGCTGTTTTTTTCTGGACTTTTATAATCTAAATTTTTCTCAAAACCAGGCTCTTCAGCAACTTCTTCTTGCCACTCTAATAAATTTCTTAACCAGGTAATTCTTTGCTCATAAGCCTGATCTCTATTCACCTCTTCTTTATATCTCCAGTGCGCTGCCACCCCCAGCTCAGAATCTGAATGCATTGAAAAAGTTCTAATTTGTATTTCAATATTTTTACCCAAAGGGCCTTTAACCACCGTATGAATCGACTGATAGCCATTAGGCTTAGGATTAGAAATATAATCATCAAACTCAGATTCAATGGGCATCCATAATTCATGAATTAAGCCCAAAGCTCTATAACAATGACTGACATCTTTGACCAAAATTCTCATGGCTTGAATATCAAATAATTGCTCAAAATCTAAATGCTTTTTCTGCATTTTTTTATAAATCGAAAAAATATGCTTAACCCTTCCCGTCACTTCTGCCGGGATATTTTCTTGCTTTAAATTTTCAATTAATTTAACTAAAACTTCTGCCAAATATTTTTCCCGATCCTGACGTTTTTCATCTAAGGCTTGGGTAATATTTTGATACGCCAGCGGAGAAAGCTGCCTAAAAGACCGGTCTTCTAATTCCCATTTCAACTGCCCCAAACCCAATCTATTAGCCAAGGGTGCATAGAGCTGCATGACTGTTCTAGCTAAAATTAAAGCCTGCTTATTTTCTATGGTTTTAATATGCCGCATTAATACTAATTGCTTCGCGAGGGCCACTAAGACCACACGAATGTCATTGACCATGGAAAGAAACATTTTTCTTAAGCCGTCTAGATCCGACTTTAATTTTTGTTTGTCTAATAAACCCTGAGCCAAATTCATGGCTTCCACACCTCGAATGATTTGCAAAACTTCTGGGCCCATGGGGCCTAATAATTTTTCCAAATGATCCAATTTATTTTTAGAAATTAAATTTACAAACTCCAGCTGGGGCACTAAGAAACCAGCCAAAATAGCCACTGGATCTGTATTTAATTCAAATAAAACAACGGCGATCTCCAGCCCCAAAACAGCTGCAGGGATGGGTGAAATAGGTGAAATAGGTGAAATAAAAATTTGAGAATTTGAGTCTAAAACAGCAGCCGGTTTTAATAATTCTAGATTTTCTAATTTTTTAATTAACTCTAAAAAATCAGGCCCAAATCTTAATCCCAGGGCCTGCTTAAAACGCTCTTGATCAATCGATCGATCAGAAAGCATAAAAGACTGCTGGGTAGACTGGACCATCTTTTTTTACTCCATTTTTTTAATCTATTTTTTTATCTATTTTTTTATAAATAAAGCCATGGATTCAACATGTGCCGTATGAGGAAACATGTCCATCACTCCGGCTGTTACTAATTCATAGCCATATTGGTTAACCAAAATTCCTGCATCTCGCGCCAGGGTCGCTGGATTACAAGAGACATAGACTATGTGGGGAATGCTCTTCTGGCCAATATAATTCACTAAAAATTCAGCGCCGGATCTTGGCGGATCTAATAAAACTTTATTAGCCTTAGGTAATAGTTTTTCTAAATTTTCTTCCCAGCCAGGCTCGAATAAATTAGCGACTATAAATTCTGTATTATTAATTAAATTTATTTCAGCATTTTTTCTGGCTTTCTCGACCATCGGTAAATCACCCTCGACCCCTAATACTTTTTCAGCTGATTTAGCCATGGGCAAAGTAAAGTTTCCTAAACCACAGAAAAAATCTAGCACTTGATCACTGGGCTTTAAGTCTAATAAATCCAAAGCCTGTTTAAGCATTAAAGTATTCATACGAGAGTTCACTTGAGTAAAATCTTGAGGGGAAAAATTAATTTGAACGCCTTGGTCTATATGCCTATAAGACAAGTAATTTTGGTCTTGGTGTAAATCTTTTTCTGGAAAAATTAAATACACAGACTCAGGGCCTTTGGGCTGGAGATAAATCCAAAAATTTTCTTGTTCCCCAAATAGTTTTAATAAACCTAAATCTTTCTCAGATAAGATTTCTAGATTTCTAAATACTAGGGCTGTTATTAAATTATTTTTATTTTCACTATTTTCTCTATTTTCACCCACCGCGATTTCAATCTGGGGGATGCTTAATTTTGCGTCCAAACTAGATACTAATTTTTTTAATTTATCTAAATTTTGTCCAACACTGGGGTCTAAGACCTCACAATGAGACATATCCATGAGATATTTACCTTCACGCTCACGAAAGCCAATCAAAGCCCCGCCTTTTTTAGGGACGTATCGAACACTCAAGCGCGCTTTTTTTCGATAGGCTAAATCACCGTGATGATCTGGATTGACTAAAGGCGCTAGAAAATTATTTTTAGGAGTAATTTTTCCAAAGTGCACCAGCTGGTCTTTTAGAACACTTTCTTTATGCAAGACCTGTTTTGCAGGCTCTAAGTGCTGAAGCACACAACCCCCACAACGCCCAAAATACTCACAAGGCGGGGTCACACGATCAGGGCTGGCTGTGAGAACATTAATCACTCGGGCTTCGTCGTATTTTCCACGATGGGATAAATACTCTATTTCGACGACTTCCCCTGGTAACGCATCTTCAATAAAAGTGGTTTTTCCAGAAATGCTCGCAATCCCACGTCCTTCATGGGATAACGCATGAACAGTCGCAATGATTTTATCTGCTGCATTACTCTCTAATTCTCTGATTAATTCAGAGGGGTTTTTAGGAGAGCTAATTTTAGAATTAATTTGAGAGCCGGCTTGGGAGCCAACATATTGCCCATAAGTCCCTGGAGAGTTTCTTTGAGCATTCTTTTGAGCATTGGTTTTAGCGTGAGAGCGAGAATAAGAAGATCGAGACATGAGAAAATACCTATTATTTTTGTAATGAAAAAACAGGGCATTGTCTCACGAAATCTTAAAGCTGGGGATGTTTTTTAAGCAGTTTTTTCGAGATTTTTAAGCGCTTCCAGTGCCTCCAAGGCTTCCAACGTTAAGCCAGTTAAGGCCATAATGTCTGCAAAAGATTGATCCTTCGCCAACATCTTTAGCGCGACTTCATGCAAAGCTTCCGCCTTACCTTCCGCCTTACCTTCGTCCCGACCTCCAGCCACCAGGGTATTTACTCGACGAATTTCATCCCAATACGACTCATAATATTTTAATTCTAAAAGCGAATAAGCCGCTTCTTCAGAAAGCTGAATAGCTTCTGAAATCTCAGGAATTTCTAAAAGCTCTGGCGCCACTTTGCGAGTTTCTTCATTAATTTCCCGCAAAAATCTCAGCCATAAAATACCGAGCTTTTTTCTTTTATGAGAATTAAGAGGGACTTTTGGCAACTCTACAAAAATCAAATGAAGGTAATCTAAACAATCAGGTGGATTAACTTCTGTATTGACTAATTGAAAATGGTGATACCAAAGATCAGGTCTAGGATCAAAAGAAGTAGCGATCAAACCCAAACCATAAACAGGCTGTAGCAAACAATAGTTTTCACCCGATTTAATTTGCCGCGTTAAAGTTTTTGCAGCTTCCAAGGCCAGTCTAGGTTTGAAATTATTCACCCAAGCAATCTGCATTTCGACAATAAAACAACGACCTTTTTGATCAGTACACAGAACATCTGCAATCGTTCTTTTAAATTCTGGAATATCTGGCACCTGCTCTGCAGGCAGATAAGTCAAATCCATAATTTCTTGCCCCTCTTCCAATGGCAATAAACTATTTAAAAAACTTTTTAACAAATGCGGATGATTTCCAAAGATTTTTTTAAATACAACGTCAGACGTCGGCGCAAGATATCGGGACATAAGTAAAATCAGCTCTCAAAAAATATTAAATTTAAACAGGGTCATAACCCAAAAAGAAAGCGTGATTTTACAGAACTAAGATTCAATAACAATATCAAATATCATTATTTTTTATTGTATATTTACAAACTCATTCCATCTGACACGCATTCGCGACAATCTTGTCATAGGCCGTTTTTTTGCCGCTATTTAACTCACCTTGCGCGTAAGCATTATTAAAATCATCTCTGGCTTTCTTATCTTTTAAGACCAGTC
Organism: Francisella tularensis subsp. holarctica; assembly: GCA_945879065.1. Classification (GTDB taxonomy): domain Bacteria; phylum Pseudomonadota; class Gammaproteobacteria; order Francisellales; family CACEW01; genus CAMCUU01. The sequence continues at coordinate 11,312 of CAMCUU010000022.1, forward strand.
GATCTTGATTAGAAAATAAGCAATTAATCGTCGTTGATGGCTGATTCGAAAAGAAAATATTCACCACGCAATAGCCCCCCTGGAGACCTTGAATACTTCCGGTTATTACTACTTTTTTATTGGTTCCCAAATAGGCCGGGTTATCAAAATTAAAGATCCCTTTTTGGCAAGAGACTAAAGCATCGTAATAACCCATCACGCCTGTTTCTTGAGTAGCTGGAGTAGCTGGAGTAGCTGGAGCTGATGATGTGGGCGTAGGTTTTACAGCAGGTTTTGGAATGACACTAGCTGGAGCTAAATTAGACACAGGCGTTGTCGCTGAAACCGTTTGCATGGGACTAGGATTAATTAAAGCATTCGCTTCTTCAGCTAATCGCTGACTCTGAATATTATTAAGATTATTATCAGCCTCTGCACAAGTCACATAAAAAAACTGGGATACCGCCAGAATTAAAGACACATAAGATAAACAAGGTAAACAAGATAAATTCAAACGCATCGGCCTACTCTCTTTTTCAACTTAATTATTTAAAAAACCGGCCGAGCTTAGATGGCGTGAAGATGGGAATCAATCTTCAAACAAACCTGAGAAAGCAAGTTTATATCTAGCTCACGTGGGTCTAATAATTCCACCCAATCAAAGCTTCTCAACCATGTCCGTTGGCGCTTAGCCAGCTGAGCTGTCGCAATTAAAGACCGCTCGATCATTTGGTCATAAGATAATTTTTGATCTAGATAATCATAGACCTGCCGATACCCCACGGCCCGCATCGAGGGCAGGTCTGAATTAAGCTGAAAATCTTTTCTTAAATTTTCGACTTCTTGAATAAAACCCAATTCCAGCATGTTTAAAAATCGATTTTTAATATTAATTCTTTGCCAATCTAAATCTTTAGTAATTAAACCCAGAGCACAAATCGGATAGTTTAAATAATTCAAATTATTTTTATTTTTAGCCTGGAGATCTAGATCAAAAATAGACTTCCCAGAAAGTTTAAATACTTCTAAAGCCCGAATAATTCTTTGCGTATCTTGGGGCTTAATTTTATGGGCAGCCTGAGGGTCTAAATTTTTTAATAAATTAAATAAGCTAGACAAACCCTCTTGCTCTAAAATTTTTAAAAACTCGGCTCTTAAATTTTCATCTCGACCAGGCAAATCTGCTAGGCCGTTTTTTAATGCATTGAAATACATCATGGTCCCGCCGACTAAGAGCGGATAATGATTTCTAGAAAAAATTTCTTGGATTTTTAAATGGGCATCTCGACAAAAATCAGCCACAGAATAAATCTGATCTGGAGAGCATAAATTAATCAAATGATGAGGCGCTTCTTCTAGTTCTTTGAGACTGGGCTTAGCCGTCCCAATGTCCATATGTTTATAAACCATGGCAGAGTCCACTGAAATAATTTCCATGGGATATTTTTTAATTAATTCTATGGCCAAATTTGTTTTCCCAATGGCCGTCGGGCCCAAAATGGCAAAAATTTTAGGATTAAATTGCGCATTAAATTTAAGCAAACTAGCGACCCCTTAAAAATAATTGATCTAACGCTGTCATAGATAATTGAATATAAGTCGGTCGACCGTGATTGCACTGGGCAGATCTTTTAGTTTGCTCGACTTGTCTTAGCAAGGCATTCATTTCTTCCAGGCTTAAATTTCTATGGGCACGCACAGAAGCTCGACAGGCCATGGTCCCTAAGATTTCATCACAGGCATTTTGGATAGAAAAAGACTTTCCTAAAATTAAGCAATCCGCCAAAACTTCATGAATCAGCTCTTCTGTCATGCTTTGTTTTAACATGACTGGTACAGCTCGAACAATTATTTGCGCCTCACCCAAAAGATCCACTTCAAAGCCTAAAGATTTTAAAACTTCTGGATGCTCTTCAATAAAATTAATCTCTTGCATAGACGCTGGAAAGACCAAGGGAATTAATAAACTCTGCTGCATTAAAGATAAATTTTGACTGGCCCACTGGGTTTTCAATTGCTCGTACAAAACTCTTTCAGCAGCAGCATGGATATCTACTAAGACTAAACCCTCCTGATTTTCAGCTAATAAATACACCCCATGAATTTGAGCTTTGGCATAGCCTAAGGGATGGGTCTCATGACTATCTTCTCTTTGAGCCTGTATTTGAGCCTGTATTTGAGGGGGTGTTTGAGGCAGTGTTTGATCCAGTTTTGGAGATTGATTAGTCCAGACATTTTCTGCGCCCGGGTTTAAGAGATAAGCCGAAAAATCAAACTCACGGGTCTTTTGATTTAATAAACTTAAGGCACTTAATGGGCTTTCTGACTGGGCTAAATCTGAGTTTATGGCCACCACCTCCGTCTCTTCTGAAGGCGTTTTAGCAATCGCCTGATGTAGCGCTCGATAAATAAAATCATGAACCAAGCGCCCTTGTCTAAATCTCACCTCGGCTTTCGTCGGATGAAAATTCACGTCAACCAGGCTGGGATCCAGGGTTAAATATAAAACAAATACGGGATGACGACCGCCGTACAAAACATCTTGATACGCCTGTCTAATTGCATGGGCGACCAGACGGTCTTTAATCATTCGACCGTTGACATAGAAATACTGGCACTCGCTATTAGATTTTGAATAAGTGGGCTTGCCTACATAGCCCTGTAAAGACAAGCCCGCTGCTTCTACTTCAACCCTCATAGAGTTTTGCAAAAAATCTCTGGCAATACAGGCTGAAATGCGCGCTTCTTGTCTTTTAAAATCTAAAGCGGGGAAAAAATCATAAAGTATTTTTAAATTAGAAAAATTAGAAAAATTAGATAACTCAGAAAGATCCGGAATAATTTTTAAACTTATTTGAATATTAAAATAAGAAAGCGCAATCCTACGAATCACTTCTTCGATATGACCCTGCTCTGTTTTGGCTGATTTCAAAAACTTGCGACGAGCCGGCGTGTTATAAAATAAATCCCGAACAATAATACTGGTCCCCTGCTCTCTTGCTGCTGGTAAAATTTTTAGATTATTAGAGATATTAGAAATACAAGCGGCTTCTTCGCTATTTTCAGCTCTGGAAATAATCTCTAAACGCGAAACAGAGCTAATAGAAGCCAAAGCCTCTCCTCGAAATCCCATGGTCAATAAAGACTCTAATTCTTCGAGCTCATACACTTTACTCGTTGCATGAGGGGCGAGCGCTAAAGGCAAGTCTTGTGGTGCTATTCCAGAGCCATTATCTCGAACCTCCATTCGGACCAGCCCACCTTCTTGAATGAAAACCTCAATCTCAGTGGCCCCCGCATCAATACTGTTTTCCACCAATTCTTTAATCACTGAAGCAGGACGCGAGACGACTTCTCCAGCGGCAATTTGATTAGCCAATAAGGTCGGCAATATTCGAATAGGCCGAGTCATGAATTCACTTCCCTAAACCCTCTTAATTCAGGGTCAGAGTCATGATGTGAAAATTCCAAAATATAAGAAGCAGGCGGAACAAAACCTTCACCGCACTCAGGCCATTCTATGAATAAAACAGGTCGCTGATTTAAATTAAGCTGAGGATCTAAGACCCCTAAATCTTCAAATTCTGAAGGGTCCCCTAAGCGATACAAATCCAAATGATGGTAATAATTATTATTAATTAAATAAGACTCAATCAAAGTATAAGTAGGACTTTTAATTAAAGTTTTTATCCCTAAAGCTTGTAATACACCCCGAACAAAAGTCGTCTTTCCAGCCCCTAAATCACCTAGTAAATACACCACATCTCCAGGGATTAATTTCTGTGCATATTGCCCCGCCAAATCAATTAACTCACTTTGAGTGAGTGTTTGAGCAGCTGTTTTTCGTACTAATTCTCTCACTGAAGCAATCCTAAAAAATAATCCAAAAAAAATAGGCGGGCGATTGTATCTGCAAAAATTTGGAAATGGCAGACCAAGTCCAGAATCACTCCAGAATCACTCCAGAACAAGTCAAAATAAGCCAAAACATGATCTATGTGTGAACTTATATGTACACTATTTGCGTGATAATTTTAGATAGGGTACCGTGTGCAAGAAGTTAAAATTCGTCATTGAAAACCACAATAAAACCAAAACTTATTTTTCACAGGCAGGAGTCAATCATGTTAGAAACACACGCAATCAGATTGGACAGATTAGACCCAAAAATTCAAATACAACTTCCTGTTGAAATGCTCTCTGATTTAAAAAAAAGAGCTAAAGAAAATGGCAGAAATCTTAACTTTGAGATCATGATTCGCTTGGCCAGAACCCTGGAAAACGACATCCATCGGGATACATTTGATCAAGTCTTTGAGAAAATATTTTTCTTAGATGACAATCCTGCTTAAATCATTAAGCTAAGAAGATAATTAAATACACCCGGCACGAAATCAGCATGAACCTAGAGACGTTTTCTTCAAAATTTCAAGATTATCCCCTAGTTATTATTGCAAATTTTGGCGATGAATCGATCGCTTTAATTCAATGGGTCCACGACACCTTCGTTAATCATAAAAATATTCATATTATTTACGTCAACACAGGCTGGGCAGCACCCGAGTGGCAATTGAGAGTTCAAACGGCCAAGCAATGGTCAGAGTCTTTAGGCTTTCAGGTTCATTTTTTAAATCCACCCGCCTCTTTTGAAAATCTAATGATCCAGCAAGGAAAATTTCCCAGTAGAAAATTTCAATGGTGCGCCAATTTTTTAAAAGCCCTGCCTATTTTGGATTTTCTAGACGAACTAGATCCAGAACTAAATTTTATTATTTTACTAGCCCGCCGACGCGCCGCTTCGAGAATTAATTTTAATCTGCCTGAATTTATTTTCGAAGAACCCAAATGGGGTGATCGAAAACTCTGGCACCCCTTGTATTTACATACTCAAGAAGATCGAGATGCTTTAATTACAAAAACGCCTTTTTTAAATCCTTTAAATCATCGCAGTCTCGAGTGTGATCCTTGTGTAAATAGTGATCTAAAAGATTTAATAAGAATTAAAAATAATAAAAACTTATTTGTGTTAACCAGATTAGAAAATCTAGAAAAAAAATTAGAGAGCCAACTACTCAGTCCAGAGCTTTATCCAGGGCTTTATCTGGAAAAAAATAATATCCAGCCAGCGGAATTATTTGATATGGGCTGCGGGAATACGTTTGGCTGTGGGTTATAAAAAATTTAAATTAAAATAAGCGAGCTGAGTTTTAATTTAAATTTTTATTTTTATTTTTATTTTTTTATATATAAAAGGATTATGAATTCATGAGAATCACCCGCGTCTATTGCCCCCAGGATCTAGAACTTCAAAAAGAAATTGTATTAGACGAACGGACTTCTCATCATTTGATTAATGTCCTGAGACTTCGCGTTGGCCATATTGTCATTGTTTTTAATGGTGTATTAAACAAAGGCTATAAAGACTATGTAGGAAAAATTATTAAAATAGAAAAAAAGCAGGTTACTTTTTTAGCAGAGACTGCGCTTGAAATTCACAAAGAGTCTTCTTTAAAAATTCATCTTGGCCAGGCCATTTCTAAAGGCGAGCGCATGGATTGGGTGATTCAAAAATCAGTTGAGTTAGGCGTCACTGATATCACTCCCTTAATTACAGAACATTGCAATATTAAACTCGACGAAGAGCGTCGAGAAAAAAGACATGAGCATTGGCAAAGAGTAGCCATCAGTGCGAGCGAGCAATGCGGTCGGGCTATTATTCCCATGGTTCATGCACCAACGATGCTCTTAGATTTTCTAAAAGCCCATGATGCAAATAAAACTCTCACAAAAATCATTTTGCATTATAGAAACGCCAAGCCCCTGACTAGCCTTTTAAAAACTAGTCTTTTAAAAAATAGCCATACACCCTCTTCTAGTCACTCTATTGCTTTAATAGTCGGCCCAGAAGGTGGAATTAGTGATAAAGAGCTCGCAGATGCGGCTTTACATGGCTTTCAAATAGGCTCTTTAGGCCCACGAATTTTAAGAACAGAGACAGCGCCTTTAGCCGCTATTTCGATTCTGCAGGCTGAGCTGGGAGATTTGGGGGATTTTGAAAATTCGGGAGAATAAGAAAATGCTCGCGGTAATGCCGAAGCTCCCCAATAGACTCTTGAATATCTAATAAAGCCTGATGGGGATTTTCTTTATCATGATTATTATAAACTTTGGGATTCCAGCGTTTAGCAAGTTCTTTAATCGTACTGACGTCAATCAAACGATAATGTAAATATTGCTCTAGTTTGGGCATATATTTTGCTAAGAATCTTCGATCCTGCCAAATGCTATTGCCACATAAAGGCGACTGATTTTTTTTAACATGCTGACTAATAAATTTTAAAGTTAGCGCTTCTGCTTCTTGCTCTGAAATTAAAGACTCTCGCACCCTTTTGACTAGACCAGAACCTGTATGAGTCTTGGTATTCCAGCTATCCATTTTTAATAAAACTTCTTCGGGTTGAGCAATAGCAATAACAGGCCCAGTGGCAAGAATATTTAAATTATTATCTGTAATAAGACTAGCCATCTCAATAATTCGATCCCCACCTTCTGGATCTAACCCAGTCATTTCTAAGTCCATCCAAACTAAGGGGGTATTCACTGCCATGATTTATTATTCAACCTCTTTTTTATTTTATATTTTTTATTTTTTATTTTTATATAATTTAAATTCTTATAATCATAAAAAAACAAATCAAAGTGATATTAATAATAGAAATAAAGAACATCTTTCTAGCCCAGCTTATATTTTCAGAGCTTATTTCTAATCCACTTTCTAATTTATTTTTTAAATTATTTTTTAAATTATTTTTTAAATTATTTTTATTTAAATCTTTAAGACCTACCCAAAACCAAGCTAATCCAGAACTCATGGCAACTAGGCCATAAATCCAGCCTAAATAACCTAAATACACGGGCAATAAAGTCAGTAGTAAATAAGCAAAAATATACGCCAGCATAGAAATCCGCGTATAAAAAAAGCCTTTTTTAATAGGCAAGACGGGTATACCAGCGGCTTTAAAATCTTTCAGTCTAAAAATAGCAATCGCATAAAAATGCGGCATCTGCCATAAAAATAAAATGAAAAATAAAATAACGGCGCCTAGATCAAAACTATTTCTTACTGCGGCATAGCCTACTAAAGGTGGTACAGCACCAGAGACGGCTCCTAAAATAGTCCCCCAGCTTGAACGTCTTTTTAAAAATAAACTGTAAATAAACACATAGAAAACCCAGCCAATCAAAGAAATCAGCAAAGTTAATAAATTAGCGAATAAATAAATAATTAAAAATCCAAGCAAGCCTAAAATTAGCCCGTAAATAAAAGCAATTTTAAGAGAGATCAAACCCTTTACTAAGACCCGATCGCAAGTACGGGCCATGAGTTTATCTATATCGCGATCAATTAAATTATTAAACACACAGCCTGAGCCAATGATTAAGGCCATGCCTAAAAGAGTAATTAATAAAAGCAGCCAATGTGATAAAGAAATAGGTGAAAAAATTGGAAAAACAGAAGAATTATAAAAAGTATGTGAATGCAAATAGTTTAAATAATTAACTTGGGAACCCAGGAAAAATCCCCCGCAGACTGTAATGACATTACCGAAGATGATCCCTGGTTTCAAAATAGAATAGAAGCGCGAAAAAAAGCTCACTTCTTTAATTCACCATGTAATAATTTAAGTTGTACATGATCCAAAGAGACCCAGAGACAACGATCAGCATAATTAACAGCGAGAATAAAAATATCACCAGATTCCAACGGTCATCGTCAGTCGCCATATTTAATCTAAAAAAGAAAACGGCTTGAATTAAAAGTTGAGACAAAACCAGAATGACTACAAGGCTGTACAAAGCCTCGTGAGACAAAGAAGGCGAAAGCGCCTGATGCGTGACCAAGAAAAAGCCTAGCAAAGTCGCGATGACTGAAAAAACAAAGCCTGCAAAATAAGATTTTAATAATTGATTAGCTTTTTGATGGCAAGAATCTTGATCACAAGAATTTTGATTTGTTTGAGTTGTTTGAGTTATTTGAGTCATTTGATTAAATCGCTCCAATTAAAAATACGACGGTAAAAATAACCAGCCACATTAAATTTAAAAAATTCCAAAATAAGCTTAAACATACAAAGCGTGTTTTCATGACACTGGTAAAGCCTTTGCAATAAAATTGGATTAATAAAACAAACATCCATAAGAGCGCGACTAAGATATGCAACGCATGCAAACCCAAAACCGCAAAGTAAGAAGATAAAAACGCACTGGTCTGCCAGCTGTACCCTTGCTTAATTAAGCTAGTGAGATCACCAATTTCTAAACTCACAAAAATTAAACCTAGAACAAAAGTAATAAATAGAAAAAAGACTAGCTGGCAAGCTCGTGATTTTAAGAAAGAAATAAAAGCCAGGCCCAAAGTAAAAGCACTAAGGGTTAAGACTAAAGTTTGTATTAAGACATGCGGTAGATTCATGACTTGCTTAATACCAGGTCCTCCGTAGGTGCCATTTAATAAGACAGCATAAGTCGCCAGCATGGCCGCGAACATAATCGCATCGGTCATGATATAAACCCAAAAACCAAAAGTAACTTTAGAAGCTGTTTGGGCTTCGTGATCATGATGGGAGTGATTTTTATTGATAGAACAGCTCGTCATTATACGGCTCCATTTAGTTTAGCTAAGCCTGCTTCTGTTTCAGCGACTTCAGCAGCTGTCACATAGTAATCAGTATGGAAATCAAAAGTTCTTGCAAGAACACAAATAAACATGAGCCCCCCAGTAATAATGGCAGGAATTGGCATATCCCAAGACATTGCAAAACCAAAACCGGCACCAATCACACCAATCATAAATCCAATAGAAGTATTTTTTGGCATATGAATGTCTGTATAGACAGGTTTGATATTTTTAAGACCCCGTTGTTTTTGTTCCCAGAAATCATCGCGTTCAAAAACAGTAGGTTCAACTGCAAAATTATAAAAAGGCGGTGGAGAAGGAATCGACCACTCTAAAGTTCTCGCATCCCAAGGATCGTTACCTGCCTTATATTTTTCACGATGTTTGATGCTATAAAGCAACTGGGCGACTTGAAATAAAACACCCGTCAGAATAATAAAAGCACCCATACAAGAAATAACTAATAACCCATGCCAGCCTGTAGACGCTGCATAGTGATTAATTCTTCTGGGCATACCCATAAAACCAAGAATATATAAAGGCATAAAAGCAACTAGGAAACCTAGAAACCAGCACCAGAAAGCCCATTTGCCTAAATGTTCGTTTAATTTGAATCCAAATATTTTGGGGAACCAATAGGTATACCCAGCAAATAAGCCAAACACCACGCCGCCTATAATCGTATTATGAAAGTGCGCGATTAAGAAAACGCTGTTATGTACAACAAAATCGAAGCCAGGGACAGACATCATGACACCGGTCATTCCGCCAATTGAGAAAGTAATTAAAAACGCAATCATCCACATCATGGGTGTCTGAAAAGTTACTTGTCCTTTGTACATGGTCGCCATCCAGTTGAATATTTTCATCCCTGTTGGAATGGCAATAATCATGGTTGCTATGCCAAAGACCGCATTGACATTTGCCCCTGCGCCCATTGTAAAAAAGTGATGGAGCCAGACCGTAAAAGACAACACAGTAATGACAACGGTTGCCCAAACCATGGGGACATATCCAAAAATAGCTTTTTTAGAAAAAGTCGCCGCGATTTCAGAAAATGCACCAAAAGCCGGCAGAACCAAAATATACACTTCTGGATGGCCCCAGGTCCAAAACAAATTGATGTACATCATCGGATTACCGCCGAAATCAGAGGTAAAAAAGTGCGTGCCAATAAATCTGTCTAAAAATAATAAGCCCAGAGTAATATTTAAAACCGGGAAAGAAACAATAATTAAAATCATGCTGCAAAGCACAGACCAGGTAAATAAAGGCAGCTTCATCATGGTCATGCCAGGGCAACGCATTTTAATAATGGTCACAAAAATATTAATACCGCCGATCAAAGTCCCAAACCCAGATAAAGTTAAAGACCATAAATAATAATCCATACCCACACCTGGACTATAAGATAATTCTGATAAGGGCGGATAAGCAGTCCAACCCGTTGCTGCGAAATCGCCAACAAATAAAGACAGCATGACAATGCCAGCACCACCTGCTGTCAGCCAAAAACTTAAAGAATTTAAATAAGGGTAAGCCACATCGCGGGCGCCAATTTGCTGGGGAACAATAATATTCACCAAGCCGAAAATTAAAGACGTCGCCATAAAGAAAATCATGATAACGCCGTGCGCAGTGAATATTTGATTGTAGTGGCTTGGTGGCAAATAACCCATGTTAGAACCCACGGCAACGGCCTGCTGCGTGCGCATTAAAATGGCATCAGTAAATCCTCTTAACAACATGATAAAAGCAAGAATCAAATACATGATTCCGATTTTCTTATGATCAACCGAAGTTAACCATTCTTTCCAAAGCCAACCCCATCGCCCTGTAAAAGTAATGGCTCCTAAAATAACCAAAGCCACAATACCCATAAACGCCGTCGCACCCATCACAATCGGGTTTTGATAAGGGATGGCATCCAGGGTCAACTTTCCAAATAACAATTGTTCAAACATAGTTGCTTTCCATTAAGTTAAATTATTAAACTGAGCTTTATTAATCCAATGATTTTTATTGCGATTTTGATTGAGCCTCTTCCTTCATTTTTCTCGAAGGCTGCTGGGGATTGGCAATGAAGGCGTTATAATTTCTGTTGGTCGTGCCTATTTTTTCTGGCAGCTTTTTGACAGCAGGATTCATAGACATAGTCGTCATACTAGGCCCCATGTATTTCATAATGATCTGATCAAATAAATTTTGATCCATTAAATTAAAATACTGGACACTGTCATCCAAAGAATTTGGCACTAATTGACTATAAGAATTCCAATCTAGATTTTTTGGAGATTTTTTAACTTGAGCAATCCATTGATTAAATTGCTCTTGGCTACCCACACGGGCTATAAAAGTCATATTAGCGAAACCATCACCACTGAAAGCCACTGAAAGACCACGGTAGTCTCCAGACTTATCGGCCATCAAATGCAACTGTGTTCGCATGCCTGCCATGGAATAAATTTGACCGGCTAACTGCTGAATCACGAAAGAGTTCATGGGGGCATCTGAAGTAATCATAAAATTCACAGGCGTTTTCACTGGGAACTCAATAAAATTAATGGTGGCAATTTTTTGATCTGGATAGATAAACAACCATCTCCAATTCAAAGAAACCACTTGGATATTAATGGGCTTCACATTGGAAACTAAAGGTTTGTAAGGATCCAAACGATGAGTACTAGTCCAAGTGACCACCGCTAAAATTGCAATAATAACTACAGGAGCCGTCCACATGAGCAACTCTAATTTTCCACTATGGGTAAAGCTTGGGTCATATTTTGCTTTCTTATTAGACGCGCGGTATTGATAGGCAATCCATAAAGTCAAAATAATCACAGGGATCACGATGATTAACATCAAGATCAGAACGGTAGTCAATAAATCTCTTTCATCATGAGCAATCGGCCCCTGCGGATGCAGCAAAATTAATTTTTGACAGCCGCTTAAAAACAAAGCCGTCCACATCGCAAGAAGACCTACTAGATGATTCCGAAATTTTGCCACGATATTTTTATCTCCTTGCTAAAAAAAATCTAAAAAGTCTAAAAAATAGACCTCGAAAACAAGGCGCGAAGTTTACTCGCCAGGTAAATTATTTCAATGCGGATAACAAGCAAAACAGCAATTAAAATCTATGCCAATATTATTTTGGCATTGCATAGGGATGGCTTGTTTTTAGATATAAAAAGGGCAGTTCTGGAATAATAAGAAATCTATGAAAGATTTTACTTTTGGATCCTTTGGATCCAACCAAATTTGCTTGATTATTTCTTGCAAACTGCTTTATAAAATGGCGGAGCGGACGGGACTCGAACCCGCGACCTCCGGCGTGACAGGCCAGCATTCTAACCAACTGAACTACCGCTCCTCGCCAGGCAGTGCCTAATTTAAAGATCTTTTTTAAAAATCTTGTGCACTGCAAAACGGGGCGAATTATTCCGGAATCACCTAGGGATTGCAAGGGATTTTCCATTTATTTTCTATTTGTTTTTATAAAAAATTTTAAAAATAAAAAAAAGACCCCGAAGGGTCTTTTAATTTATTCAAATCATCAAGAAATAATCTAAAAATTACTCTTGATCTTGGTCTGATTTTGCTTCGTACTTACGGCCTTCTTTGACCGCTACTAACTCTTCGTCAATAAAAACAGATTGACCGTCTGTTTTAACTTGAACTGAAATTTTAGCTTCAACATCGGCATGCAAATGAACAACCACATCATAATGACCCAACTCACGAATGACGCCATTAGGCAGTCTAACTTCATGACGCTCAACCTGAAAACCTTGAGCCGTCATTGCATCAGCAATATCTTTAGTCCCAATAGAACCAAATAATTTACCGCCATCACCGGCATTGGCCAGAATAGAAATCTTAATCGCTTCGATACTTTTAGCCCGCGCTTGCGCTTGAGTTAATTTATCGGAGGCTGATTTCTCTAAGCTAGCACGCTCAGCTTCGAATTTTGCCAAGTTAGTTTTGGTGGCTTGCAAAGCATGGCCATTAGGCACTAAAAAATTACGTGCATAACCTGGCTTCACGTTTACTAATTCGCCAAGATCGCCAAGATTGCGAATCTTTTCTCTTAAAATAATTTGCATAATAACAACAACTCCCTGGAATTAATGATGACGGTCGCAATAAGGCAATAAAGCCAAATAGCGAGCGCGTTTAATCGCGGTTGATAATTGACGTTGATATTTTGCACAGGTGCCCGTAATACGACTTGGGACAATTTTCCCAGTTTCACTGATATAAGATCTCAAGGTACCGACATCTTTATAATCAATGGTTTTAACGCCTTCTTTTTTAAAGCGGCAAGATTTACGTTTGCGAAATTGTTGCATTATGCATCCTCTCCATCAGTGTGATTAGAATGATCTGAGTGACCCGAAAAGCCTGAGTGACCAGATGAATGACCTGACGAATGACCTGAATGAAAAGAAGGACGCTCGCGTCTTTCATCACGAGGTTGCATCATGATGGATGGCTCAATGACCGCTTCATCTTGCTGTAAAATCATATTACGCAAAATAGCGTCGTTATAACGGAAAGCATCTTGTAGCTCTTTAATGGATTCCACACCAGCTTCGATGTTCATTAGAACATAATGAGCCTTGTGTAATTTTAAAATTGGATAAGCTAATTGACGACGACCCCAGTCTTCTAGGCGATGAATTTTTCCACCTTTTCCTTCGACGATTTCTCTATATTTAGCAATCATGGTGGGCACCTGAGAACTTTGATCAGGATGCGCCATGAAGACAACTTCATAGTGTTTCATGTATTAAATAACCCCTTATGGTTTATCTAGTTTATCTTGAGATAAGCTCTATTTTTTTAATAATTTTAATAAAAATTAAACAGCCAGAGCAAGGAAGCGCGCGGATCTTACAGAGTCAAAACGCCAAACTCAATAGCCCTATTAATTTAAATATTTAAATAATTTTAAGGCAAATCATCGACTTTTTGGGCTGATGGCAAGAGCGCTTCCCGATCTAAGCCCAGGATGACAGCCAAAGCACCAGCGACATAAATAGAAGAATAAGTACCGACAATAACGCCAATAATTAATGCTAAAGAAAAACCATGAATAGACGGCCCGCCAAAGAAAAATAGAACTAAAACTACTAATAAAGTTAAGCCAGACGTCATAATAGTTCTGGACAGCGTGTCATTGATCGCCCGGTTGACCACTTCAATCACGGGAGCTTGTCTTAACTTACGAAAGTTTTCTCGAATTCGATCATAAACAACAATGGTATCATTCAAAGAATATCCAATAACGGCTAGGACAGCCGCTAGCGCGTTCAAATCAAATTTCAATTGCAAGAAAGAAAAAATGCCCAAAATAATAATAGGGTCATGCGCTAAAGCGACAGCAGCGCTGATCGCAAAGCGCATCTCAAATCTCAGAGCGATGTAAATCATGATGGCAATCAACGCAATCACCATAGCCAGCATTCCCCGCTGTGCTAACTCTGCACCCACTTGGGGTCCTACAAAATTGACACTTAAAATTTTGGCCTCTGGAAAAGTTTGAGCAATAAGCGTTTTATATTGATCCTGAATTGAATTACTAGAGTTAGAATTAGAATTAGAATTAAAATTAGAACTAGCAAGATGGGCATTGGGTGCAATGGACAGCATAATTTCTTTACTAGAACCAAAAGTCACCATATCAAAATGCTCTAGCCCTAAATTTTCTAAGCGCTGGTTCATCTGATTTAAATTGGGTGCTGATTTATATTCTAATTGAAACTCATAGCCTCCCGTAAAATCCAAACCCCAATTCAAGCCTTTAAAAAATAAACAAGAGAGCGCAGCTAAGACTAATATTAAAGACAGGAGACCCGCCCACTTCTTAATTCCCAGAAAATCGATATTGGTTCTCTGTCTAAAAAATTCCATGCTGCTTTATCCTAATTTTTTATATTTATTTAAATTCCAATCGATATTTTCTTCACAGCGCGGCCACCCCAGAGCTTATTCACTATGCCTCTTGTGACCATAATGGCTGTAAACATCGAGCAAAAAATACCGATAATTAAAGTAACCGCGAAGCCTTTCACAGGCCCTGTTCCTACGGCATATAAAATCACGGCGACAATCAACGTTGTGACATTCGCATCAATAATGGTCGAGAAGGCTCTCGCATAACCCGCATCAATTGCAGCTTGAACCCCCACGCCACCGCGAATTTCCTCGCGAATTCTTTCAAAGATTAAAACATTGGCGTCGATGGCCATGCCTAAGTTTAAAACAATCCCCGCAATACCTGGCAGTGTGAGAGTCGCACCGGGAATAATGGACATAATGGCAATGATTAAAATCAAATTTAAAACCAAAGCAAAGTTAGCCACTAAGCCCATCAGTCTGTAATAAATTGCCATAAAAATCATGACTAAAATTAAAGCAACAAGCACAGAGAGCGACCCACGATGAATGTTTTCAGCGCCCAAAGTTGGCCCGATTAAACGCTCTTCAATAATTTGCACAGGCGCAGGAAGTGCACCTGCTCTAATCGTCATGGCTAATAATTGGGCATTCCTTGCATTGCCCAAACCTTGTATCTGGAAATTATTTGAAAGCCTGGATTCAACAGTCGCGACAGAAATAATTTGAGAAGTCGTTGTCGTGGTTGTAATAGGCACCCCATTTTGAATTTTGACACTCATTGTTGGCTGAATTAAAACAATTGCCATCAAATGGCCAACATTACTAGCGGTCACCTGACTGAAATAATCCACTTCAGGACCCGAAAGATTCACATCAACGACCGGTAAAGATGTCTGAGAATCGTAACCCAAAGACGCTCCAACGAAAGATTTACCAGTTAATAAAACGGGGTTATATAACACATAGGGCTGATGACCCAAATGATCCGAGCCATAATATAAACTAGATCCAATCGGAATATTTCCTGCCAAGGCACTAGGTATATCTGCACCTTCGTTCACCATCATGACTCTCAGGGTTGCCGTTCCACCAATAATTTGATTGGCGCGAGCCGCATCTTGCAAACCTGGCAATTCAATCACGACTCGGTCAACACCCTGCTGTGACACGGTCGCATCACCAACACCCAAACCATTCACCCGATTGCGCATCACTTGAATTGTTTGCTGAACTGCATTTTCTTGTAACTGCTGAAGTTCTTGAGGATTGATAGTCACTAATAACTGCTGATCGGAATATTTTTGAATTTGAAAATTGCCAGCACTTCCACCTGAACTTCCACTAGCACCACTATTAAAATTAGAGTGCGCTGACAAATAATCTTGCGCTGTCTTTAAAACCAGGGGATCTCTAAAGCTAATTAAAACACCCTGTGAATTATTTAACCCATTATTTAATCCAGCTTTTAAAACTTGGACATTAGAATACCGAATGTCATTCTCGCGAAGGTCTTGTCTAAACCCAGCCGCCATATTATCCAGCTGATTACTCAAGACAGAGCCCATATCAATACTTAAGAGAAAATACATTCCCCCTCGAAGATCTAAGCCGTACTTCATCGGCGTTGCTCCTAAAGACTCCAACCAACTGGGCGTATTAGGCTCAAGATTTAAAGCAACGACGTAGCTATCCCCCAAAGTCGCCAGAATAATTTCCTGGGCTTTCATTTGGGTTTCTGTATCTAGAAAATGCAAAGAAACGGCATATTGGCTACTGGAGACAGATTGATAGCTCACATGCTCAGCATCCAGCGCTGTCTCAACTTGGCTAATCAGTGCCTGAGTCATCACTGAACCCGACTTTGCAGAAACTTGAACCGCAGGACTTTCACTAAAATAATTTGGCAGTGCATAAATCACTGCCAAAACTAGCACTAATAAAATTAAAACATAACGCCAGGCAGGATAATGATTTATGGGGCCTGCTGAATTAGATAAATTGGCTGAGCCCGCCAAGTGATTAGAATTAGAATGATTATTATTATCCGCCATCTTTACTCACCGTTTTTAATTACTGGCCCACGAATTTACTTATAAATTAAATCAAGAAAGATCTTTAAGATTTTCTTTCAGTGTCCCTTTAGGAACTACGCCAGTAATAGCTTTTTTGAGCATTTTGATTTCCATATTATTACCAATCGCTAGGTCAACATACGGATCTGAAATTTTAGAAACGCGACCAATAATGCCCGCCTGCGTCTGAACCTCATCGCCAATATGCAAATTAGTTAAAAGATTGCGGTGCTCTTTGCTTTGTTTCATTTGGGGACGAATCATGACGAAATATAACAAACCAATGATAACAATAAGAGGCAAAAATTGAATGATGGGATTACCAGTATGAGCGCCAGCTGGTGAAGCAGACGAATCTCCCCCGAACCCCAAAAAACCATCAGCAAAAGAAGCCATCGGTAAAAGCGCTAAAGAAAATAAAGATTTTTTAAAAATATTTTTAAAAATAAAAGAAGCAACTGACATGAGAACTCCCGGGGTTATTAAATTAGGTTTTTCAAAAGGGCGACAATTTACTCGATTGCTTGAGCAAGACGCAAGCCCGTATTTCCAGCTTTTATTCCAGCTTTTATTGATTAGCCCCTAGCCAATCCACATGGCATCTCCATAACTAAAAAATCGATATTGGTTTTGAATAGCATATTGATAAGACTCTAAAATTAATTCACGACTTGCTAAAGCAGAGACCAGCATGAGCAAAGTCGATTTTGGTAAGTGAAAATTAGTAATTAATTTATCAATCACTTTAAATTCAAAACCAGGCGTAATAAAAATCTGCGTCTCTCCAGCTCCTGCTTTAAGCTCACCTCCTAAAGCCGCGGACTCCAGAGCCCTCACCGCCGTAGTTCCTACTGCAATCACTTTTC
The DNA here is from genome assembly GCA_945879065.1 of Francisella tularensis subsp. holarctica. Lineage (GTDB taxonomy): Bacteria > Pseudomonadota > Gammaproteobacteria > Francisellales > CACEW01 > CAMCUU01. The sequence goes on from CAMCUU010000022.1 coordinate 28,810, forward strand.
CACCCTTTTTTTTAGCTGCTTCAACTGCTGCAACTACGACCTCTGGGACTTCAAACCATTCTTGATGCATCACATGCTCTGAAATTTTTTCTGAGCGAACCGGCTGAAAAGTCCCTGCACCCACATGCAAAATTATTTTTTCCATGGCCACCCCTTTTTGCTTTAATTGATTCATTAAATTTAAATCAAAATGCAAACCTGCCGTTGGCGCAGCGACTGACCCCTCGGTTTTAGCAAATACTGTTTGATAGCGATCTTGATCTTCTAGCTGGTCTTCTCGAGTCATATAAGGCGGCAAGGGCACGTGGCCTTGTGAATCTAAAAGCTGATAAAAATCATGATCTGAATTTTTTATTTGTACGCGAAATAAATTATCTTGCTTAGCAATCAACTCTAGAAAAATATTATTTAATAAATTAATTCGAGCACCCGGCTTTAAAGCTTTGCTTGTTTTAATATGCGCCAGGGCTTCCCTGGGATTACTTAAAATTCTTTCTATTAATAACTCTACTTTTCCACCAGTGTCTTTATACCCAAAGAGACGCGCCTTCATAACTTTTGTTTCGTTAAAGATTAATAAATCTTCAGGGTGAATTAAATTTAAAATATCTGGAAAAATCCCATCCTGTATTTTTCCAGTTTTTCCAATTTCTCCAAACTCCTCAGCGTTTTTATTAATAATTAATAAGCGACTATCTGTTCTATTTTTCAGGGGATACTGAGCAATTAAATTTTCAGGCAGTTCGTAATTAAAATCTTCTGTGCACAAATCTTGGTTCATCTATATAACAGGCTCATTGCTTTTATTAATTCGCAAATTTTAAACAAGAAGCAGGCTTGATAGCTATTTTATTTTTTTATTTGTTTTTACACATGAATTTTCATTGCTTTTAAAAATTAAAAATAGTCTTATTTAATTTTAATATTTTTAAATATATCCAATTTTTATTAAGCCCTATTTTTATGCCACAAATTTCCCACAATCCCCATGATTTAAATTTTAAGTCGCTCATGTCAGAGTTTGAATTTTTAAAACATTTTCTAAAATCTTATCTGCCCAATCATTTATTAGAAAAAATAAATTTAAATAATTTAAAAATTTCAAAACCTAATAAAAA
>CAMCUU010000023.1 GCA_945879065.1 Francisella tularensis subsp. holarctica
TTTTTTATTTTTTTTAATTTTTTTAATTCCCATATTTTTTATTTTATTAAAATTATTTTTAAATCAGGGCCAATTAATTCTATAGATTTAATTTTCCAGCCTTGCTCATGCGCCTGATTTAAATTTAAAACTTCTGGAATAGTCAGCATATCCACAGCCCCAGCCCCTAGAAAACAGGGAGCCATGTAAACCCATAGTTCATCGATTAGATTTTGATTCAAAAAAGCACTGGTTAATTTATTGCCAGCTTCAATCAAAACCTCTGAATAATTATTTTCATGGCAGAAATTTAATAAGTTTTTTAAATTAATTTTTTGGTTTTTATTTAAATCTGGATTGGGTAAATAAAGATTATTTAATTGACTTAAATTAATAAAATTAATATTTGAATGGGCGATTAAAAAATTATGATTCACCTGATTTTTAAATAAATTTAAATTTTCAATATTTTCAAATAAATCCCCAGAGCTATTACAAATAATGCGCAAGGGCTGAACTATTTTTTGGGATATTTTTTGGGATATTTTTAAATTCTCAAGTCGAATATTCAAACTGGGATTGTCTGCTTTCACCGTCCCAGAGCCTGAAATAATGACGGAAGATCGTGCTCTTAAATACTGGACGTCTTGCCTGGATTCTGGGCTGGTAATCCATTGGCTCTGGCCATGAGACAAGGCTGTCTTGCCGTCTAAACTCGCGGCAATTTTAGCACGAACATAAGGCCTTGATTTTTCCATTCGGCTGATAAATCCTGGATTTAAATCCCGCGCTTCTTGTTCTAATAAGCCCCAAAAAATTTCAACACCCGCTTTTTTTAATTTTTCCAGGCCCTGATTATTTTTAACTAAAGGGTTTGGGTCTTTCATCGCAAAAATAATTTTAGAAACACCGGCTTGAGTTAAAGCATCCACACAGGGCCCTGTTTTTCCCGTATGAGAACAAGGCTCAAGCGTGACATAGCAAGTGCTTTTTTTAATTGGCTTATTGTTAGTACTAGCTTGAGCTAAGGCATTAATTTCAGCATGGGCCTCGCCATAATTTAAATGCGCCCCCTCGCCAATAATTTCTCCCGCTGGATTCACTAAAACCGCACCGACTAGGGGATTAGGCCGAGCGGTATACTGGCCCAGTAGCGCTAAATCTAAAGCCCGTCGCATAAAAAATTCATCTTGAGCGGTAAAATTATGATTCATTGATTCATTCTTTGGCTTTAATTTCTAAGCGAGTCACCTGGCGATAGCCTTTGGGTAAAACAACCCCGCGTCTGGCTCGCTCGCCTTTATAGGCTAATAAATCTGCGAATTTAAATCTTAAATACTGCTTACCGGCATAAAGATAAAGTTCTGCCTGAGGATCTTGAGAGTCTATTAGCGCCCAGCATGTTATCTTGTCTTTTTTATGAGCAAGATCTGCACTAGGAATGCCCATTAATTTATTACCCTTGCCTTTAGATAACTCTGGGATTTCAGTCACTGGAAAAATTAATAAACGCCCTTCTTGGCTGGTTAAAATTAAAAACTCACTGGGTAAATAATTAGTTTTTAAAGGCGGTAAAATCTCTGCGCCCGCACTTAAATTAATTAAAGATTTACCTGCTTTATTTTTACTTAAAGTCTCTGAAATAACCGTCACAAAGCCATAACCATGGGTACTGGTTAAAATAATTTTTTGAGATTCTTCGCCTGAAATCATCTGACAAAAAGAAGTCCCAGGCTCTGGCGTAAATTTACTGGTTAAAGGCTCACCCTGGCCCCTAGCAGAAGGAAGTTTGTGCGCCAAGCTGGAGTAGGACCGCCCCGCGGTGTCTATAAAAATCACCGGCCAAGTCGATCGACCTGGAGTTGCCAATAAAAAATGATCCCCTGTTTTATAAGACAAGCTAGACCCGTCGATATTTAAACCCTTGGCACAACGGACCCAGCCTTGAGTGGATAAAATAATAGTAACGGGTTCAGCCGCGATTACTTCTTCTTGACTCAAAGCCTTAGCTTGATCGCGCTGAACAATCGGGCTTTGGCGGCGGTCTCCATGAATTTCTATATAATTTTTTCTGATTTTTTTTAATTCTTCAGCGATAAAATCTTTGAGCAATTCTGGATTTTTTAATAATTTTTTTAAATTTAACTTTTCTTTATTTAATTCATCTTGTTCGGCTTTAATTTTCATTTCTTCTAATTTAGCCAAGTGTCTTAACTTGGTTTCTAAAATAGCTTCTGCTTGGGTCTCAGAAAGTCTAAATATTTTTATTAATTCAGCTTTTGGGTCTTCTTTTTCACGGACAATTTTAATCACTTTATCTAGATTTAAATAAGCAATTAACAGGCCATCTAAGATATGCAAACGGGCTTCGATTTTATCTAATTTAAAGTTTAATTTTCGCTCGACTGTATTAATTCTAAAGCTTAACCATTCGGTCAAAATAGCCCGTAAATTTTTGACTTCAGGCTTTCCAGACAAGCCAATCATATTTAAATTCACGCGATAGGTGCGCTCTAGATCCGTCGTTGCAAATAAATGCTGCATCAGCTGATCACAGTCGACTCTATTGGATTTCGGAACAATCACTAAAGATAAAGGGTTTTCGTGGTCAGACTCGTCTCTTAAATCAGACACCAGCATGAGTTTTTTTGCGTTCATCTGCTGGGCAATCTGCTCTAAAATTTTTGCTCCAGAGACCTGGTGTGGCAACGCATCAATAATAATTTCACCGTCTTGAATTTTATAACGCGCTCTTTGTCTTAAAGACCCACCCCCAGTTTCATAAATATTTTTAATTTCTTCCGGGCTGGAAATAATCTCAGCTTGCGTTGGAAAATCCGGCCCTGGAATCATCTGCATGATTTTTTCCAAGCTGGCCGAGGGGTGTTTTAATAAATAAATACAAGCCTCTAAGACTTCAGATAAATTATGCGGCGGCATATCCGTCGCCATCCCAACAGCAATACCCGTACTGCCGTTTAATAAAATATTGGGAATCTGCGCTGGAAGATTTAAAGGCTCGTCTAAAGTCCCGTCGAAATTTGGCGTCCAGTCGACCGTCCCATAAGCTAATTCTTCTAATAATAATTTTGCGTAGGGAGATAATCTGGCCTCTGTATATCTCATGGCGGCGAAAGATTTGGGGTCATCCATCGATCCCCAGTTCCCCTGGCCATCAACAATCGGATATCTATAAGAAAAAGGCTGAGCCATTAAGACCATGGCTTCGTAACAGGCGCTATCTCCATGCGGATGATATTTACCTAAGACATCCCCAATAGTTCTTGCGGATTTTTTATGTTTTGAAATAGCGGATAAACCCAACTCACTCATGGCATAAATAATTCGTCTTTGAACGGGTTTTAAACCATCAGCAATATGAGGCAAGGCACGGTCTAAGATTACATACATGGAGTAATCTAAATAAGCTTTCTTAGTAAAGACGGCTAAAGGCTGCTGCTCTTGGCCCTCTATGGCTAATTTAAAATCTTCAGATTCAGACAATGTGAGACACCTTATATTTTTATTTTATATTTTATTTTTATAATCCAAAGCCGCTCGAATAAAACCCGTAAACAAGGGATGGCCGTCTCTCGGCGTCGAGGTAAATTCCGGATGAAACTGACAGGCAATAAACCAAGGATGATCTGGAATCTCGAGCATTTCTACTAATTCACCATCAATAGATTTACCCACAAATTTCATCCCGGCTTGCTCTAAGTTTTTCAAATAAAAATTATTAACTTCATAGCGATGTCGATGGCGTTCTTTAATTTCTAATTGGCCATATAGCTTCGCACTTTTAGATTCCGGGTCTAAACGACAGGTTTGGGCGCCCAATCTCATGGTCCCACCCAAGTCACTATTTTCAGATCGGGTCTCTACTTTTCCAGACGCATCTTGCCATTCGGTAATTAAGCCAATGACAGGGTCTTTGCACTCTAATTTAAATTCGGTGCTATTCGCATCTTTTAAATTTAAAACATGACGTGCGAATTCAATAATCGCGATTTGCATACCCAAACAAATACCCAAATAGGGAATCTTATTTTCTCGGGCATATTGTGCCGCGAGAATTTTTCCATCCACACCGCGCTCACCAAAGCCCCCGGGGACTAGAATCGCATCGAAATTTTTCAAGCTGTCTAAGATTCCAGGCTTTAAAGTCTCAGCGTCGATATAACTAATATTTACTTTGGTCTTAGTCTGAATCCCTGCGTGAAATAAAGCTTCGTTTAAAGACTTATAAGCCTCTGTCAAATCCACATATTTGCCCACCATGGCCAAATTAATTTCATGTTCTGGATGCTCGGTATTAAACACGACTTTTTTCCAGTCTGATAAATCCGCATCTTTGACTTTTAAACCTAATTTATGACAGACCACGCGGTCCAAACCCTCTTCATAAAAGTGCAGTGGAATCTGATAAATACTGTCCACATCATGGGCTGAAAAAACAGCACTGGGCTCGACATTGGTAAACAAAGAAATCTTCTGACGCTCAGCCTCTCTCAAGGGAATCTCTGAACGACAAACCAGAATATCCGGCTGAATCCCAATCGATCTTAACTCTTTCACCGAATGCTGGGTGGGCTTGGTTTTCATCTCCCCCGCTTTTTTCACATAGGGGACCAAAGTTAGGTGGATAAATAAAGTTCTGGCGCGTCCAAATTCTAAAGCCAGCTGTCTAATCGCTTCTACAAAAGGCAAAGATTCTATATCGCCGACTGTTCCACCAATTTCGACTAAGCCGACATCATAGCCAGATACGCCTTCTAAAATTCTGGATTTAATCTCATCCGTAATATGCGGAATAACCTGAACAGTGCCACCTAAATAATCGCCACGGCGTTCTTTCTTTAAAACACTTTCATAGACTTTTCCAGCGGTGAAATTACTTTTCCGAGACATTTTGCTATGCACAAAACGTTCGTAATGCCCCAGGTCTAAATCCGTCTCGCAACCATCTTCCGTCACAAACACTTCACCGTGCTGAAACGGACTCATGGTCCCAGGGTCGATATTAATATAAGGGTCTAATTTCATCAGCGTGACGCTTAAACCACGGGCTTCTAATAAAGCCCCCAAAGACGCTGCTGTAATCCCTTTACCTAAAGACGAAACCACCCCACCGGTGATAAATATAATCCGTGTTTCTTTCATTTTTTTCTTGAACCATTGTGAGCAACAATGGGCGGCGATCTTATCAGAGGGGCCTGTGCTTGTCTTGCTGAAATACCCTGCTTTCTTGGATATCGTCTCTCCCCTTGCGGGAGAGACAGGCCGAAGGTTTACCTGAGGACAGAGAGGGGGGATAATAAATTATTCAAACCCATTCAATTTTCCATTCCTACAAAGGCGAGAACCCCCTCTTATCCGCCGCCACCCCAACATCTCCAGCAGCCCCCGCACCGCCATAAACCACTGTCGCTACGCCAGCCACGGGCTTAACTTTTGCTTTTTCCAGATTTTCTAAAATAATTTTTAAGCTAGCACTCTTTTTTTTCATACCATTGATTAACTCTGGAAAAATACTTCTCGCCTGGAGATTTTCGCCCCTTAACATACTGGGAAAAATAGACCGTAAAATTCCTGCGTCTGTCTTTAATTTATTCAAAATTTTAAACCCATCATGATCTCCAGCTCTATCTCCAGCTTTCACTAAAGTCTGACCCAAACTTTCCAGACTCTCTTGAGCTTCAACTATCGCCTCATCAGCCTGCCTAATAAAATTTTCCAGCTGTTTTGAGTCAGCATATTTTTTAGCCAAATTACTAGGGCTAACTAATAATTCAAACCGCTCTAATCCATTCAATATTTGACCCAAATTCCAGGTCATTTTTTTAAATCCTATTTTTTATTTAACTCAAATTTTGAATAAAAAAAACCGCCTGATTTTTATATTTTAAAATTACAAAAAATTTAAAACTTAAATCAGACGGTATTTTATTTTTAGCGCCCTAAGCCTTCTGGGGCTTCAGCTGCTTCGAGAGCCCGAAAATTAGCGCCTCCAATCAAAGGCCCAAAATGATCACGACGACCTTTATCCAACATAAACACACCGGCAGTGACGCCTGCGGTTCGAGCTGAACCAGCAACAGGAGGTTCTGAAACAGGCCCTGCCGTGGATGCACCATCTTCCACATCATCATCATGCACAATACTCGCTGGAACCTCGCAAACATGTCTTAGATCCGCAACCGTACTGGCAGGATTCAAAAGAATACCAACTTCTGCAGCCTCAAGCGCTTTACGTCTGTTTATTTGGAAGGGGTGAGCAGCCCGATACGCTGCTGATTTAAATAAAAGCTCACAAGACAATCTTTCAAAAGCCGTAGCAAGCGGTACAGCAGCAGTGGGCGCACCAGCGCCAGCTCCAGCTCCAACTGCAGCTCCAGTCCCAGCTTCGCCTTCACCAGCAGCTCCAGCTTCCGGATTAATCAACCCTAATAATTCATTGCTTGAGTCAGATAAATAAGCACGACGACTCTTATTTCTTGGATTAGCCAAATCCAATTGAGTGATCGCATGAGCGATATAAGCAGGAGAAAATTTTGGACCAGGTAAATGAAAAGCTTGAACATGCAAAATCGAAATCATGACCCCCACAGCGACTTTCCCGTCACCATGCCCAAAACGCCAAAAATGATTTACGTGCTTAAGATAGTTCACACAAGCCGCATACATACGAGCTTCAGCATCTCTCATCGCTCGCTGTGCAGCAGTCAATGGAGCCACTGGAAGTTCTGGCGTTGCCTGACCAGAAGAACGTCCTGAGCCAGGACCTTGACCTGCTTGATTATCGTCCCCTTCGTCTCCATACATAGTTCTATCACCATCGGCTGCCAATGGAGTGGAAGGAACTCTGTGAGCTCCACCACGAGCATAGTCTCTTGGAAGGTCAGCGACTGTTGACTCTTCTGCCAGTGCCCTTGGGCCTGTTGAAGCAGCTGGAGCTGCCTCACCCAAACTCACACCAGGACCTGCAGCCATGAGTACACCTTCACCCACGCCCTCAGCAACTGCTGTTTCTTTGATTTCTTCAATCTGTTCAATCAACTCACGCAAAGCTTCTTCTAAAGCTGCTTTATTTTCAGAGGTATTGAAATTTGCAACACCTGCACTCTGAGTTTCCGCATTACCAATTTTTAAATTTTTTAGTCTGTCATGAATAGAGCAGTGTTCTTCCGAACGAAATATCACCCGAATAGGGTCCCACTGAGAACCATTCAATCTCTCAGCGATGTCAGCTGCTGTTTCGAAAGCCGTATCAATAGCAGCACTCAACGCTTCCTCTGCGGGTATTGTCAATCCAGATTCTCTGGGCTTAATAGCTTCTTGCAACTGCGCCAAAGCTTCCAATAAATTTTGTTTAGACATAATTCACACTCCTCCCTAAGTTAAAAAAATTTCCGTCTTTTCTTTAATTTTTTGTGATTAAAAAAAGCGGCAAGATCGTATCGTTAAAATCAGCTGTTGTGAACCGGTTTTACGCCGGTTCCTGATTCATTTTTTTCTCTCTCATTTCCTACCTATGAAAACCGGCTGAGCAGCTGCTTCGTTATAAGCCTGGACTGCCTGCCACAGATATTTCCCACGCGCGCCTTTTGGCGTTTCTCCAAGATTCAAGGCAGCAATTCTGCCTGGAATTTGAGCACCGGGGGTTACTAAAGCCACTTTAAGATCATGAACCAAGGGTGCGCCTATTTTATGTCTCGAGGCAAAGACAATGCTTTCTTCATAACGGGCACAGGCGACTAATAGATTCACCCTGGCATATTCCAAATCGGTAATGGGAAGTGGCGCACGACGAGGTGGGCCTGCTTGTATTCGCGCCTCTTCTGCGGCTTTATAATTTGTAATAGCCTGATGCATACACGAGCGAAGCAAGTGCTTAGCAGGTGGCGCAGCTAAAATAAGATCCATCGCCACGGTGATTTGTCGATTAAAAGAACCCATCGCATTGTTATGATGTATCAATAAAAATAGAGCCAAAACTTGAGCACGACCGGTGGCATGAAAATTAAACAGCCCTAGTTTTTTGGGTGTGAGTTCAAGATATTGCTGACACATAGCTGGCACGGTGCGCCGGGGAGCATCTGGATCTAGAGCTGGAGCTGGAGCTGGAGTTGGAACAGCAGCAGGAGAATCTGCCCCCTCTCTGTCATGAATGGGAGAACCTCCAGCACCAGCTCCAGCTGCCGCACCTTCGCCACCACCGCCATGAGGTTCGCCCTCTGGGGCTAAATTATCATCAGAGCGCTCCTCTAAAAAACTCCAACCCTCATTATCTAAATAAGAATCATCCGAAGCCCCTATTACATTTTCATAAAGACTAAGCGCCTGGGACTGCAAAATCTTTAGCTGTTCTAGATAAGCAGACTGCTCCTCTTCCAGTTCAATTTTTCTTTCTGGATCAAACACACCCGAAAAAGCAATGACAATTAATTTAAAACTTTCTTGATTTTTATTGCAAAATTCACTCTCGGAAAGCTCATCAAAGCGGGCCTTAGCCTCTTTCAGAATCATTTTAATATTCAGATTTAGATCCCAAGAACCCAAAGGAAAGCGCCCTGATTCAACTTGCTTCTCTATGTCCCACAAAGCTTTAAACAATAACCTGGCAGAAATCTCTGCATCTTGTGGTGAATGCGGGTCCGACTCGCCGCTGTCTTCGCTGCCTCGAGCTCCAGCTCCAATGCCAGCGCCTGCTGGACCTTCATCGCTGCCAGACCCTTCATCTCCAGAAAAAATTTCTTCTAACTCTGCTTCTGACCCTGACATACCTACTCCTGACTGCATTTAAAAAACAGGCGGATCGTAATCAGAAAATCTGCTAGCGCGAAGGGGGGGGAAAACTAAAAAATAAAATAAAAAAACTAAACCAACTGCCGTGAGCCGAACGCATGCTGCAAAGTATGGCTGTCGACAAACTCCAGCTCCCCACCAAAGGGCACACCGTAAGTAATTCGCGTGACGGGCTTGTGATTATTTTTGATCATCTGGGTTAAATAATGAGACGTCGCCTCACCTTCGACGCTGGGATTCAAAGCTAAAATTACTTCTTGGACTTGATCTGATTTTAGTCTTCTATCTAAATCACTAAGTTTTAATTCCTGAGGACCAACGCCATCTAAAGGCGATATTTTTCCCAGTAAAACAAAATATAAACCCCTAAAACTCCCCGTTGATTCGATGGCTAAAACATCCATGGGTGTTTCGACAATGCAGAGTAATCCCGGGTCTCTGTGGGGATTTTGGCAAATGGAACACAAAGCTAACTCTGTATAAGTTCGGCAGAGATCACAGTGGCCAATTTCTTTCATGGATTTAATTAAAACATCGGCCAGCACCAAACCCTTCTCTCTGCGTTTTTCTAACAAAGTAATAGCAATACGCTGGGCGGATTTAGGCCCAATCCCTGGCATGCACTGGAGTGCGTCGATTAATTGATTTAATAAAGAATTCGTCATTGAAATAGCACTCTAAAAATACAAAAACAAAAAAATTAAAACGGCAATTTCAATCCGCCTGTTAGAGACTGCATCTGGGTTTTTAGACTGCTTTCTAAATTGGCATTCGCGTTATTTAAAGCCGCTCGAATCAAATCTTCTAAGACTTCTTTTTGATCTGGGTTTAATAAAGATAAATCTATATCAATATTTTCCAGCTCATGACGGCCGTTAATTTCTAATTTAACTAGGCCTGCACCTGATTGCCCTTGGGCTTTGAGATGCTGAATATTTTCTTGTAGCTGCTTGGCTTTGTTAATCATGTCATTGAGGCTCATTCGGGGTTCCTATTTGAGTTTTTATATTTTTGGTTTAAAAGACTGGGGATTTAATTTGGCGCCAAAATTTTCTTGAATAAATAAAGCCACAGGATCTTGCTCAAGATCACTTTCAGCTTTTTTTTGCAAACTAGCTTTCTGTTCAATATTAATTTGATGCGGCGTGGGTTTTATGTCTTCAAAGTTATTTTCGCTATTTAAATTTTTTAAAATAGTCAGCTGAATCCGATGAGCTAATTTTTCTGAGACAGCCTGCTCTACACGCATGATTAAATTCGGGGACATAAAGTTACTTTGCTGCGGAGAAATTGAAAGAGTTAAAATTTTTCCATCAAAGTTTTTAAACGCACAATGAGAAGCCAATTGTTTGGCCATGCCTTGAATATTTAAACTAGCTAAAAGATCTGACCAGTCTTGGGGATTATTTAAAGCATGAGGGGAAGAAATAATTGGAGCAAGGGCTGGAGCTGGAGAAATAGCTGGAGCTGGAGCTGGAGCTGGAGATTGAGCCTGGGAAATAGCTGGAGCTGGAGCTGGAGCTGGAGCTGGAGCTGGAGCTGGCGTTTGCGAAGATAAAGAAAAAGCATAAAGCCGTATGATTAACATCTCAAAACCAATCTGCGTCGAAGGGGCTAAGGGAATATCTTCCTGAGCTTTCAGACTGATTTGATAAAATAATTGGACCCACTCTGGAGAAATCAATTTAGCTAATTCACGAATAGGCCCCGCTTGGAAGCGCCCTTCTGGAGAGAGCGGAAAAATCTGAATCTGGGCAATCTCGAAAAATAATTCTGAAAGCAATTGGCTTGTTAGAAATAAATCCGTCGCACTTTGGGTAATTTCTTTGAGGTATTTCTGGGTATTTTCTGGATTTTGTTCAGCAATAGATTTAATTAAATTAAAAATTAAATGATTATCGACCAGGCCCAGCATGGATTCTGTGAGGTCTTTTTTAACTAGGCCTTCGCCATAGGAAATCGCCTGGTCTAATAAACTTAAAGCATCTCGCATAGAACCTTGGGCGGCCCTGGAAATTAAGCTTAAAGCTTCTGGCTCAAAGCTCATATTTTCTTGTTTTAAAATAAAAGCTAAATGCTGGGAAATAATAGTGGGCTCGATATTTTTCAGCGCAAATTGTAAGCATCTAGATAAGACAGTAATGGGTAATTTTTTGGGTTCAGTGGTGGCCAATAAAAATTTAATATGCGAGGGCGGTTCTTCTAAAGTTTTTAAAAGTGCGTTGAAGCTGTGTAAAGACAGCATGTGGACTTCGTCTATTAAATAAATTTTAAATCTGGATTTACTAGGGGCATATTGGACATTGTCTAAGATCTCTCGCGTGTCTTCGACTTTGGTTTTAGACGCCGCGTCGATTTCTATTAAATCAATACAACGACCTTGGTCGATTTCTAAGCAAGTTTGGCATTGGCCACAGGGCTTGGAAGAAATACCCACTTCACAATTTAAACACTTGGCCATGATGCGGGCTAAAGAAGTCTTACCAACGCCTCTAGACCCTGTGAATAAATAAGCATGATGAAGACGGTTTTGATCCAAGGCATGGACCAGGCTTTTCAAGACATTCTCTTGACCGACCATTTGTTCAAAACATCGGGGACGCCACTGCCTGGCAAGCACTTGATAAGCCATAAATCTCCAGACCTTAAAAACAAGAAGCGACCATCGAGCCGCACCTCGGCACACGCTCCATCACTACCGTTGCTTCCTTCCGGACCTGGCGGGGTTTGCAAGGAGTCATTGCGAGGGGACCCGATGATCGCAGGCGGCGATTATAAGGATTTGTTTTTTGAACACAATGGGCGTGACGCAAGTGCTGTTCGAGATGAGACAATCAGTTTATTAGAATTTTCTCATTGAAGTTTTCAATAGTTAATTGATATATATATTTATTTGATTAATAGTCGTAAGGGACGTCATTCCGGCCTTCGCCGGGACGACGAAATTAAAAGCTGTTCCATCAGGAAGATGTATTGGTCACACCTGAACACAATGGAAGAGCAGCAAGAATTTGATAAAAATTAAGCATCGCCAAAAAACTGGCGGAGAGAGAGGGATTCGAACCCTCGATACGTTTTACCGTATACACGCTTTCCAGGCGTGCTCCTTAAACCGCTCGGACATCTCTCCGGAATGTTTATTAAGAGGCTTTACCCCTCAAAAACGCCGCGCATCGTACGATACTTGAGAGTTAAATACAATTGGTTTTTTACCTGATTTTTTACCTGATTTTTTTCAAGAAAAGCTAATTGACTTGGATTTTGATTTCAGTATCATCTGCGCGCTTCTTCACTCCTGCCGGGGTGGTGAAATTGGTAGACGCGCCAGCTTCAGGTGCTGGTGGGGGTAACCCCGTGAAGGTTCAAGTCCTTTCCCCGGCACCATTATTTATCAATCAATCCAAAGGATGATTAATCATAATGGTCTGATCTCGATCAGGACCTGTTGACACTATATCCACTGGAATGCCCAGCTCTCTTTCAATCTTTTCAATATAGTTTTTAGCTTCTTGAGGCAAGTCTTCATATTTGGTCAAACCATGCGTTGAGCTTTTCCAGCCGGGCATTGAAATAAACTGCGGGGTCAAATCTTTATAATCTTCAGCATCCGTTGGAGGCAAAAGACTAATTCCAGAGTTTTTCTCAGCATTTTTCTCATAACCCACGCAGATTTTTATTTCTTCTAGGCCATCTAAGACATCTAATTTAGTTAAACAAATTCCTGTCATGCTGTTTAAAAAAATAGAGCGTCTTAAAGACACAAGATCCAACCAACCGCAACGACGAGGCCGTCCAGTCGTTGTTCCAAATTCATGGCCTTGCTTAGATAAATGCGCCCCAACCTCGTCAAATAATTCTGTTGGAAAAGGCCCAGAGCCGACACGGGTGGCATAGGCTTTTGTAATCCCAATGACTTTATTTAAATACAAAGGCCCAAAACCGCTTCCAGAGGACACGCCTCCAGCTGTTGTATTAGAAGAAGTCACATAAGGATAAGTCCCATGATCTATGTCTAATAAAGCTCCCTGAGCGCCTTCAAAAATAATGGCCTGATGTTGAGCACTGGAATTAATACTGGAATTAATACTGGAATTAAAAATAGTTTGTAACCTCGCTGAGGTATCTAAAATTAAATGCTTGAAAAACTCAGCCTGCTCTAAAGTTTCTTCGTAAATCTTTAAAGTATGTAATTTGGGCTGTTTGAAATAATTTTCTAATACAAAATTATGGTAATCCATGAGCTGCGTTAATTTTTCTAGAAATCTTTCGGGGTGTAATAAATCCCCTGTTCGCACGGCTCTTCTGGCGACTTTATCCTCATAGGCGGGGCCAATACCGCGCCCCGTCGTCCCAATTTTTTGATCGCCTCGCTTTAATTCCCGAGCCTGATCTAAGGCTGCATGAACAGACAAAATCAAAGGACAGGAATCACTAATAATTAATCTTTCTCGAACAGGAATACCCGTTTGCTCTAGTCTTTTAATTTCTGAACAAAGGGCTTCAGGAGATAAAACCACCCCATTACCAATAACGCTTAAAATACCCGCATGCATAATGCCTGAAGGAATTAAATGCAGCTTGGTCACTTGGCCATTAATCACCAGGGTATGACCCGCATTATGACCGCCTTGATAGCGAACAACGGTAGACACTCGCGAGTCAGCAGTTAATAAATCAACGACTTTACCCTTGCCTTCATCGCCCCACTGGCTGCCTAAGATCACAATATTTTTTGAGATATTTTTAAAATTATTAAGCATTGTCATAAATTAAGCTCTCTTAGCTCACTGCTGGATTAAAATATTGAAATAACTGCCCTGAAGGACTTAAAACCAAGGTCCCATGCTGATTGGCAAAAGCCGCTTGATAGACTTGTAGAGATCTAAAAAATGCATAAAAACTGGCATCTTGGGCATAAGTACTCGCCACAATAGCCAAGGCTTTCGCTTCTCCATCTGCTCTGGTCTTAGCCGCTTGTGAATTCGCTGTCGCAATAATAACAGCAGCACTCGCATCCGCATCAGCTTTGATTTGCTCAGCTGTTTGTAAGCCATCAGCGCGATAAGTTGCAGCGTCGTTTTCGCGCTTAGATCTCATGCGAGCAAAAACAGATTCTTGAACTTTTTGGGGAAGCTCTATTTCTTGAATTCGAACATCAACAATTTGAATCCCTAATTGAGCCGCAGGCGCCGCTAAAGCCTGGGATAAATTAGTCATCACTTGCTCACGCTTGGTGTTAATCAAATCTGAAATAGTCATCTGACCAAATTGATTACGCATCGCATCTTGCAGTGCCTGCTGTAACAGAGAATCTGCCAACTGGTCATTATCTGACGTTGATTCGTAATAAGTCACTGGATTATTAATTTTCCACTTCACATAGGCATTAACAGAAAGCTCTTTTTGCTCGGCCGTCATGACCCTGTCTGAATTAGAAGTCAGAGTACGAACCCGCATATCAAATTCATCAATGTTTTCAATAAAGGGCCAACGAAAATGCAAGCCAGGCTCTGCAATCATGGGCTGATTAGGAGCCGTGTTGACTATTTTCCCTAAGCGCAAAACAATCGCAGATTGATTTTGATTCACTGTAAAAACAGACATCGTCAAAAAGAAAATGGCAATAATAATACTCGCCAAAAATATAAAACTAGCTCGCATTATTTTGAGCCTCCTGCCAACGTAAATAGCCTGATCTTGAATTTGAATTATCTAGATTATTACTAGATCCAGAATTATTAGATCCAGAATTATTAGATCCAGAATTATTAGATCCAGAATTGCTAGCTCCAGAATTACTGGAGTTAGAGTTATTAGAATTAGAAGAACCAGCAGAACTAGCAGAACTAGCAGAACCCATATCAGACTCATCAGGCAAAGTTAAATAAAAAGAACCTGATTTAGACCCGCTATCAATTAAAATTAAATGACTGCCCTGCAAGACATTTTGCATCGTGTCTAGATACAAGCGCTCACGAACAATCGCAGGATATAAACGATACTGGGGTAAGAGCGCATCGAAACTGGCCACACTGCCCTGTGCATTTAAAACAGAACGTTCAGCATCTGCATCCGCCTGTTGCAAAATTCGTGCCGCTTGGCCCTTCGCTTGGGGGACGACTTGGTTGGCATACGTATTACCGTTATTAATATAAGTCACCTGGTCTTCACGGGCTTTAATCACGTCATCGAAAGCATCTTTAACTTGATCTGGCGCGCTGGCATATTGCATATCGACATCTAAAACACTCAGGCCCAGCTGATAATTTTGAACTAATTTTTTAATCTGAGTCTCTACTTGAGCCCTCACGACTTCGCGACCATTGGTCAGAATATCAGTCAGCTCAGAATGACCTACAACTTCTCGAACGACGCTATCTGTAATTTGCTCCAGACTGCCCGTGGGGTCTTGTGTATTAAATAAATAAGCCTCTGGATCTGAAACACGATATTTAACCACGAAGACCACATGAACTAGATTTTCTTCACTGGTCAGCATAACGCCATCTTGGGTGATCATGCCCACTTGGTTCACATCGACGATCTGATTAGTTTCTATAAATCGTGGCATCCAATGAGGACCAGAGCCGACAGTTTCTAGATATTTTCCAAAGCGCAAGATCACAGATTCTTCAGCAGGCTTTACCACATAAAATCCAGACGCCGCCCAAATGGCAATTAAAATTAAAAGAATAATCCCCAGCATCTTGAGCGAAACAAGATCTACCGGGTCTTTTGATTTTTTCTGAGAATTAGCAGAGTTAACAGGTCCACTTGGCCCCATAGGCTTATTTTGAAAACTAGATTTCAAATCAGGCGTAATGGGTTTTTTTAGTTTTTTTAACTTATTAAAAAGCTCTTTAAAAAACTGATCCAAAGGCGGCGGTCCTTGCCGACCAGATCCACCAGATCCACCAGATCCGCCAGACCCACTGGGTTTTGACTCCCAAGGATTTGGCTTTTTTTCAGACCCGCTTTCGCTGTCATTTTTCGATTTTTCGTCATCACTGGCCATCAACATCTCCCTGGAAATTCGGGCCTCAAAATTAGGGCAGGTATTCTGATAGAGCCGTAAGCAGCAAGTCAATACCGAGCCTACGTTCGCAAGAGATCCAAACGCGAATGGCCCGGCCAGATTCGTCTCGATCTATGCGCGGTTCAATCGGAGGATCCAATAAATCTATCTTGTTAAACACCTGTATTATTGGCTTATTTAAAACTTTCAAACTATCTAAAACTTCTTCAACAGCCTGGATTAATACCTCTTGATCTGGATCCGCGGCATCAATCACATGGATTAAAACATCCGCCAAAACAGTTTCTTCTAAAGTCGCTGAAAAAGCTTTGACTAAACCATGGGGTAAATTGCGAATAAATCCGACCGTGTCGGCTAAGACAATAGACTGATAAGACTGTGAATCCCCCACTCCAGCTGAATTTACTAGCCCATAGGCATATTCATAATGGCCATTATTTTTATAAAGATTTTCATATTGAGCCTGAATCAAATCTGGATCTATTAAATCTGGATCTATTAAATCTGGATCTATTAAATCTGGGTCTATTAAATCCGGAGAACAAGACGGGGATGATTCAGAAGATCTAGGCACTCGACAGCGTCTAAGAGTCGGATCTAAAGTCGCAAATAATTGATTCTGGACATACACATGCTCGCCCGTTAAGACATTAAATAAACTAGATTTTCCCGCATTGGTATAACCCACTAAAGAGACCGTTGGTGTCTCTGATTTTTGCCGAGCCTGCCTAGATAAAGATCGTGTTTGCTTTACTTTTTCTAAGCGTTTATTTAATTGCTTGATTTTGCCCTGCAACAATCTTTTATCGAGTTCTAGCTGGGTTTCACCCGGTCCTGTTAAACCAATCGCACCGCCCCGCTGTCTTTCCAGATGGGTCCAGGCGCGTTTTAATCTGGAAGACATGTATTGAATTTGGGCTAATTCTACTTGTAATTTCCCTTCGAAAGTCCGGGCTCTTCTTGCAAAAATATCCAAGATTAAGCCCGTTCGATCTAAGATTCTAAGCTCTAAATATTTTTCTAAATTGCGCTCTTGAGAAGGCGTTAAGTCATAATTAAAAATCACTAAATCGGGACTTTCAGCCTGAATAATTAATTTTAATTCTTCGACTTTTCCCTCTCCAATAGAAAACTTAGGATCCGGTCGATCTCTTTTAGCCAAGCACTCACCGACAATCTCAGCCCCAGCTGATAGGGCTAATTCTCTTAATTCAGCTAAAGAATTCTTCTGAAAATGATAAAAATCCACATGAACCAAAACTGCCCGTTCACGAATGAGCTCATGACTAATCATTAAAATTTAACTTTCTCATTAATTTTCCTGGGTGGGCCCTAATAAAGTCGGACCTGGTAAATCAGCATCATTATGGGAACTATGCTCTGCTGACTCATCCGAACCATCTTGATGATGCAAACGAACTTGGCGCGCTGGAACAATGGTCGAAATCGCGTGTTTATAAACCATTTGATTCACGCTGTTATTTCTCAAAACAATGACAAATTGGTCAAAAGAATCGACATTCCCCTGCAATTTAATCCCATTGACTAAATAGACCGCGACTGGAATACGCTCTTTGCGTAGTGCGTTTAAAAAAGGATCCTGCAGAGATGGGCTTTTAGACATACTGGCTCTCCTAAAAATCTAAAAAATCTAAAAATAAATAATTATTAAAATTGGATATAGGCGTTATAAAAAACCCAGACCTGCCCAGATTGGGGCGGGGCATTGTACGCTGATTTAAATTTTTTTTTCTAGATAGCACCGCAAAAAAATTACAGATTACAAATAAAGTTAAACTCAATTTAAATTGGAATAATTTTCTCGTAATTTCTAGTCTATAAAATTTTCGATAAATGATTAGTCAATAGAAAAAACAAAGGAGCAATGAATCATGTCAGCTTTACCAACAACACCCTTACCAACAACACTAACGGAAGCGATGAAAAAACAAGAATCGGAATCACTAATGGTCACAAAGGACGGAGGTGAGGCAGGGGAAGAGATGGTCATTTTGAATAAAAAAACCAGACCTGAAGTTTATAAAGAACTTACTACATTTGCTCATGGCACCTCCCCTACGGCAAGTGATGATCGACAAATGTTTAGGAATATTTTTGACATGATCATTAAACTCGAAGAAGTCATTCCCCCAGCAAAAATTGCTGCCGCCATAACGCAGGCCGCAAAAGAAAAATCCGATGGAAAAGACAATAGGATTCACAATACAGCACTAAAAGAAATGACAGAAATAGACCTTTGTAAATATTTACCTGCTAATGCTAGAAGAGCTTTAAATTCTGGAGCTGGAGCTGGAGCTGGAGCTGGAGCTGGAGCTGGATCACGATCAAGAAGCACGTCTTTTGTAGAGCCAACACCACAGCAAGTTACATTTAAGGGCACAATTTTTGAAAAAATTACGCCACAAAAGTTACGTGAAATTCGATTTTATCTGCCTGATTTTCCCAACAAGCTAGACAATGAGCACACTCAAATACATTCAGAGACAGATCCAACAACAGGAGAGCAAAAACAAAGTGTATGCATTGAGCTTAAAACCTATAAAAGATTAGAAAGAGCATTAAATGATAAACTCTGTACCAAAGAAACTGTGATAAACGCGCTTAGGCCTACTCCCGCCGAGATATCAACACCGTTTGCCAACTTAGGAACAGGATACGACGGCATTAGTGTGCCAACTCAACTCCCTGCAGGCCCATGCTGTTAATTAAAACCCTTCAAACAGAGATGGGCTTTTAGACATACTGGCTCTCCTAAAAATCTAAAAATAAATAATTATTAAAATTGGATATGGGCGTTATAAAAAACCCAGACCTGCCCAGATTGGGGCGGGGCGCTGTACGCTGATTTAAAATTTTTTTTCTAGATAGCACCGCAAAAAAATTACAGATTACAAATAAAGTTAAACTTGATTTAAATTGGAATAATTTTCTCGCAATTTCTAGTCTATAAAATTTTCGATAAATGATTGGTCAATAGAAAAAACAAAGGAGCAATGAATCATGTCAGCTTTACCAAGAACCCTTAAAGAGGCTATGACCATGACTGGCCCCAATGAGGTGAAAATACAAGAAGATAACGCGATGTTCGACTTTTCCGATGATTCAAGCTGCTGGGAATTAGCTGCTTGATATCGTCTCTCCCCGGCGAGGGAGAGACAGGCCAAAAGCGAAGCTGAGGACAGAGAGGGGGCACAAGGCGACGAGCGCGAATAACAGACTTGATAAATAAAAGCGGCATGGGTCCCATCTGAGTCTCTTACAAAACAGAAATACGGGATCACCATGCCGCTCGAAGACTTTATCATTACTGTGTTTTGCCTTGTAGAGGATCATCTACAAAAAATTCTTTTAGACACAAAATTAAGAACCAGAGGCTTTCTGCCAAAGCTCTCAGATTCAGAAGTGATTACCATGGATGTCGTTGGCGAATTTAAAAATATCGCGACTGATATAGGCATCTGGCGTTACTTTAAAACTCACTGGAAGCACTTCTTTCCAGAGATTGGATCGCGAGCTAATTACGTCAAACAATCCGCAGCGCTTTGGAAAATAAAACAAGAAATGCAAAAAATAATTGCAGCCTCTATGGGCACAAAAATAGATACTTTACATATGTCTGATGGCTTCCCCATGCCGATATGTCATTTCAAACGAGCCTTTGACAGCCAATGCTTCCAAGGGATAGCAGCCTATGGTTACTGCGCTTCCAAAGATGAAATTTATTATGGATTTAAGGGCAATTTGGTGATCTCTTCCGAGGGGATTATTACGGGCATTACAGTCACGGCAGCAAATATTGATGAGCGTGAATCCCTTTGGGAAATTGCTGAAGATTTAAAGGGCATGATGATCGCGGATAAGGGCTTAATTGGTGAGGACTTCCAGAGAGATTTAAATCAAGAACTAGGGCTAAATTTGCAGACATCGCGACGCTCTAATATGAAAGATACGCGAGGGAAATTTTTTAATCGTTGGCTCGTTTCAACGCGTCGTTTAGTCGAAACTGTTATTGGTCAATTGGCGGGTCGATTCTCTATAGAGCGAGTATTGGCAAGGGATCTCTGGCATTTAACTAATCGGGTTAATAGAAAAATTCTGGCTCATACCATCGCGATATGGATTAACAAATCACTGGGAAATCCACCTCTGCAATTTGAACTTCTTGAAGCTCGCTAGAAAATAAATTTTAAAAATTACTGATCGCTTAGGGCGGCTCGTCGCCTTGCACCCCCTCTCTGGCCTTAAGCGGAGCTTTCGGCCTGTCTCTCCCTCGCCGGGGAGAGACGATATCAAGCGGCTAATTCCCAGCAGGTTGCGTCATCGGAAAAGTCGAACATCGCGTGAAGATAGATCTCTTGTTTTTAATAAAAGAACAAATCGCCCCGCAGTCTATGCAAACCTAACCGTCCTAGGAAAGGATGGGGTCGAATCGAATGACCGTATCATGCCTTGCAATACTCAATTATTAATAAACCTGTTGGAAAAATTTACAAATCCAATAGCAATCTTCCATGCCTTTGAGAGTGCCCTTCCTGGTTTGTGCACCCGCACGAACGAGCAAAGACTCTCTTCTTTACAGACGATTACAGCGGCAGAACTTGAGACTTATCTACCAATAGAGGCCAAGAAACAAGCTAGAGATGCGCAGCAAGCTGGAGCTGGAGCTGGAGCTGGAGCTGGAGCTGGAGCTGGAGCTGGAGCTGGAGCTGGAGCTGGAGCTGGAGCCGGAGCCGGAGCTGGCAGAGCCAAAACAATAACAAGAGAAGAGTCTCTTATTATGGGAAGTGAATCGATGGACATCGTTAGACTCATACCCCCTAAAGGAATGCTTCAGAGATTTTATACTCATGCTGGCGCTACTGAACCATTTCAAAAAATCACAGATATCACTCTGGATAAAATACGATCAGTACTTCCTGATTTTGACTCTAATCCAGCTTATAAAAAGTTTTTCATACGAGATGGTGAGATATTGCGAGTACACGAGGGAGCCTATATTTGGGTAAATAAAGCGTTAATGCGTCGAGACGGAGACGAGAACATAAAAGGCGCGCTAAAGGCGGCATTGCAAGGAACGAATTTCACAGAACCAACAGGAGTAGCCGGAACTGCCACTGTAGCAAGAGGCTATCACGGCGGCGCTGATACTGGCGGGGTGATACAACTTTCTGCAGGCGTTGGGGAGATCCTCGGAGGTGCAGGAGATTGTTGCAACGGCTAAAACCCTTCAAACATCGAGCTCACAGACTCTTCGTTGTTAATTCGGCGAATAGTCTCTGAGATCATGTCAGCAATCGAGACTTGATGAATTTTTGAGCAAGCTTTTGCATTCGCTCTTAACTCAATACTGTCAGTCACCACGACTTCGTCTAAGACCGAATTTTGAATATTTTCTATGGCAGGACCTGATAAAACAGGATGGACAATATAAGCAGACACTTTACTGGCCCCATGGTCTATTAAAGCCTCAGCGGCTTTACATAAAGTTCCTGCTGTATCCACGATATCATCGACCAAAATACAATGTCTGCCCGCTATTTCACCAATCACATGCATGACTTTGGCGACATTCGCAGTCGGTCTTCTTTTGTCAATAATGGCCAAATCACAACCATAGGCTTTAGCCATGGCGCGGGCTCTGACTACACCGCCGATATCTGGAGAGACAACCACGGGATTTTGAATCGCGCGAGATTGCAAAGTTTTTAATAAAATCTCTGTCGCAAAGACATTCTCGAAAGGAATATGAAAAAAGCCCTGGATTTGTTCTGCGTGAATATCCACGGCAACCACCCTATCCACTCCAGCAGTGGCCAACATATCCGCAACGACTCTGGCGGTAATGGGCACTCGCATGGACCTGACTCTTCGATCTTGTCTGGCATAGCCAAAATAAGGAATCACGGCGGTAATTCTACCCGCTGAGGATCTTCTTAGAGCATCCACCATGACAACGACTTCCATCAAGTTATCATTGGTTGGCGGACAAGTAGACTGGAGAATAAAAACATCGCGACCGCGAACGTTTTCTAAAATTTCAATGGCTGTTTCGCCATCACTGAAAGTCCCAACTTTGGCACGCCCAATAGGAACACCGAGCTTATTCGCAACGGCTCTTGCCAAATTTGGCGAACCATTCCCATGAAACAGCATTAAATCTGGCACAGTGACATCCCAATAAAATTAAGACATTTGAAGATTGGCTGGGCTGGTAGGACTCGAACCTACGGATGCGGGGATCAAAACCCCGTGCCTTACCAACTTGGCGACAGCCCAATCAACGGGGCGCAATCTTAGGGATTTTGATTTTGAAGTTCAAGGGATTATTTAATAAATTATTAAAATTTTCGCCTAATATCTTCCCTCTTAAAAATTCTATAAAAAAAAATCAAATAAAAGTCTTATTAAAACTTTACAAAGCTTTTAGCAAAAATTTATCAAAAACTTAAGCTGAGCTTAATTTTAAGAACCTAAGATCCCATGAATTTAAAATTTTTGAATAATAAAAACTAACTCTAACTAACTCTCAAGGAGTGAGAAGATGCCTTACGAGAAGCCCGCAAGCCCTGCTGAAAATTTAATTACTGCTGTAGATAGCAATAATTACCCTGCGTTTCTTTCAGCCCTCAAAGATCCACGCGCTATGGCGGGCTTATTTCAGACAAATGCAAAGAAACAATACCCACTTCAGGTCGCCGCTCAATGGCATAGCTCTTTCATGTTTGATGCCATCTTAGATGCCATGACCCAATTAAAAGACACCCTCTCCATCAAAATAAACAGCGCTCTGCTCTTGTTCGCACAAGACATGGCAAGCGTTTCTATTGATTCACCCAAGATCCCAGTCATCATCGCCGCAACCATTCAAACTCTTTTACAAGAAATTAAAAAATGCAAAGCACTCAGTGCTGACGATGCCCGAATTACCATGGTGAATAGCCTTTTAGACTCGCCTTTATTAACTAATGGCACTTTGAGAACCACGTTGAAAAATG
Source organism: Francisella tularensis subsp. holarctica (assembly GCA_945879065.1). Taxonomy (GTDB): domain Bacteria; phylum Pseudomonadota; class Gammaproteobacteria; order Francisellales; family CACEW01; genus CAMCUU01. The sequence goes on from CAMCUU010000023.1 coordinate 22,840, forward strand.
CGATTGATCGCTTAGTGACTCAATATGGCCACTCTGATCCTTCTGTCCGTGAATTAGCATTGGCTTTTAGAGACGCTGAAGAAATGATCACTAATCCAAATCAAAGCATGAGCAATGGCTAAAATTTAACTTACTTAAAAAACTAAAAAAACTAAAAAATTAAGGGCGGAAACTCCGCCCTTTTTTATTACTTTATTTTTACTTCTTAAAAAACCCAGACAAGCCCGGCGGCATACCGCCTCCCATGCCTCCCATCATGCCCCCCATACCAGGCATATTAGGCATTCCAGAACCACCACCCATTCCAGGCATTCCTCCCGCCCCCCCTGCGCCCAGCTGACGCATCATCTGCATCATCTTGCCGCCCTTACCCATTTTCTTCATCATCTTTTGCATCTGGTCAAATTGCTTTAATAATTTATTTACACCCTGAATATCCGTCCCTGACCCTGCGGCTATACGACGACGACGAGAGCCATTAATTAAATCTGGATTAGCGCGCTCTTTCTTAGTCATAGAACTAATCATGGCCCGCATTTGCAGAAAAGATTTGTCATTGATTTTATTCTTAACCGCCTCTGGAACTTGGCTCATACCAGGGAGTTTACCCAAAATACCGTCAATATTACCTAGCTTGGACATTTGTTCTAATTGGTCTGAAAAATCTTGAAGATCAAAGCTCTGACCCTTGCCCATTTTCTTAGCCATCTGAGTCACTTTTTCTTTATCTAGATTTTTCTCAGCCTGCTCTATTAAAGACAAAACATCGCCCATGCCCAAAATTCTGGAGGCTATTCGGTCAGGATAGAAAGCTTCTAGCGCATCTACTTTTTCACCCATGCCCAAAAATTTAATCGGCTTCTCAGTCACTAATCTAATAGATAAAGCCGCACCGCCTCGGGCGTCCCCATCTGCTTTCGATAAAATCACCCCGGTTAAACTTAAAGCGTCATTGAAGGCTTTGGCAGTAATCGCCGCGTCTTGACCCGTCATAGCATCGACGACAAATAAAGTTTCAATGGGATTTAAGAAACTATGCAAAGATTTAATCTCAGACATCATGTCTTGATCAATATGCAGACGCCCTGCCGTGTCAATAATTAAAACATCCATGATGTTTTTCTTGGCAAAATCCAGGGCTGTTTTTGCAATATCTAGGGGTTTTTGAGTGGAATCAGAAGGAAAAAATTCTACGCCCACCTCCCCTGCTAAGATTTTTAACTGCTCAATAGCCGCCGGTCTATAAATATCCGCACTGGCCACTAAGACTTTTTTCTTCTGATTATCTTTTAAAAATTTAGCCAATTTGGCCGTCGTCGTCGTTTTACCAGAGCCTTGCAATCCGGCCATTAAGATCACACAAGGGGGCTCAGCACGAAGATCTAAACCTTCGTTTTTTTGCCCCATGATATTAATTAATTCTTCTTTGACGATTTTAATAAACATCTCACCTGGAGATAAGCTTTTAGAGACTTCTGTTCCTAAAGCTCTCCGTCTGACACCCGCGATAAAAACTTTAACCACTGATAAAGCCACATCGGCTTCTAATAAAGACACCCGGACATCTCGCAAAGCCTTTTGAATATTTTCTTCACTTAATTTTCCACGACCCGTTAATTTATTAAACGTACTAGTCAGACGATCTGATAAAGACTGAAACACAGCTATTCCCTCTTAAAAAATATTTTAAAAAAATCTAAAAAATAAAAAATAAAAAACAAAAACTAATTCACGCTCTCACGGCGACTCCAGGCATTGATCACAGCCTTAACCAAAGTCGCCAAAGGAATGGCAAAAAACAAACCCCAGAATCCCCAGATTCCGCCGAAAAATAAAACAGCGGCAATAATCGCTAATGGATGCAAATTCACAGCTTCTGAAAACAAAATAGGGACTAGTAAATTACCATCCAAAGTTTGAATAATTAAATAAACCAAAAGCATATAAACAAACTCTGGGCTGGGACCAAATTGCATTAAGCCGACTAGAACTACTGGGACAGTCACAATGACCATGCCAATATAAGGAATCACAACAGAGAGCCCCACTATAAAAGCCAAAAGCGGTGCGTAATTTAAATTAAATATTAAAAATCCTAAATAAGTGACCACCCCGACAATAATAATTTCCAGGGCCTTGCCTTTAATATAATTACCTAATTGCAACTGCATCTCATGAGATACCCGATCAACTAAAGAGCGATCTTTGGGCATATAACGCTCAGCAAAGGCTATTAATTTTTCTTTGTCTTTGAGCATGAATAAAACTACAAGGGGCACTAAGAATAAATACACCAGCCAAGAGATCACCGAAGGTAAAGAAGCGACGGAAATAGAGACCATCAATTGCCCTAATTGCGTGACTTTTTCAGCTTTCACGGTCGTTGTTTGAATTAAATCATGAACGCTACTGTCTGAAAAAAAGCTGGGATACAACTTGGGCAAAGTTAATAAATAAGCATGAAAGCCCGAGAGCATATTGGGAAAATCATTCACCACTTGGGAGAACTGCTGCCATAAAATGGGTAACAAACCAAAGACAGCGACCACAAATAAAGCAATAAATAAGCTGTACACCACGCAGACAGCCAGCCATCTGGGAAAATAACAGCGCCGCTGTAAAAAGCTCACAATGGCTTCTAAGACAAAAGCAAAAACCAAGCCAGCCAATAAAGGCGCTAGGATATGCCCCAGAAAAACAACAATTAAAATGCCTAGGATTAAAACAAATAATAAAATCACTGCAGCAGGGTCGGAAAAACGCTGTTTATACCACCCTTGAAACACCTTCCACATGGTCGAAAAACCCCTCTGATTTAAAGGGCGGCGAGTATATACTTTCGCCCTGCCCCAGACCATCCCAGACCATCAAGATAGAGCTTTAAAATATGCCCGTTAAAAATATAGCCCCTGTAATAAACCCAATAAAAACCAGTCAAGCAGTCATTATTTCTGACCTTCACTTAAATAAAAATAATCTGGGGACTGCTTTACTTTTTGAAAATTTTTTAAACCAAATAGCCCAGCACTCTCAGCAATTATTTATTTTGGGCGATTTTTTCGAAACCTGGATTGGCGACGATGCCATGGAAGATTTTGAAAAAAACATTGCTGGGAAATTATTAGAATTAAGCCAGAAAAATACAAAAATTTTTATTTTGCCAGGTAATAGAGATTTATTAATAGGCCAGAAATTTTGTGATTTAGCGGGAGCTAAATTAATTAAAAAAGATTTTTATATATTACCCAATCAGATAGCCCTATCTCATGGGGATGAATTCTGTACCAGTGATATTAAATATCAGAAATATAGAAAAATAGTCCATCGAAATTATGTCCAATTTTTGTTTTTAAATTCGCCTATTTTTATTAGAAAATTGATCTCTCAAAAAATCAGACAATCTAGTAAAACCAATTATTTAAAGACTCAAAAAATAGTCGATGTGAGTGAAGAAGCTGTTTTAAATTTCTGCGAAGAAAATCATATTAATATTTTAATCCATGGCCACACTCACCAAATGGCCGTGCATGAGTTAAAAACTGGGTTAAAAACTGGGTTAAAAACTCCAGAGGGAAAATTATTAAAAAGATATGTGAATGCAGACTGGCATCCCGATCATGGGTCTTATGTTTTAATAGATCTGCAAGATAAAATTACTTTGGAAGATTTTAAATAATTAGATAATTAAAGCCGCCAAGACATTCCGGCCTTCATTGGCCATGAGATTATAAGCCCGACAGGCTTGGCGTGTGCCCATAAATTCAAAGCCTATTTTTGAGCCTTGCGCAAAATTTAAAAACTCTCGTGAAGGTAAATTAGATCCAGAGTCAGATCCAGAGCCCACCCCAATAATAATAATTTCGGGCTCTCGAATTTTTAAATTTTTTAAGCTGTTTAAATCTAATTCTTGAAAAGATTTAACAGGCCATTCGGCCATAAAGCTCCCATGTAACAAAATGGAAAAAGGATAAGAAATTTTATTTAACACAAAAAACCCAGGCTGGTTAAGCTGGGCTGCCTGATAAGAATCTATATGCCAAGTAGATTCGGGGAGTTCTTCTGCAAATTTCATATTTTTTTATATTTTATATTTTTTATTAATGTTTATTTTTACTCTCATAGTCATAGCGGTAATTATATTTATATTTCTTACCGTAATAGCTTTGAGCCGCTTTGATTCTATTAAATATAGCGCCTTTGACTTCAACACCGCCTTTTTCAAATTTAGAGAGCGTATGTTCAATTTCTTTGAGATCATGCTTGCCATAAGAAAGCACTAAAAGATGCGTGCCTGCATGTTTAAATAATTGTAAAGCATCGGTAACAGCTAAGATTGGCGCGGTGTCAAAAATCACATAGTCATACTGAGTCGCCAGCTGATCTAGTATTTCTTTAACCCTTGGCTTCATTAAGAATTCAGCATGTTTAGCGGGCATAGTCCCCGTCGAAATAAAATCAAGATTCGGCATACGAGAATGATGAACCGCTACTTCTTGGGAAATTTTCTGGTCAATTAAATCACAAAAACCAGGAGATCTCGGAACATCAAAGTAAACATGCGCAGTCCCTTTTCGAATATCGGCATCGACTAATAAAACTTTATAACCCGCGTCAGCCAAAATTTGGGCAAAATTTACTGAAATAAAAGACTTACCCACGCCAGGCGTTGGCCCTGAGATCGCAATGATATTATTTTTTGCCCGAGGTAATTCAAATAGCAAATTAGTTCTTAAGCTTCTCAGCGATTCCACCACTAAATCATGCGGATCCATTTCTGATAAAAACTGCAGATATTTAATTCGGCGTAGTTCCAGATTTTTTAATTGCTGCGCCTGCAACTTAGATTCTTGAATAGTCCCAAAGACATTCAGGCCTAACTTACTTTCTACTAAATCAGGATCTTCAACCCCTCTGAATAAAAATTGACGAACAAAGAAAAACCCAGCGCTTAAGAAAAAGGCTAAGAAACCCGCCAAAGCAATGACTAAAGGCGCTGGTTTATTAATAGATTTATAGGGCACTGCGGCTTCGTCCACCACAGCAACTTTACCCACTGTTCCAGCTTGTAAAATTTCAAATTGCTGAATCTTGTCTAATAAATTCACATAGATTTTATTTTGAACCAAGGCGTCTCTTTTTAAGCCCATTTGAATTTGATCAGACTCTGGTAATTGCTTAATTTCAGCCTCCAGACTTTGGCGCTCTTGAGCAAGTTGATCAAGGGCCGTTTGAACCTGCTGCACCTGGAAACTCTGATCAGTATATTGCTGCTGGAGCTGGGCTTTTTGCACTTGAAGCGTCGAGGCTTGAGTTTCTAGCTGTCCCATTTTTTCTAAGAACATCTTGCCTTCATCACTCAGCTGAATATCTCCAGAAGTGGCTAAATATTGATTTAATTTTTTCTCAGCCAAATCTAAAGCCTGCTTAACAGCTGGTAAGCGAGATTGCAAAAAGTTCAAAGTCTTACTGGCTTCATTCGCTTGGCTATTCACATCAAACATCACGGCAGAACGCCCGATGCTATTCAAAGTTTCGGTTACCAAGGCAGGATCGGTGCCTTTTAATTGCAAAGTAATCAAATTAGTTTGCTTTCCAGAATCAACAATTTGCAATCTGGAATTTAAAGCATCAATCGCGTCTTCAAGCCTTTGCTGCTCTATATAAAACTCAGCCTCTGGATTTGCTTTTAGACTGCTGACTTTAAGATTAATACTTGAATAAAAATTCGGCGTAATTTTATAACTCTGGCCCAAAGTTCCCGTCAATAAAATTTTCCCAGCCGTATTTTTTAACTCAAAATTATTATCACCTAAATATTTTAAAATAAATCTTTGGCCTTTGAGATCATCAGACACTTCAAAACTATCTAGCTTTAGATTATTACCACCCCAGTCATATTGGGCTAAACCCAAGCGCGGCGTATTAGGCACATTGGCATAATTCGCTTGGTTATAATTTCTGGCAATTGAATGACCCAAGATGGGGAAATATTTAGGAGAAATTAAAATATCTAAATGCAAGTCTGAAACCACTGGGCCGAGCACACTTCTGGACATAATAATTTGTTCTTCAGTCGCCGAATCCGTCCGACCAAAATCAAAGACATTCACGGTACTACCTAAGAGCCCACCCAGAGCATTCCCGCCGGAGCTCACATTGGAGTCAATTAACAAATTCGCCTGATAAATCGGCGTTTCTAATTTGCAATAAATAGCAGCGAGCAAAATAAAACTCAGCATGGTTCCCAAGATCACCCAGCGATGATTCAAAAGAAGAGAAATCAGCTCTTTAAAATCAATCACGTCTTCTTCTTGCTCTTGACCCTGCATGCTTAAATACTGGCTCTGTGCTACTTGCCCTGACTCCGCCATTTAATTCTCCAAATATAAAAATAAATAAATTAAAAAATAAAATAAAAATTAAAAAA
>CAMCUU010000024.1 GCA_945879065.1 Francisella tularensis subsp. holarctica
TTGTGATTTTTGATTTGTTCTAGTTTCTGTTTCTGAGTAAGATTCATGCCTTCAGTTTCCTTGTTTTGCTGATCATTCGTTGAAAAATAATCATGCAAAATTCGGAAACTGATTTCATTTAGAACATAACATTATTTGCCACTTCCCTATTAAGCAGGGACGAATACAAGATTCGCCCCTACACCTGATCCTTAAGTAAGTGCCATTGGTCATAAGGTTTTTCTTGCAAAGGCATGGAAAGAGAAATTATTTTTGTCGCATTTTCATGATAAAAAAACGACATCTTTCCATTAGATTTTTGGCTTAAAATTCCCAGAGGTTCTCCATGAAGACGGACGGATAATTGTTTTTCTAGTTTTTTTTCTGCCATTTTTTTGCTCTATTAAATTAATTTTTAGGTGATTTAATCTCAAACTTGATGCCCAGCATCTGTGCAATTCTTAAAGATTTTTCTAATTGGCAGCTGGGCTTTCCCTGTTCCAGCTCTCGTAAAAATCGAACACCTACTCCAGAAGCTGCTGCTAGCTGTTCCTGGGTTAATTCATTGTTTTTTCTAGTAACTTTTACTAACTCGCCAAATTTTTTAGCATCCATGATTAAAAATAATCCTGATCGGGTGTATTTTTTCTAGTTTATAGTATTTTTTATAAAAATCATCCCGATCGGGTCTTTTTTAAATTTTTAATTTTTTAAACAAATTATCAATCGCTAAAACAGCCGCTTTAGGCCCAGGTTTGTAAATAATCTGTAAGCCATTAGGTCCTGCCATTTTATATAAATCATATTCTGTCTGAATTAATCTAATAATTTTAAGCGGGTCTATTAAGGGCTTTGATAGATTTGATGAATCTGGAGATTTTGAAAAATCTATAAATTCTATTTTGGCAGAAGTTTTCCCTGCTTTGATTTTACTGATACCCAGTTTCTCAGCTTCTAGTCTTATTCTGGTCTGTTCACATAATAATTTGACAGGGTCTGGTAATAAGCCAAAACGGTCGATTAATTCGACTTGGATATCTTCAATTTCAGAAGGGATTTTAACTTGAGATAATTTTCTATAAAAATTTAATCTTAAAGACACGTCTGGTAAATATTCTTCAGGAATAATGGCGCTCTCGCCTAAATCTATTTCAATGGTTTTTCTTAAGTTTTCAAAATTTAAAACACCAGGTGATCCCAGCGCCTCGCCTTTTTCTAGGGACTTAACGGCATGGTCTAGTAATTCCATATATAAAGAAAAGCCAATATGGTGAATATGACCTGACTGGTCTTCGCCTAAGATTTCTCCAGCCCCACGGATTTCCAAATCATGAGAGGCTAAAGATAAACCCGACCCCAGCTCTTTGGTTTGCATAATGGCTTCCAGTCTTTTTTGGGCATCTTTAGTTAAAGCCTCCCAGGGTGGTGTGAGTAAATAGGCATAAGCCTGATGATGCGAACGACCTACACGGCCCCTAAGTTGATGTAGCTGAGCCAGACCCAAATGATCCGCGCGGTCAATCATAATGGTATTGGCGTTAGGAATATCTATCCCAGTTTCTATAATGGTCGTGCAGATTAATACTTGAAATCTTGCATGATAAAAATCAGTCATGACGCGCTCTAATTCACGCTCTGGCATTTGACCATGGGCGATCCCAAAAGAAAGGTCTGGAAGTAAAGCTTGAAGTTCTTTTTGTGTGAGCTCAATGGTCTTAACATCATTGTGTAAAAAATAAACCTGACCCCCGCGCATGGTTTCTCTTAATAAAGCTTCTTTTAATAAACTATTATTTTTTTCTAAAACAAAAGTCTTAATAGACAGTCTTTTTTTAGGCGGCGTTGCAATAATGGATAAATCTCGAACGCGCGAGAGAGATAAATTTAAAGTTCTGGGAATCGGCGTCGCCGTCATGGCTAAGATATCTACTTCAGCTCGGAGTAATTTTAATTTTTCTTTGTCTCTCACCCCAAAGCGATGTTCTTCGTCGATAATTACTAATCCTAAATCTTTAAAATCAACCAGCTGAGAAAGTAATTTATGGGTGCCTATAACAATGTCCACTTGGCCGGATTTTAATTGAATAATGGAATTTTTATTTTCTTTATCTGTCCTGAATCTAGAAAGCATTTGGATATGAAAAGGCCAGTTGGCAAATCGGTCTGAAAAAGTCTGGAAATGCTGATTAGCTAAGAGTGTTGTGGGAACTAAGACTGCCACTTGTTTATGATTTTGAACGGCAATAAAAGCCGCTCTCATAGCGACTTCTGTTTTACCAAAGCCCACATCGCCACATAGCAATCGATCCATCGGATTTTTGCTTTTAAGATCTTTAATAATGGCCTGAATGGCTAGTTGCTGATCAGGGGTTTCTTCAAAGGGAAAATCTGCGCTGAATCTTAAATACGCATCTTCGTCTAAGTCATAAATTAAGCCTGGTAATTTCGCACGCTTGGCATAAATAGTTAACAACTCAGCTGCCGTGTCATAAATTCTTTGCTGAGCTTTTTCCAGGGCTTTATTCCAGGCGGGCGTACCCAAATGAGATAAGGGCGGGTTTTCTCGATCACCGCTACTGTAACGACTGATTAATCTCATCTGATGAATGGGAACATAAAGTTTATTATTTCCTGCATATTCCAGAGTAATTAAATCTTGATCCTGATTATTAATATTTAAAGTCTGCAGGCCCGTATATTTTCCCACTCCATGGTTAATATGAACCACGGGCATGCCTGGTGTTAATTCAGAGAGATCATAAATGCCGACCGCCGCTTGTTCGGTTTGATTAGATTTTAAATATTGATTTCTTCGCTCAGAACGGGTTTGTCTTAAAGCTGAAATATTGGGAAATAAGTCACCCTCAGTGATTAAAATAAATTTTAAATCATTTTGAATATAGCCATGGTCTAAACAAGCAATAGTTAAAAATAATTTTTTATTTTTATTTTTATTTAAATCTAAAAAATTTAAATTATTAAAATTAATAATTAGCTCTGGATTTAAATCAATTCTTTTAAAATGATTTAATAAAACCTCCCGCCGACCCTCACTCTCTGCCGTAATAATAATTAAATAATCAGGGTGATTTTTACTAGCTAGTTTTAAAAAATTTAAGAGCTGATCCCAGGGATTTAAATTTTGCGTTTGAATAAATAAAGGCGGTAAATAAGTAATATTTAAATTTTGTTTATTCTGATTTTTTTCATGAATTAAATTTTCTGAGAGCTTAATTTGTTCAAAATTTTTAATACTCGCAAACCAAAGATCTGGGGGGAAATATAAATCTTCAGGAGCAAGAGCAGGGCGGTCAATATCATGAGACGCGTTCTCAAAGCGGTTTTTAATCGTTTTAAAATAAGCATGAGCTTGCAGCTCCGTCTCTGAATTTTTTAAGTCAATAAAAACTAAAGGGCTGTCTGGGTCACAGTAGTCAAAGAAAGAATTAAGATTAAATTTAAAAAATAGGGGTAAATAACTTTCAAGACCGGCTCTATTTTGATTTTTAAATAAAGCTTGGTAAATACTAGATTGCTTAGATCTACCCCCAAATTTTTGAATAAATTTTTCACAAAACAGCTGATTAGACTGAGGGTCTTGTGGGTATTCTCGTGTGGGTAATAATTGAATTTGACTGACCGGTTTTGAAGATCTTTGAGTGTCTAAATCAAAAATTCGAATACTGTCAATTTCATCGTCTAATAAATCAATTCGATAGGGGTCTTTCGATCCCATTGGAAAAATATCTAAGATGGCGCCCCGTTGGGCATATTCGCCCTTACTTTGGATCTGGGACACTTGGTTATAACCTGCACGCTCCAGCTTTTTTTTATGCTGTGCTAAATCAAATTTTTCGCCAATTTTAAAGTCAAAACTTTGATCTAAGACATGAGATTTTGGCGCAATTTTTAATAAGGCCGTTTGAATCGTAATAACAACAATGGCTTGCTTTAATTTAGGTAAATAATTTAAAGCACGAAGACGTTCAGAAATTAAATCTTCATGGGGCGAAAAATGGTCATAGGGCAAAATTTCCCAGTCTGGAAATTCAAGAATAGGCAGGGGGGTATTTTGATCCGTAAAAAATTCTAAATAATCTAAAAATTTTCGAGCAGATTGGCTATCTGGCAAGAGACAAATTAAGGGCTTATCTAAGCTCTTAGCATAAGACGCTGCCCACTCTGCTGCGGGTTCCAGTTTTAAATTTCCGATGCGAGAGACCGCCATATTTCTTACTCTTCCGATTTAAAATCTAAATCTAAACCCAAATCTAAATTCCCAAAATCCCACAAAGATTTATCCATCAGCTGACTGGGCTGAACAGATTGCAAAGCATGTAAAATATTTGACGGAATTTTTGGGTTTTCCAGGGCTAATTCTTTAATTAATTTTCGAACTCTCACCCGCGCTAGTTTTTCTTGAGAGCCGCATAGATTACAAGGAATAATGGGAAATTTAATATAATTAGCATATAAAATAATGTCCGATTCTTGGCAGAGTGCTAAGGGTCTAATAATTATATTTTTGCCATTGTCTGATTTTAATTTCGGCGGCATGGATTTAATTTGGCCAGAATAAAAAATAGACATTAATAAAGTTTCTATTAAATCATCGCGATGATGTCCCAGAGCGACTTTATTAAAGCTATTTTCTTCAGCATATCTATAAATATTCCCGCGTCTTAATCTCGAGCATAAAGAGCAGTAAGTTTTCCCCTCAGGGATTTTCTCCATGACAATAGAATAAGTATCTCGAGATTCTATGAGATAGGGAATCTCATGGGCTTCTAGAAAGCTTCTTAATTTTGAATCATCCCAGCCAGGTTGCTGTTGATCCAAAGTGTAAGAAAATAATTCGAAAGAAAAATTCGTGCGCTTTCTTAGTAAATTTAAAATCCAAAGCAAAGTAAAAGAATCTTTACCGCCAGATAAGCAAACCATGACTCGATCGCCTTTTTTAATAAGCTGGTATTGCTGGATGGCTATTTTGACATAATGAAGCAGCTTTTCTTGGATTTTTTCAAAAGCTGCTGGAGTGAGGGGGGTAATAGATTGCTGGGTAGTTTGAATAGATGAAGAAGTGCAAGACATAAGTTAAATAAAACCAAAAGTAAGAGTTAAAAAATAAGCACGGGATTATCTAGATTTACCTGCTTATTTTCCAGGGTATTTTCCAGTTTCAATTTGGCAAAAAACATGGAATGATGCGCGGCTTTGAAATTTCATGGGATAAAAGAGATAAAAAATGGGTTATCAGTATGTCTCTAAGCAGCCCGATGCGAATGGCCATGTTCCGTATACCGCACTGGAAGACCAGACCTGGGCTAAGTTAATTACTAGGCAGAACCAAGTAGTTAAAAACAGAGCCTGCCCTGAATTTATCGAAGGAATTAAGCGCTTAAATTTACCTCTAGATCGCATTCCTCAGAACCATGAAGTGTCTCAAATTTTAAAAAGCCAAACTGGTTGGTCTGTCGCGAGTGTCCCTGCTGTTATTCCTGCTGAAGAATTTTTTGGATTATTAGCCAATAAGCAATTTCCAGCAGCGACCTTTATTCGAATCCCTGAAGAATTAGATTACCTGGAAGAGCCCGATATTTTTCATGAAATTTATGGCCACTGTCCCTTGTTAACTAATCAAGCTTATGCCGATTTTATGCATCAGTATGGCATTTTGGCTTTGAGAGCCAGTAAGAAACAAAGAACCAGCTTGTTTAGATTATTCTGGTACACCATTGAATTTGGCTTAATTAATACTCAAGAGTGTTTAAGAATTTACGGCGGTGGGATCTTGTCTTCTAAAGCAGAGACTGAGTACGCGCTAGATAAAATCAATGGCCCTGAATTAGAAAAACTAGATGTTCGAAAAATTTTAAGAACGCCTTTTAGAATCGACATGATTCAGCCAAATTATTTTGTGATTGATAGTTTTCAAGAATTAGATCAATTATTAAATCCAGAAATCATGAATCTCGTGGATGAGGCTATTACGCTTGGCGACTACCCTTACCATCCTAAATTTTTACAGAAAGTGGCTGGAGGCGTTTTTGATGACCATCCCTGTTAATAACTCTACTAATAATTTACTCCATAAAAAATGCGTGCCATGTGAAGGCGGTAATTTACCAGCAATGACTGAAAAAGAGGCGCGTGGGATGTTGAATCATGTGCATAAAGACTGGGTTCTAAGCCCTGATTTTAAAAAAATTTCCCGTGAATTTATTTTCAAGGGATTTAACAAGACCATGGGATTTGTGAATGCCCTGGCCTGGATCGTGAATCAAGAAGGTCACCATCCGGAATTAGAAGTGAGCTATGACCGCTGTAAAGTGATTTTTCAAACTCATGCTTTAAATGGCCTGAGTGAAAATGATTTTATTTGCGCTCAAAAAATAGATCGTTTGATTTAATTATTATTTTAATAACACAAGGAGAAATCTTTCATGAATTCTATTCATCATGTATCCATGGTGACTTTTGTGGTGGCTTTAATTGCCGTCATGAATCCCATTGGTAACGCTGCTTTATATATCGGCATGTCGTCCGATAGAACCAAGCATGAACAGCATCGGATTTCTTTTGTTGCAGCGATTGCTGTGGCCATTATTTTAATATTAGCCTTATGGGTCGGCATGCCGATTTTGAATATCTTTGGAATTAATTTAAATTCTTTCGAAGCTGCTGGAGGCTTGATTGTTACTTTGATTGGTCTTCGCATGATTCGCGGGGGCTCTCATACGCATTCTCATGATAGTAAAACAGTTCAAGAAGCTGACAAACATAAACATTCTATTGCCGTGGTTCCTTTAGCGATTCCTATTATTGCAGGCCCCGGGTCTATTTCGACCATTATTGCTAATGCTAAAAATTTCCCGACTTTACACGAGCGCCTTGAGTTATCTTTAATCATGCTGGGTATCGGTGTGTTTATTGGTTTTGTTTTATTCTTCGCGCCTTTCATTGGTCGTTGCTTAGGCGAAGGCGGAATGAGAATCGTGACCAGAGTCATGGGTTTATTATTAACCGCGATTGCTTTACAAATGCTTTCTTCTGGTTTGCTAGGCCTATTTCCAGGTTGGGGCGTGGTGTCTTAATTTAATTTAATTTTTTTAAATTTTTTTAAATTTTTTTAAAAACTTAAAAGAGGAGGCTTGTATTTGAAATTCGAATTTCCAATCGAGCTTCCTATTTCTCAAAAAATATTAGAAATATCTCAGGCTTTAAATCAATATCAGGTTTTAATTATTGCTGGAGACACAGGCTCTGGTAAGTCCACCCAACTCCCTAAATTATGTTTACAGATGGGTTATGGAAAAAATAAGCCCATAGCGCATACCCAGCCTAGAAGAATCGCAGCGACGGCTCTCGCGACTCGAATTGCTCAAGAATGTGAAGTGAATTTAGGTGAACAAATTGGCTATAAAATCCGGTTTTCTTCCCGCGTTTCTCACCATTCTCAAAGCTCTCAAAGCTCTCAAAGCTCTCAAAGCTCTCAAAATAATTTAAATAAAACACAGCTGATCTTAATGACCGATGGGATTTTATTAGCGGAATTAGAGCAAGATTTTTTATTAAGAAAATATAATTTAATTATTATTGATGAGGCCCATGAGAGAAGCTTAAATATTGATTTTTTATTGGGCTGCTTGAAAAATATTTTAAAAAAGCGCCGAGATTTAAAAATTATTATTACCTCGGCGACTTTAGATTTAGAAAGATTTAGCGAATTTTTTAATCAGGCGCCGATTATTAAAATCGAAGGCCGGACTTATCCTGTTGAGACTAGATATAGGCCTTTATTAGATGATGTAAATAATTCAAATAATTTAAACAATTCAAATTCACGCGAAGCAAAAAGCTTGGCTGATGGGGTTCTCGAGGCTGTTAAAGACCTAGATCATGAGTTTAAAAAAAGAGGGGATATTTTAGTTTTCTTACCCACTGAGCGGGATATTCATGAAGTCGAAGAAGTTTTAAATAAAGCTAATTTATTTAATACAGAAATTTTATTGCTTTTTGCCCGATTAAATATGCAGGCCCAGCAAAAGATTTTTCAAGTAAGTAGCACCCATCGGCGGATTATCTTGTCTACTAATGTCGCTGAGACGTCCATTACAGTCCCTAATATTTTTTATGTGATTGATTCGGGGTTAGTTCGAATTAAAAGATATAACCCGAGATCAAAAGTTGAGCGCTTGCCGATTGAATCTATTTCTCAAGCCTCAGCGAATCAAAGAGAGGGGCGTTGTGGGCGTATTGCGCCTGGTGTATGCATTAGGCTTTATAGCCAAGAAGACTTTATGTCTAGATCTCATTTTACGGACCCTGAAATTTTAAGATCTAACTTGGCGTCTGTAATTTTAAAAATGAAGATTTTAAAACTAGAAGAAATAGAGCATTTTGATTTTCTAGAACGCCCTGAAAATAATTTAATTAAAGATGGATTTTTATTACTAGAAGAGCTCGAAGCCATTGAGCCTAATTTTGATCGAAAGTTAACCAAGATTGGTCATGAGCTGGCGAAGTACCCCGTAGATCCTAGATTGGGAAGAATTTTGATTGCTGGAAAAGAGTATAAAGTTCTAGATTTTATTTTAATGATTGTCTCAGCTTTAGCAGTACAAGATCCCAGAATTAGACCGATGGAAGCGCAAACAAAAGCAGATCAGGCGCATAAAAAATATGCTCATCCCAGCTCGGATTTTTTAAGTTTTATAGTGTTATATAAAATTTTAGAAAATGAAAAAAATAATTTAAGCAAAAATAAATTTCTAGAATATTTAAACCAAAATTTTATCTCGCCTATGAGATATAAAGAATGGATGTCGGTGTATCAAGAATTAAAAAATAGTTTTGAATTTTTTAGTTCAGAGAAGGTGGAGAAATTAGAAGAGCTGGAAAAAGACTTGGATAAAAAATCTTTATTAATTCACCGGGCTTTATTGACTGGTTTGTTAGGTCATATTGGAAATTTAGAATTAGATTTAAAAAAAGAAATTAAAAAAGATTTTAATAAAAAAGAAGCAAAAAAAGACAAGATTTATAAAGGCGCCAGAGGGGTGTCTTTCCAGCTATTTCCAGGGTCGACTTTGGGTAAAAAAACACCAGCGTGGATTGCAGCGTATGAGTTAGTAGAAACTCATAAAACTTATGCGCGAGTGATTACAGAAGTGAATCCAGATGAGATTGAGCGAGCAGCGAGTCATTTAGTTAAAAAACAATATTTCGAGCCCCATTGGTTAAAAGAAGGCTTTGTCGCTGCGTTTGAAAAAATTAGCTTGTACGGCCTGGAAATTATTCCCAAAAGGCGCGTGAATTTTAGTCGTGTGGATGTCAAAGCCGCTCGAGAATTTTTTATTCGAGGGTGTTTAGTAGACGGGGATTTGTCTGAAAGATTAGAAAAAGAATTAGAGCGAGACTTAGACTTTTTATTTGAAAATAAGAATTTAAAACAAGAATTATTAGAGTTTGAACAACAGCAAAGAACCAGTGGTTTAGTCATCGATGATGAAGCCTGCTTTGAATTTTTTAATAAGCTAATTCCAGAAGATATTGCAGAGATTATTAAATTTAAAAAATATTATTTGAGTTTAAATAATTTAGAAAAAAATAAATTTTTATACACCCGCGAATTTTTATTGGCTTACACGCCTGTTTTAAATACCCCCTATCCAGAAAAAATTAAAATGGGTGGTGCGGAGCTGGCGTTTTCTTATCATTTTGAGCCTGGAAGTGAAGCGGATGGCGTGACTTTAGAAGTCCCTTTAGCTTTGTTAAACCAAATTAATTTAAATCTGACTAGTTATTTAGTCCCGCCTTTATTAAAAGAGCGGATAGAAAATTTAATTAAAACGCTGCCTAAAAATAAAAGACTAGCGTGCTCTCCAGCAGGGGCTTATGCGCAAGTTTTATTTGATGTTTTAAAAAATAAAGTCGAGCAAGAGAAAGATTTTAAAGAAAAAGTGGGTTTAATTAACTTCATGGCTCAAGAATTTTCAAGAATTATTAAAATAAAAATAGACCCAGAAGATTTCCAAGAAAATTTAATTCCTAGTTATCTACGCATGAATTTTAGGTTAAGAGACTTAGATAAAAACTCAGATAAAAACCCAGATAAAAACCCAGATAAAAATATAATTTCTGAATCTCGAGATTTAAAAAATTTAACTCAAAATTTTCAAGACAAAGCCGAGCAAGCCACCCAAGTTTTACACCAGAAAGAATTTCAGTCTCGAGAGGGAATTACTTCTTGGGATTTTGGATGTCTAGAAGAAAAAATAGAAAGTGAAAAGCAGGGTGTTAAATATACGGCCTACCCGGCTTTAATAGACCAGAAGATCTTAGAAAATAAAGACAGTATTAAAATTCAAGCGCTTTCTTCTTTAGAAAAAGCCTATGAAGAAAGTGAAAAAGGCTTATTAAGATTATTGATTTTAAACTTGCCCAAAGAAGTGAATGTTTTAAGAAAAAAGGTGGCGGGTATAGAAAGTTTTATTTTTAATTTAAAAAGTATTTTTAATAAAAATACTAATAAAATTTTAGAAATTAATAATTATTTAGACGGCTTTGTAAGTCGGGTGTTTATACAAGTTTTTAATTTATTTGATTTTAAAAATAATTTAAAAAACCACCCAGAATATTTCCCAAGATCAGCCCAAGCATTTGATTTAATGATTTTAAATAAACGCGGGGAATTATTAATTTTCGGTGTTAAATTTTTAGTTTTATTAAACAATATTCTGGGGCTTTATAAAGAAATTAAAGACAATCTAGAAATTAAAAATAATAAAAAAATAAGCTGGAGTGAGGGCTTAAAACAAGATTTAGAAAATCAGCTGGAGCTCTTGATTTACCCTGATTTTATTGTTCATACGCCGATGAGATTTTTAGAGCGATATCCAATATATCTAAAAGCTGTTTTATACCGCCTGGAAAAATATCAAGAGATTAAAGATAAAGAATTAAGAGCGGAGTTAAACCAGGTTTGGGGGAAATATTTAGCTAATCCTGAGATTCCTATTACTGCTGAGATTCATTATTTGATTGAAGAGCTTCGAGTGTCTTTATTTGCTCAGCATCTTAAAGCGGAGAAGGGTGTCTCTGTGAAAAAATTATTGAATTATTTTTAATAAAAATTAATAAAAAAATTAATAAAAAAAAGGGCAGAAATTTAAAAAATCTGCCCTTTTATAATAAATAATAAATTAAATTAATAATTTTTTTAATTATTTCTATTGCCGCCAAACATGCCAAAGAGCTGGAGTAGGGTTAAGAAAATATTGACGAGAGAGACATAAAGCATCACGGTTGCGACGATATAGTTATTGCAGCCGCCATGAACAATCGAATTCGTGGTATATAAAATATAACCGGCTGAGATCAGCGCAAAGATCACACTAATGGCGAGCTGGAAAGCAGGTAGGTGTAAGAAAAATATATTCACGAGTGAAGCCACAAAAGCCATGATGACACCGATCATGAGAAAGCTGCCAATACCCGTAAAATTTCTCTTAGGATTTAAAGCCAGCGCTGAAAGCAATAAGAAAATTAATCCCGTGCTTCCCAGGGCGAGCATAATTAAAGAAGGGCCATTGCTATATTCTTTAATATATAAATTTAAAATGGGTCCTAGGGTCCAGCCAATAAAGCCGGTATAGATAAAAGTGACGGGAATAGCCCAGACGCTGTTTTGAATGCGGCTAAGTAAAAATGGAAAGCCAATAATCACAATTAGCATAATAAAAATATTAACGGGTCCTGCGTTGAGGGCCATAGCTCCCCAAGCAGTGAGCGCGCTGAAAAGTAAAGTTAAAGACAACATAAAGTAAGTATTTTTTAAGACGGCGTTGACCTCACCAATGCTGGAAAAGGCCGTTGGTCTGCTAGAAAAATTTTGGTCCATGAGGAACTCCCTTTGTAAAAAAATTTAAGAAAAAGGCAAGAAAAAAACCGGGCTGATGCTATACCGGGGACTGCTATTTCTCAAGGGAATCTAGAGCTGGAGTTAAGCGAGCGTCATTTAAGTCTACAGAACCTATATAAAAACATAGTATTTCTGTGGACTTGGATTGCAGGGGCTTTATCAATTCTTCCCATTGCGACTTTGACCTTCCTCCCTATAAAATCCGCGCGTTTTTTTATTATTAAACCAATAGGAATTATTTATTTCATGAGTCAGCCTCCAGCATCCAATCAAAAACCAGTTACTAAAATTCACGCTTCAGATTTGCCGCTCTCTTGTCCACCTTCGTCTAATAATTCAGATAAGCATCCAGACAATTTATGGAATGCCCATCCCAGGGTTTTTTTGCCTATTAGTGAAGCCAATAAATCAGCCACTTGCCCTTATTGCAGTGCCCAGTATGTCTTAGAGAATTAAGAGAGTTAAAAAAATTGAAGATTTTAATCATCAGCCCTTCTTGGGTCGGCGATATGGTCATGAGCAGCAGCTTGTTAAGATTTTTAAAAGACCAATATGCCGTTAAAAATATTAATCTCATCATTGATGTTTTAACTCCAGCGCATGGCCAAGATATTTATAGCGCCATGCCAGAAGTTTCAGAGATTTTAATTTCGCCTTTTAAGCATGGAGAGTTTTGTTTTAAGGCTCGAAAAAAACTAGGCGAAAGTTTGATTTATAAAAATTACGATGAAGCCATTGTTTTACCTAATTCCTGGAAATCAGCCCTAGTTCCCTATTTTGCAAAAATACGAAAAAGATCGGGATTTTTAGGCGAGATGCGCTTTTTTTTATTAAATAATATTTTTAAATTAAACAAGAAAAATAAAAAAATTTTAGGTCTCATGATTCAGCGTTTTTGCTTATTGGGCCTAGATAAATTAAATAATTTAAATAAAAAAAATCTTTCAAATTTTTTAAAGCAAGCCTTGCCTAAGCCCAGATTAGTGATTCCTAATGAATGGGTAGAAGAAGTTTCAAACAAATTTTTAATTAAGCAAAACCAGCCGCTGATTATTTTATGCCCTGGCGCTGAATATGGCCCGGCTAAAAAATGGCCGATGGAACACTATGCCAGCTTGGCGAATTCTTTAAGATTATTGGGGTTTTCTATTTGGATTTTAGGATCTCAAAAAGATCAACAAGACGGAGATGAAATAGTTTTAAAAGCGCCGGGAGTTATAAATCTCGCAGGCAAGACCAGCTTAAAAGAAGCTATGGTGATTTTAAATTCAGCCCACCAAGTAATTACTAACGACTCTGGACTCATGCATATTCGAGCCGCGTTTGATCAATCTTTAGTCGCGATCTTTGGCTCGACTTCCCCTTTGTTTACACCGCCTTTATCTAACCAGGCTCATATTTTGGGTGTTGATTTATATTGCCGGCCTTGTTTTGAGCGGATCTGTCCCAAAAAAGATGAGGCTTATATGAAATGTTTAAAAGATTTAAAACCAGAATTAGTTTTAAAATCTCTAGGTTTGAAGTCATGACTGAAAAAATAAACAAAAAAATATTAATTATTAAATTAAGTTCCCTCGGGGATTTATTTCATACTTTTCCAGCGCTTTCTGAAGCCAAAGAAAAGAATCCTGATTTTGAATTTGATTGGTTAGTCGACGAAAGCTTTGCTGAAGTCCCCAAAATTAATCCGGCTGTCAGCCAAGTATTAAC
The DNA here is from genome assembly GCA_945879065.1 of Francisella tularensis subsp. holarctica. Classification (GTDB taxonomy): domain Bacteria; phylum Pseudomonadota; class Gammaproteobacteria; order Francisellales; family CACEW01; genus CAMCUU01. The sequence continues at coordinate 13,613 of CAMCUU010000024.1, forward strand.
CATGCCCCTAAGGGCCTGGAGTAAAGATAAGTTTAATATTTCTAAATTTTTAAATTTAATAAAATCGATTAAAAAACTCAGGGCCCAGAAATATGATTTAGTGATTGATGCCCAGGGTTTAATCAAAAGTGGATTATTAACTTATTTAAGCAGAGCGAATTTAAAAAAAGGCTTAGACAAACAATCAGCCAGAGAACCTTGGGCCAGTTTTTTTTATCAAGAAAGTTTTTATATTGAAAAAAACCAACATGCAATTGATCGCTTGAAAATTTTATTTTCAAAAAGTTTAAATCAAAATTTAGGTGTAGGGGCGAATATTGTATTCGCCCGCGAGTATGTGGCTAAAACTAAAAATAAAACTGAATTAAAAACCATCCTCTTTCTCCATGGCACCACCTGGAAAACTAAACATTGGCCAGATCTTTACTGGATTGAGCTCGGTCAAAAATTAACTCAGGCTGGATTTAAAATTTTATTACCCTGGGGTAATCAGCAAGAAAAAAGCAGGGCAGAATTATTTTCAAAAAATTTTACAGCAGAGATTTTGCCTAAACTTTCTATTACAGAATTGGCTGAATTAATGAGAGAGAAAATTTCAGGTATTGTCGCTTTAGACTCAGGTTTGACGCACTTAGCCGCGGCTTTAAATATTCCAACAGTGTCTTTGTATGGCCCGACGGATCCTGTCAAAACAGGCCCCCGTGGTTTGAATCAAGTGGTTTTACAAGCGGATTTCCCTTGTGCGCCCTGTCTTTCTAAAACTTGCAAATACCAGGGCGTGAATCCAGATCCAAGAATTTTTCCAGCATGTTTTTCTCAGATTTCTCCAGAAAAGGTGTCTTCAGCTTTATTAAAATTAATTAAATTAACTTTTGATCAAGACTTTCTTGCCATAAAAAACAATGGCCAGTTTTAAAATTTTACTAATCCCCCGACTTTTTAATTCAGCCTGATAATTTTTAGAATTAATTTGTGCGAGGGCTGACTTAGCCTCTTTGCCCATGCTTTTTTCAGACTCCGCCATTTTGAATTCGAGAATAATCCCTGGTTTTAAAACATCTTTCGGAATAATTGAAATATCATATCTGCCAAAGCCAGACTCTCTATTCGATAAAATCTGGTGGGAATCTTTGAGCGCCACAATCATGCCGAGAACTAGCGCATGATAAAAACTTTCGGCTTTTCCAGCTCCAACATCAAAATAAGACAAAGTTTTTTCGACATAGTCTTGAAAAAGTTTTTCAAAAATTTTGATATCTCCAGTCACTAAAGCTTTTAGCATTTGATTGCTTTGAGCGGGACTCGTGCTTTCAAACCAAGCTAAAAAATAACGCTGGTAGACCCGCGTGATTTCTATATTGGGTAAGGCAATCTCACATTCTCCCCGCTCACTTTCATGGTCAATGCGGACGATTTTTAAATAGCCGGCAAATAATAAAAAACTCCAGATGGCGTTCTCAGCCTGGGCGTTAAGTTTAGGTAAAGTAATTTTTTCATCGATGGGTTTTTTAATCACACCGCCTTGAATTAAAATTTCAAAATCTTTCTTGAGCTCAGGCCCTGATTGGGAAATTAAATCTTCAATAATTTGAGTCGAACCGGTGTTAACCCAATAGGGTCCTAATTTTTTATTCTTTGCAAAATTAATAATCGACCAGGGGTTATAAATATTTAAATCCCCAAATTTATAGCCGTTGTACCATTCTCGAACTTGCTCACGCTGATCTGAAACATCAGCTTCTTGACATATCCAATCCACTTCAGATTCTGTAAATCCAAAATAAGAACTATAAAAATCAGAGAGCATGGAGTGGACCATGATGTTATTTAAATCTGAAAACATGCCTTCTTGAGAGACTCTTAAAATCCCTGTTAATACCCCTTTATATAAAGACGTATTGGACTTGAGTGCTGAGCCTAAAAATCCCTGCATAAATATTTTTAATTCTTCATAAAAGCCAAATTCCCAGGCGGCATGAATCGGCGTGTCGTATTCGTCTATAAAAATCCAAACTTTTTGCTTATATTTTTTTTCTAAGAGCTCAGATAAAAATTGCAAACTTCCGGCGAGCTCTACTTCATTAGAGTCACCTTGAGACAGTCGATCAAAAGGACCTAAATAAGCGGGGTAGTCAGATTGAATAAACTCACGAAAATCTTGGTGAGCGACAAAAAGTTTTCGAACTAAAGCTCTAATCCCATCCATGGCGTCTGTAAGATTATTTTTTTTCACTTCTTTTAAAGATATAAAAATAACCGGATATTTATTCTGATGTTTTAATAAAATCTCTGGGTGCTGGGAAATATTTAAATTTTCAAATAAATTTTTATCTAGCTCTGAAGATTTAATATCTAAGAAATATTTCAGCATGGACAGCGCAAGAGTTTTTCCGAATCTTCGAGGGCGAGGGAATAAAATCACATCTGAAGCATCTTCAATCAGGTCTTTGATCAATAAGCTTTTATCAATATAAGTATTTTTTTTAGCAATAATTTTCGCGAAATCATCAACGCCAATTCCGAAATCAACCGTCATGTTTAAATACCCTTAGAGTTTTTATATTTCTTAAAAAATAGCTGCGCATTTTATAGAGAGATTGCTGGAGCCGCTATAAGATTTGTTTTTTAAAAACTATCTCAAAGGCCCGCGCATGATTTTTATCCTTCCCTTATTATTCTTTATTTTTATTTGTCTTTTAATTTTAAAACTAGCAGGGGGCTTGGTATCCTGGAGTCTGGTTTTTTTACCACTGATTCTTGCGGTTTTATTTTTTGTCTTGATGATTGCTTTAGGTAAAAAGTTTAAAAATAAATCTAAAAAAAAGCTAAGAGCAGATTAAAAAATAGCCATATTTTTATATGGCGCAATCATCCAAAAAATTATTGATTAACTCCCATATAAAAAATAATTAGCGTCCACCATTTTCTTTTTGTTATGGTCATGAAGAAAACTATTATTTTAATAAAAAAGGGAGTGGTCAAAATGGCTGGTAGACGTGGAAGTAATGCGACTGATAATGGCAGTGTGAGTTTTATGGCTGGGATGTCTTCTGTGCCTACTATTATTTCGGACGTTGCTACCAATCTCCGTTGTATTTTTTTAGTGCCGCCAACAGGCTCCATCTCTGGGCCGGTTTTTAGTCCTTATGCTTCCAAGAAAGGTGATTACATCGTTGCAAGAAGGATTGCCTCGGAGCTTCTCGCATTGGCAGCGCACTCAGACATTAAACATAGGGATCTTAAAGTTATTGCAGGTGCCATTTGTAAAGTTTCTATTGATACAGCCAAAGCCGAGAGAAGTATTTTTGGTATTCGTAAGCAAGCTTTTCTCGATAGCTTGAGTCGTTTTGGACTTTCTTCGGAAGACTATGTCTCACTAGAAACTGAGACAAACAAGAAAACACTAGCTGCACCTTCAAGAGCTTGTTTGGCGCGTTTGGCAAGCCTCCCCAGAATTTCTCCAGACAAGGGGGATTTATTTAAATTAGGTTTTTATCGAGCGTTGTTTCTTTCTTTAGCGAACGCAGATATTGCAGATAAAAGCCTGGATCGTTTCATCGAAGTTTTGATTAATCAAATGAGCGGTCGGGCAGAAGCTCCTGTTTTTTCTAATGCTGCTGCTGTTGTTCCGGGCCCAGATCCTGTTGGAGGAGCTGGAGCTGCTGCTGCTTCTGATTCAGATGACTCTGATGTTGATGGTACAGCTCCAGCAGGTGCTGGAGGTGGCGGCGCAGGTGTGGGATCTGGAGCTGAAAGTGCCCTTGCTCCAGGGGCAGCGGCTCCCGCAGCCCCCGCTATAACATTAGAATTTTCAAGTGCCTGGGGTGAGCAATTACCTGGAGCTTCTCAAACAATTCGCCCTGGTACTTCTCAAATAAAAGGTGGTGCAACAGCCTTGAGAGAATTAATGCCTTACGGCAATAGTGGCGAGAATGGTCCGGTGGCAACTGCTCTAAGATTACATCCAGCTAATTCAGATCGAATAGTGTACAACCAAGCTTTGGCTGCTTTAACTAAATGCCATGCGGATGCCCAAGTAGTCGCGAATGCAGCTGGTGTTCAAGCAGCGGCAGTTGGAACAAGTGTGAGTGCTGCTGAAATAAGATTGACTGAGGCGCATCAGGCAGAATTGGCGACTTTGCGTGAAACGCATAAGGCGGCGTTGGCTGAAGCGAATGCTAAGGCAGCGACAGTAATGGAAGAAGCTCGCGCTTTGGATAGAACTTCAAAAGAACGAGCTCCTCTCTATGAATTAATGACTCAATTCGCCAGCGCAGAGCATGCTGCACTGGTTTCATATCTGACGGATTCTGCTTCTTCAGTAGCTGCTCACTCATTGATTCAAACGAGAGGTCACCTGCTTTCGTCTATGGATATGATGCATAAGTTTTTGAAGGCAGTTGTTTATAAAATTAATGATTCCTATTTTGGAGCTTCTGGCGAAGCTTCTGATGATGAAAAAATCGCTTTTGGCAATGTGGTTAAGGCTAAGAAAAAGAAAACTTCTATCCTTTTTCAAAATTTTCAGGCCATTTTTGGAAGGCTGATGGATAGTCCAGATCTGTACGGTCATGCGATGCATCATGAACATGGCGTTTCTCCTGCTCGTTCAGCAGCACCTACTCGATCTGCTTCAGTAGCTTCTTTTACTCCTTCTGAATCTGGTGCTGAAGAAAGTTTGGATATGGTTTCAGAGTTCATACCATTTTGTAGTCATATTTCAAATCCCATAGATAAAAAAAATGCAGCAAAAAAATTAGCTCTGTTTTATTTCTTGCGGCAGCTTGCTGATTTTGCTGAACATCGGCTTGAATTTGCTTGTACCCTCTTCAATGACATGCCTTCTTTTATGTTAAGAGAGTCGGGAGGTCTATTTGAAGAAAGTGTGCGAAGCCTTATTAGGGATTTCAAGACATTTGCACAGCTATATCAAATAGTTCAAAAATTTGTTTTTAAATCAAGACTGCTGAGTAAAAAAGAGAGCAGAGTAGAGGTAGGTATTGTCGGAGATTCACTCAAAAAAATACTTGATGATGCGCCTTTAAGCGGTGGTTTGGATGTTGATGGTAAGGGCAACGCGATGTTCAATCTTTTTGCATCAGCTAAGAAACTGCACCCATTAGCTATTTTTCGTGAGCAATTAGATGTTCATTTGAATCAGTTTATGGAGGTTCTAGCATCCATTCCTACCGTCTATACCCCAGGTCTTACAGATGGTTCTTTTGAGAAAGTCTTCGCGGCCTATAAAGAAAGAGTTTATCCAGCTTTAGGTGCTGGAGCGATGGCTGGTGCCGGTGCACGGGCTGGTTTTGGCGGTAGTGCTTCGGACGGTGCTTCTATTGTTCATCATGCAAGAAGACGAGCGTCAGCTCAGAGGACCACTCCAACTCCGTTTGCGCAGGCTCATCCTCCAGCGGGTGGTGGTGCGAGTGGGTCTCCAGCGTCTTCTGATCTGGCACCTCTTCCAGGAGGGGGGGCAAGAGGGTCGTCAAGAGGTCCCGAGTCAGTGGTTTCTAGGGCTATAGAGGCTGCTCAACTCCACGGTCAAGAAGGAATTGAGCAAGCTAAAGCTGCCTTTGAGGTCTTGGACTTTGATTTAGAATCTTAAAAATTATCGCGATAGTGAATGATTAATATTGAAATAGCATGAAAGACGGAGGTCAGGACTATGAGTGGTGGTGCAGGTAGTGGAGCAGGTGGTGATGGTTCGACTGTAGCGGTAGGTTCCGTTGGAGAGTCCCCGCGGGTTGATAGTGGTTCTCGTTCTGAGACTTTTGCGGGAGGAAGCGGTCGTACTGGAGAGAGAATGGGGGATACGTTTGCAACTTATCTCGATGCCTTTACTCCCCCCGATGATCTGAAGCATTATGCAGTTATTACCCGCGAGGATTTAGAAGGTATACGAAAGTCTGCTGATACTAGGCTTGGTAGAACGTTCGATACGCAGACTAATGTTACTATTCATGGTTTATATTTACCTCGGAATGTGCATCACCGTCACAATATGGCTTTTGGTGGTGGATCAGCTGCAACAAGGGCAACGTCGAGCTTGGTCGATATCCCTCAAACACTTTCTAATATCGATACTTCGGTAATTAAGTTTTATCAAGATTATGTTTTGCCTACGGGTCAAAGATCTCGTTCTGCTGCGGAAGATCATGAAACGAGGGTTGTCGCTACTCGTCTTGCTGTGATTGAGAATCATCGTATTGCCATGATGATCCTTTTAAGTAACCAAGTTCAAAAAATTGCAGCCTCTAGTGCTTCAGCTAGTGAAAAAGTCACTCTTTATCAATATACACAAAATGTTGCAGCCGCTTTTTCTAGAAATGAGGCCTTGATTAATCCAACTGAGACAGTGCTTGGTGCCGTTGCACGTGGTGTCACTGGAAAAAAACGACCTGCTGATGCAGAGGAGATATCTCTCCAAACTCGACTTTGGCTTATTAGTTTTCAAGATAAGGTTCAGTTGCTCATAGATAAAACAACACCCGATCAAATGGAAGAAAGAACAAGGCTGCATGGTCAGTTGGCTGGGAAAATCTGCTATCTAATTAGTTCTTGCAACAGAATATTATATGGCCTCGCTTATCTTCATAATGTCACTGATTTTGATGAAACCTCTTGCGCAGTGGCCACAGCCTGTGAATTTGGCCTTCGAGATGATGAGATCGAAGCTCAGTACAAAACTTTTTTATCCTGTGCTGACAGTAAAAATTATTTAGCTTGTATTCTGTCTAAAGAAAGAAGAAGGGCATATGACACTTATTTAACAAGTGCGACTTCTAAGAGGGGTGATCATGAGGCAATGGCTTTTGAAGAATTTAAACGCGCCTCTCCTGAGGTATATTTTCAGGAGCTAGAAGCATTTAGACAATTTCGTGACTTGTTTCACTATGGAACTGGGCGTCAGGTTTTTGAACATAAAAAATTGCAGGCTAAGGCAGTAAAAACTCACGAAGAGCTAGCATTAGAGAAGAAGCTTGGGGATATTATCGATCTCAAGCTCCAGCACAGAGCCTTTGGAACTTTGACGCACATTAGACCTTTTCAATTTTTAGATTCTTCTGGAAAAAGAAAATTTTTAAAGCCAGTTATTCAGGATGGTGTAGTCACTGCTTGGACCCAACCTGAAGGGACGACTCCTGCTTTTAAATTTGGTCAATCAATAGCGACGACTGAGTTTGAAAACATGCAAGATTATGGTGAAAAAGTTGCAGCTATTCGAGATTTTTTAGCAGAGTTGGTTGTTCATGCCGCAGATTGGCTTGATTTTGATGCAGCCTATAAACATTTTGGTGGGGCAGTTGGCATAACCATTGGAGCTGTTGCTGATGCAGCTACAACGGAAGAGTTGAAGGAGTGCTTTCTTGCCGCGCTGCCGGTTGTGGCGGATCTTTCGAAACAAATTACCTCAGTAGTAAAAGAAACAATCGGGTATCAAGGGCGTTTTAATTTTAAGCAGGTAGCGTGGATGAGAAGAGAGTTAGGTCTATTTCTAGCTGCCAACTCTGCTGTTGATTTATCCCGTTTAGCAAGAGATTTGGATGAGTTTCAAAGGTTAATTTCCAGACTTCAGGCCTTGACAACAGCTCGTACGATTAGTGACTCTTTGGATCGAGGAATCGCTGCAACAGAAAGCGCTGTGCGAGGAGCTGCTCGAACAGCAAAAGCTAAGAGTCGGCCTTATATTATTCCGCCACCTGCTCTGGAGGGGCTGAAAGGTATGGCCAATACAGTTCGTCATATTGCAGATGTGCAAGATGCAAGAAGAATTGAAGCGGGCGGCTTGGCAGCTGTGGAGATTCAAAAAACAATGGCCACCACTCGAGCTGAAGTTCTTCCTTTAGATAGATTTGGTGGTGCTCTTAGGGGTGTTGCTCAGAGGTCTATACAAGAAGGCGCAGGTTATCGTCCAGGTGTGGACGTCCCAGGCGCAAGCGAAGATGGTAAGGATTGCATAGCGAAGCTTCTTCAGCGTGGTGTGGATCCTGCCTACCTGCCTTCAGTTGCGTTGGCAATCAAAGGCGCTGTGAATCACTCTGTGGAAAAATTTGGCCGTATGATGCTGCCAGCTTCTGCGGCCTTGCCATCACCACATCCAGGCGCAGCTTCGACCTCTTTAGCTCTTTCAGGTGGATCGCGAAGCGGTCATCTCGCTGTGGCAGAAGTAGGTGACTCTGATTCTGAAGGGGGTGGGAGTGATTTTGAGTATGATCCTGACGGAGAGTATCCAGCGCATGGGGCTTTTGGTGCTGGAGAAGGGTATGGCTCTGAAGCCATGGGTTTTCCTCAACCGCCTTCTGTAACAGTCGGCTCATTCGCTTACTCTGCCGGCCTAGGCGGCGGCGCTCGCGGTGATGATCGTTATCCTCTCGGCGCGCCTTATAGCAGAGGTTCTGACGACCCTAGAGGCGGCGGTGCTTGGGGTGGTCCTCGTAGTGGTAGATAAACTCCAGCTCTATCCAAAAAAGGCGGACACAGGTCCGTCTTTTTTTTATTCGAAACCTCTTTTGATTTCGTCTCTCCCCTCGATGGCTTACAATTAGCCTTAAGTTTTTCTTGAAAAATTTTGAATTGTACGGTCTCAGTGTAGGGGCGAATCTTGTATTCGCCCTCTATCGGATCTCGCGACTATAAAAATAATTTTAATCATTTTTAAATTATGTAAATTTTTTATTTACATAGAGTTTTATGTCTTACGATCCTGAGCTTCACCATCGACGGTCTATTCGTTTAGGTCATTATGATTACTCGCAAGAAGGTTATTATTTCATCACGCTTTGTGTTCAAAACCGGGCATGCCTATTTGGAGAAATTGCTGAAGATAAAATGGAATTAAATCCTGCAGGAAAGATGATCCATAAAAATTGGAATGAGCTTCCAAAAAGATTTTTAAATTTAAAGATGGACGAATGTGTGGTGATGCCTAATCACCTGCATGGAATTGTAAAACTTAGTCAGATCAAGTCCGTTCAGCGCCTAGATCAATTCAAGCCTTCTGGAACTTTGGAGCACTCCATTGGTCGTATTTTTCAGGCTTTCAAATCAATCACCACGCATGAATATATTCAGGGCGTAAAGCAAAATCATTGGCCATCGTTCTCTGGAAAATTGTGGCAACGCAATTACTGGGAGCACGTAATTACTAACGAATATGAGCTGTATTTTATTCGCGAGTACATCAGCCATAACCCAGAAAAATGGGCCTCAGATGGCTTATTCTCAGACAATAAATTGCAGTCACCCCAAGGGCGAATACAAGATTCGCCCCTACGCCTTTCTTATTAGATAGCTTGATCCGAGACCGCAAAACTTAAGGCTAATTGGAAGCTCGAGGGAGGGAGAGACAGACCAACGGGCTCTTGGCCTGTTGGGCAGAGAGGGGGTGACGCCCTCAAGGGGAGAGACGAAATCAAAAGAGGCCCCTACAGGATATTGTTCGTCGCCTTGAACCACTTGGTTATTTTTTATTTTGTTTTAATCAGCACTTTCTTGCCAAAAAAGATAATTGCGAGTTTTAAAATTTTATTAATCCCACGAGAATTTAACTCAGCTTGATAATTATTAGATTCTATTTGGGCGAGGGCTAATTTGGCTTCTTTGCTCATGCTCTTTTCAGTATTGGCCACTTTGAATTCAATAATAATGCCTAGTTTTGAAAGTTCTTTAGGAATAATTAAAACATCATATCTGCCAAAACCAGACTCTCTATTCGATAAAATCTGATGGGAATCTCTTAAAACAACAATCATGCCGAGCACTAGCGCATGGTAAAAACTTTCGGCTTTTCCAGCTCCAACATCAAAATAAGACAAAGTCTTTTCGACATAGTCTTGAAACATTTTTTCAAACTCTTTGATCTCTCCAGAAATTAAAGCCTTGAGCATTTGATTGCTTTGTTCTGGATTCGCGCTTTCAAACCACGCCATAAAATAATTTTCATAGACAGAAAGAATTTCTGCATTGGGAATTTTTAAATCAGCTACAAAATTACCCCGAACGAGATTGATTTTTTCAGCTTTGAGATACCCTGAAAATAATAAAAAACTCCAGACGGCTTTGACGGCATTAGAATTAATGGCTGGTAAGACAATCTTTTCATCAATGGTCTGGGTCACTACCCCGCCCTGAATTAAAATTTCGAAATCTTTTTTAAATTCACTAGGGGCTCTAGCAATCAAATGTTCAATCATCTGGCTCGAACATGTATTGACCCAATAGGGTCCTAATTTTTTATTCTTTGCAAAATTAATAATCGACCAGGGGTTATAAATATTTAAATCCCCAAATTTATAACCGTTGTACCAGTCTCGAACTTGCTCCCGCTGATCTGAAACATCGGCTTCTTGGCATATCCAATCCACTTCAGATTCTGTAAATCCAAAATAAGAACTATAAAAATCAGAAAGCATGGAGTGGACCATGATGTTATTTAAATCTGAAAACATACCTTCTTGAGAGACTCTTAAAATCCCCGTCAAAACACCCTTATATAAAGACGTATTAGATTTAAGCGCTGAGCCCAAAAATCCCTGCATAAATATTTTTAATTCTTCGTAAAAGCCAAATTCCCAGGCGGCATGAATTGGCGTGTCGTACTCATCAATTAAGATCCAGGTTTTTTGGCCATGTTTTTTTTCTAAAAGCTCAGAGAGAAATTGCAAACTTTGGGCGAGTTCTACCTCTGGAGCGGTGAGGCTTAATAAGCCATCAAATCGAGCTTGGTAGTGGTGGTCTAAATCTTCATAAAGATCTTTGTGGGTGTTAAATAATTTTTGAATTAAAACTCTGATCCCATGCATCGCGTCTTTAATATTATTTTTTTTGACTTCTTTTAAAGATATAAAAATAACTGGGTATTTATTCTGATGTTTTAATAAAAGCTCTGGGTACTGGGAAATATTTAAATTTTCAAATAAATTTTTATCTGGCTCTGGAGATTTAATATCTAAGAAATATTTCAGCATGGAAAGGGCAAGGGTTTTTCCAAATCTTCGAGGGCGAGGGAATAAAATCACAGAAGAAAAATCTTGTAATAATTCTTTGATCAATAAAGTTTTATCAATATAAGTCGCTTTGAGCTTAATCAGCTCAGCGAAATCATCAACACCAATCCCAAAATTAACGGGCATGTTTAAATACTCTTTTAATAAAATAGGCGCGCATTTTATAAGCTGAGTTAGCTGATGGCTATTGGAGTTTTGATTTAAAAAATCTATTGCTTTACTAGGAATAAATATTCCATCCGCGTTTTTTCATCTTCTCTGAAAACACCCAGCATCGAGGAAGTCACCATCATGGAATTTTGCTTTTCGACGCCGCGCATTCTCATGCACAAATGATTCGCTTCGATAGTCACCGCCACGCCTTCTGGTTTTAAAAGCTCAAAGATCGCGGTGGCAATCTGATGGGTGAGGTTTTCTTGAATTTGCAGCCGCTGAGAAAACATGTCTGTAATTCTGGCAAATTTAGACAGACCCAAGACTTTTCCATTGGGGATATAGCCAATATGACACTTGCCAATAAAAGGTAATAAATGATGTTCACAGAGCGAATATAACTCAATGTCTTTAATGACAATCATGTCGTTGGCATCACTTTCGAATAGCGCGTCATTGACCAGTTCGTGAATATTTTGCTGATAGCCCTGAGTTAGAAACTTAAAAGAATTAGCGGCTCTCTCTGGCGTGCCTTTTAATCCTGGGCGATCTGCGTCTTCTCCAATGCTAGTAATAAGCTTACGAAATAAATCTTGCATTTTTTCCTCGAGATAAAAAAAGCAGGCACTGTAAATTTTTAGAAGGGCCAGAGTCAAATTTTTGAGTAAATTATTTGAATAAATGGGATTTAAACTCTGGTCATCTTCATGGTCAGCTCAATTTTATTTTCTTCTGGTATTTCTGGTATTTCTGCTGCTGCTCCTGCTATTTCTGCTATGGGGGCACTGGTTCTTGCGCTTGCTCTTACTCCTGGAGGCGGATTTTTTTTTGGAAGATAGGCGCTTAAAAACTCTGCTGATTGATGAGATTTTTTATATAAATCATAAGCCATCACTGCAGCAGAAAATAAGCTTGCAGTGCCATAGGCTAGTGCAAAGCCATTCACTGGAAAATGATTAAATCCATATTGACCAATGCAAATACTCCCAAGCCCCAAGGCATTGAGACTTAAGAAATTCAAGAGCGTGGGCATGCTTGCCTTTCCTGCGGCGTTATAAATCGCACTCAGCATAAATCTTGCGCTATGAATTAAGCCGAACCAGACAGAAATATAAAAATAAGATTGGGCTGAGCTCATCAAGGCAGGATTTTTTTGAGAATCTGAGTCTAAAAAAGCAGAGATGCATTGCTTTGAAAAAATAGTCAGTACAGTGGCATAAATAGTAGCGATCCCAAGACCGCCGATGAAGGCGCGCGCGAAAGTCTGTTTCAAACAAGTTTTCGCCTGCTGAATAGCTTGGGTATTTTTTGAATCTAGCGCCAATCTTAAGGGGATTAAGCGTCTTCTAAAAGATTTTAAAAGATATTCTGAATAGCCCAGCATGAAAACATTTCCACTGAAGACGTACTGTAAAGACGGTTGAAAAATGGTCGCTGGTGTGGAGCCAATGCCTGCAATTATAAAAGAGCAAGCCGCAAGAAAACCCCATTCATTGGCGCTTTGTATCGCAAATAAAGGCGCAGATTTTAAAATCTCTTTCATGGGTTTCCAGGCTAATTCAGGATGAAAAGTGTAAAGCTCAAAGGCCTTATATTTTTCTTGAAATAGCCAGGCTCTCGAACAGATCAAAGCCACTAACGCGCCTACCATGGTTCCAAATGCTGAACCAAACATCGGAGACATGGAGCCGATGATTTGCTGTGAGAATAAAAATCCAAAAAGTGCTGAGACCCCTGAGGCAAAACTGGTCATTAAAAAAGGAACGAAGGGGCTCTCTTGGCAGGTTATTAAAAGAAAATCACATTGGGCTAAATAGATAGGAATTAAACAAGCCAAAGCCCCCAGCAGATATTCTTGGGAGTATGCGGCAATTTCTTTTGAAATCCCCATGGCTTTTAGTTGGGCACCTGCTGTGGCATATAGGGTCATGATGACCGGCATACTTGCAATAACAAAGATCCAAGACTGTCTCAATCTTGCACCCACTTGGCTGAATTCTTCCGATGTAATATCGCTTTGAAATAAAGGCACCAGGGCAGAAAGTGCGCCTCTGAGAACCCCTATAGACGCTGAGATATACATGCTGTTGAGGCTCATGGATGCGACCGCATTTCTGCCAATATTGGCTGCAATGAGAGAGATGCCAACCGTGCCATACATCGAAGCCACAATGCGAGAGACTCCAGAGAAACTCCCCCATTTTAAAAGATTTAAAAAAGACTCCGCAGGAATGGGGGCATTAATAGAAAGGCTAGGCGTTGAAAGGTAGGGGCGGGATTGGGATGTTCTAGAGGGAGGCATGGATTAAAATTTCTTATTAATTATTAAAAACAAAGCGCGAAACGTACTGAGAATCTTTAGAGACTTCAAGGTTTTTGAGTGGGATGTTTTACCCGGATGCTTTAAGATCCCTTGCTTATTTTTTTATTTTTTATTTAT
>CAMCUU010000025.1 GCA_945879065.1 Francisella tularensis subsp. holarctica
AAAAAATTAAAAAACTAAGTACTAAGTGATTTGATATAAACCGCTGTTGATAAAGAGGGTAAAAATTGATTAATAATTGCATTGAAGTTTTGCAATTTCGACGTCGAGATAAAGACCACATCTTCTGGTTTTAAAATAAAATCACCAGCCAGATTTAATACATCTGGAGACCTTGCATTTAATTCAAAAATACGGGGATTCCCCTGATAATTTCGAATCACATAGGTATAAGTCGGATCTGAAATATCACTAACCCCTCCCGCATCGCCTAAAGCTTCTTTGAGAGACATCGTGTTATCAATCATGTTATAGGGCCCTGGATTATTCACGGCACCCAAGATAAAAATTCGATAAAAATTATTATTCGGCACAAAAACAGTATCACCGTCATATAACAACCAATCTGTCGAAGTTCCATTACTGGCTCTTAAAGAATCTAAATTAACCTGAGTAGTCACACCCTCATGAGTCACTTGTACATTGCGAATATCGGCACAAAGCCCACCAGAACCACTGGCTTCACTTAACTTGGTACTACTGCCGCATCTTAAGGGCCCACCCGCGAGAGTCACGGCGTTTAGCACCGTCATGGGGACGTTAGTAATAGGAATCACAGTAGGCTTACCCACCGCGCCTGTGATATCTATTTTCTGGCTATTAAATTCTAAAACACTGACATTGAGCTGAGGTTGTTTTAAATAAACACTCAGCTTTTGAGTTAACAAATCGCGAATCTGGTCAGTATCTAATCCACCGACATGAACTAAGCCCACATAGGGATAATAAATATTGCCGTCTGAATCCACCGTAATTCCGGCGTCTTTATCACTGCCCATTTGTGAATTAGTTGGATTACTTAAATTAGGATGATCCCAAACAATAATATTTAAAACATCCTGAGGACCGACTTTATATTCATAGCCTGAAGCATTCGCTGAAAACCCTATTGGCGCTTGATAATTCACGGCACTAAATTGGCTTGTCTGCTGAGCAGCCCATTGCTCTTGTTGAATCAATTGGGGCGTAATTTCAATGACTTTAGGCGTTACAATTTGACCTTGTGAATTAAGCGCGGGTGACAACCCTCTATTTTTCATATGCATCCCAGGAACCAAAGTACAGCTGGACATTAACAAGGGTAAGATCAACCCACTTAATCCACTTAATGCACTGACCTGACCAATCCTAGTTCTCATTCTAATTTTTAATAACAAACTTTTTTTCATGCCGCACTCTTATTTATTTTCTCTAATTATTTTTTAATTTTTTTAATTTTTTTAATTTTTTTCTAAACTTTTCTCAGCTTTTTTTTCCAAACTCCAGCACTGTTTAATCCAGTCATTCACACAATGCTCCATACGATCGGCCATGGATTCAAAAGCTTCTAGAGGCTTTAAATAAGGATCTGAAATCTCTCTATTTTGAAAACGACCCATCAGATGAACTTTGCCACGCGCAAAAGAAAAGCGTTGCTCTAGATGTTTTTTTTGATCCATTTCCATGACTAAAATTAAATCATGCTCGACCATCATTTCATGAGTGAGCTGACGCGCTATGTGATCTGATATATCAATATTTCTGGCCTTCATGACCGTAATAGAATGAGCAGAAGCCGGGGCACCAACTACAGCAGCAATTCCTGCAGAGCTCACCATAATTTCAGGCTTGCCCATTTTATTAAAACAATTTTTTAATAAACCTTCCCCTACTGGAGATCGACAAATATTGCCTAAGCAGACTACTAATATTTTTCGAAACACTGCCCCGCTGCCCTTTATTTATCTTCAAAAAAGGCGGCGATTATACGGGCATTGAATTTCGCATTGGAATAAGCGCACTGGTGTTTTTGTATGATTTTTTATTTTTGTGCTTTTGTTGATTTAAAAAAATAAAAATAGTCTCATATAAAAAATAAATAAGAAATCTAGGGTCTAAAATTTCTCGCAATCACCACGACTTAAATTTCAAATCACTCATGTCGGACTTTGACTTTTTCAATGGGTTCTTAAAAGCCTATTTGCCAAAAACTTTAGAAATAAAAATAAAAAAATACTTCTCATTGATTCGTCAATCATCTACAAGCTTTTTAGAATCTCGGACACACACCGAATTTGAGGCAGATTTAATTTACGATTATCAATCATCTGATCTGTTTTTATTAATTCACATAGAGCATCAGAGCTCGCCGGACCAGGCCATGTCTCTGCGAATTGCTAACTATCAATCCGCTGCGCTCTTATCTCATTTACCAAATGCTATAAAAAAAAATAATAAAAAAGAAAACAAACCAGAAATCATCAGCCTTGTGTACTACCAAGGACAAAGACCCTGGAATTGCCCTCGACCTATTTCAATTATTGGACAAGTGATTTTTATTGATTTACCGAATATCCCCGATGAAATTTTATTAACCCATGAAACGATTGGTGTCATTGAAATTTTATTAAAATATGTGAGACATAAAAGCTATAAAAAAAAATTTAAAACTTATTTACCTCTATTAAAACAATCCAGTGACAAGATCCGAGAGAGTCTATTAAAATACTTCAGCTTTGTGACTGATTTTTCAAAAAGTGAATTTCTGGATCTTATTCAATCTTGCTTACCAAAAGATAAGGAGCGCACCATGACCATCTACGAACAATGCATTGAAGAAGGCCGCAAAGAGGGCATGGAAAAAGGCATGGAAAAAGGTCTAAAAGAGGCAGCCCGTCGCCTCTTATCTTTAGGGCTCGATGAAAGCCTCATTCAAAAAGCAACCAACCTCTCCCTCGAGGTCATTTTGAATCTTAAAAAAGAAATTTTGCATTAATTATTTAACTTTTTAATTAAGACGCA
This sequence comes from Francisella tularensis subsp. holarctica, assembly GCA_945879065.1. Classification (GTDB taxonomy): domain Bacteria; phylum Pseudomonadota; class Gammaproteobacteria; order Francisellales; family CACEW01; genus CAMCUU01. Next base: position 2,839 of record CAMCUU010000025.1, read on the forward strand.
ATTTTCTTGAATAATTTTTCTAAATTCCGGCGTAATACCCATCCAATCAACAATATCAACTCGATAAGGGATGCTAGACAGACTCAGCGCATCTTGTAATTCAGCTAATTGATAAAAAGAAAGGGGGGCTCCCCCCAAAATACACAAATCCAAATCCGAGGTTTTTTTGCCGTGTCTTTAACACGTGAGCCAAAGGCCCAAACAGTACGGTCAGGAATATGTTTCTCTAAGAATTCTTTGGAGAATTTTTAAATGATCAGCACTCACGTCAAGTTTCTTGAAGGACATGTTTAAAAATCTCCAAAAATTTTTGTACATCCGGTAAAAACGCTGCGGCTTGGACATAAACAGCGTTGGCTTTTTCATGATCATAGTCATGGGATGTTTCATTGCGAGAGTTTGTCATCGGGATGAAGCTCAGCTCGGGCAAGACCTTGCTTAAATTGCTCCATCGCTTTTATCAATGAATTCAAATTAAGTTTTGCTTCCATTTTTACCCTCTCATTTCCACTGTTCCGGGCGAATACAAGATTCGCCCCTACACTTTTCTAATAATTTAAAAAACTCAGGACAGGTTTTACTCACCGCCTGGCTATTATTAATAACAACGCCAGGAATTTTTAAGCCCATTAAAGCTAAAGACATGGCAATCCGATGATCATTAAAGCTATCTAATACACATTCTTTGCTTTCTGGTTTTGCTAAATTTTTTATATTTTCAAAATTTTCAAACGGGTAAATTTTTAAGCTATCTGGCGTTTCTTCTGTTCGAATTCCCAGCTTATTTAAACCTTGAGCAATCGCACTCACGCGATCTGACTCTTGCAATCTGGTGTGAGATAAACCATGTAACACAGTGGGCGCATCACAGAAACAAGCCAAGACGGCCACCGTCATAAACGTATCGCTAAAGCCAGTCATGCTGATTTCACCGGGAGATTTTAAAATTTTTAAATAATTTAAATAACTCACCGTTATCCCATTATTTTCTTGAATCACTTCACAGCCCATTTGCTCTAACACTTCTAGAAATTTCACATCCCCCTGAAGCGAATCTTTTCGAGAGCAATTTTTAACATGCAGCTTTCCACCTACTAAAGCGGGAATCGCAAAAAAATAAGACGCCGTCGACATATCCGGTTCAATCATAAGATCACAGGCTTGATACGCACTCGGCTCTATTTTTAATTCTTGAGGCGAAACCAAATTAATTTTTACCCCAAATTTTTCCATTAACTTTAAAGTCATTAAGACATAGGGCTTAGAAAAAATATTATGCGTAGATTTTAAAAAAATAGACCCTCCAGCATAGGGCGCGGCCATTAATAAACCTGATAAAAACTGGCTCGAGTCTTTAAGATCAATAAAAATTTCGCCGTCTTTTAATTTATTTTTTAAATTATTTTCACCTAGAAAAAACGGCATTTTAAATGTCTTATCAAATTCAAAATCAAATTTTGCACCTAGTGAACTTAAAGCTTTCAGCTGGGGCTCTAAAGGCCGGTCCATCATGCGTTCTGAGCCATGAAAATAATATTTTCCAGCCCCACAAGCAGCCAGCGCTGGAATTAGAAACCGCGTGGCTGTACCTGATTCATGGGTATAAATTTTGATATGAAATTTTGAGTCTTTTTTTAAATTTAAGTCTGGAAAATTGCCAGAACAGCCTTGAATTTTTGCACTTAAATCTTCTTGAATCTTGACTTCAACTCCAGCACAAGAGAGCGCCTCGGCCATCACTCGCGTATCTTCTGATTTTAAAATCCCAGAAATATTTGACTCCCCTTTGGCTAAAGCAGCTAGCAATAAAACCCTATTAGTAATGCTCTTAGACCCAGGAATAGTCAGCACAGCGTTAACAGGCTGATTTAAATTTTTTATTTTTTCTTGCATGCGTTTTTTCTCGAGTTTGCCTAAAAACAGAAAAACAGAGGTGTAGGGGCGAATCTCGTATTCGCCCTCGAATTAAGCTGGAATTAATGCTTCCAGTTCTTTCGCTGAGACTTTATTCAACTCTGTATTTTCCATCGAAAACACCCCCAATAAAAACCCTAATAATTCCGTCAGAGTCTCTGACATCAAGGTAAAATCTGCATCAAATTTATCCGCCGCCGTCTCGGTAAAAATATCAGAGGCTTGCTCATGAATTCCGTCTAGAAATTTTAAAGTCTTTAAAGAAAAATCATCTTTTAGATTAAAAACAATATGATTCTGAAAACCCAGTTTTAGCTGGACGACTTCTCGACCATGGTCAATAAAATTTAAAATTTCATCGGCTAATAAATTCTGCTTAGCCACTTTCAAAGACCCCCCTTCTCGCGTGTCTTCAATCACACACTGGTCTTCAATCACTAACTCTGGCGGGCATTTTTGACTCTTAAGCCACTCGCTCATTAAAATCGACACGCCCTGGACTTCAGGCAATTCGACTTTAAAAGACCCCAAACTAGATCTAATCGCATTGCAAAATTCTTCAGCTTTCTTGCGAGAACTGGTGTTAACCACCACCCAATTTTTAATTAAATCTATATAGCCATAAGTCAAACTACTTTGACTAAAAGCCTGGGTAACGAGGGTATGAAAAATCTCGTCTTTTAAACTTTCTTTTTCTTTTTTTCTTAATTTTCGATTTTCTTTTTGCTCTTTAAAATCCACTAATTCTTTGAGCTTTTCGTTTAATACAGAGGCTGGAATTAATTTTTGCTCTGTTTTTCTCGCTAATAAATATTTTTGATTTGCGACATAAACCATAGGGCCTTCAGGATCTATGCCAGGAGATACCCAGCCTTCAGCGCGGGGCTCTATGCTGGAACAGGGCAAAAATCTCCCAGCCGCTAAATCAGATTCCAGTTCTTCTAGATTTTTTTCCAGGCCATTTTTTAAAATAAAAACATGAATATTTTTAAACCACATAATTTTTAATTTCCCTATTTTTTAAAATCCTAAAATTCAGCCGAGCATTATCTTGATTTTTACTCTTAAAGCCCAGGTGTTTTTTCAGGTGTTTTTAACAACTCTTGAGCCTTGTCATGATGAAAAAAAATCCTATTGGCCAGGGCTAGATGCTGAGCCATGTGGTATTGGTCGTGCTTGAAGTCGCTGAAGCTGCTGGAGTTTCTGACCGAGAAGTTGGAGAAGTTGCAGTTGGGGTCTGTACTTGGGCAGGTGTCCCTGGGACGGACGCAATCCAGAGAATTTTATGAATTCCTAAGCTGAGATCCCAGGCCCGAAGATAAGCAAAATCGATTTCTCCAAGATAAGGGGCTTTATGAAATTCAGGGTTAATATTAAAGGTAAACGTCTCTGTTTCAGGGACCCCCGCCCAGTCGTCTTTGTTAGAAGTATTTTTTTCAGAGGCATATTCATGAGACGAGAGACTAAAAAATTGATTATCAGTCTTTGTGATGTACCAACTGTATCCAGTGCTCAGATTGGATGAAATATTAAGACTAAGGGTATTTTGATCAGGGTAAATCACAATAGGTTTAGTGAAATCGTTTGTAGATTTTTCAATAGATTCTTCTGAAAAACCAATAAAAGGCGTGCTGAAGAGTGCGACTAAAGAAAAAATCGTAAAAATTTTCACGAGCTGGATCCTTATTTTTTAAAGCGCCGCGATTTTAACGTAATCCAAAAAAATCGGAGCAACGACGATCTACATAACAGGACAAGCTTATAGCAGAAAAGTCCCTAGGGACGCACAAAAAGCTCCTAATTTTTAACAAAATTACGCATGAGATCTTCTAATAAAAATAAACTAGCTAGCAGCGAGACCATAACCAAGTAGATACCCATCAATGGCATAAGGCCCACCCACCTCGCGATGCTCGGCGCGCACCCCCAAGGGCGAGTACAAGATTCGCCCCCACACCTTTCCTATTAGATAGCCCCCGCCCCGCAGAAATTATTCAGTGCATTATTAATACTGGATAGAGAATTTAACGCCCTATTTAATATCAATAAACGCGACACTTCTGCAGGAGGATCTTCGCCCGGCGCTGGGATATAAATCGGTGATTCGGCATTGCCCAATAATTTTAAAGGCAGCGCCATGACACTATTATTTTGGCCGATTAAATTTCCATTTAAATAAGCACGAACCCCAGAACGATCGCCAATGTAGGTTAAAATATTCCACTGATTTAAGGGCAAGTGCGTATTAAAAACATAAACACCCACAGGGCTATCTGGAGAGGACTGGTTAAGCACGCCATTTTCATAGCCTATTAAACCCATCTCCACCCCTTTTTGCATGGGATTAAACTCGGCTAGATCTAGTTGTAATAAATTTACTCCAGGGTCTTCTTCTAAATCTGACTGGGTCAAAATTAAATTACTGTCCTGATTTAAAGCTTGTAAAAACACAGAAGAATTGACTTTGACTTTCACTTGCAAAGTCCAGGGCACGGCAAGATCAGAATCTAAATCTTGAAGGCCTGGCAAGGTATTCATGGCATAACCGCTTTCTAGATCTTTCGTCTGATTCATGCACCAGCTTTGAGCGGCAGGTAAATTAAAACCAGGAACTTGATTAATTAAATTTAAATTCTGGATCATCTGACTCAGGCTGTTTTTACTTTGACCGCCGGACCAGGTGCTATTGGCGATTAATTTTAAAGGCCGTTCTAATAAAGTATCGAAATAGCGATCTGATTTTTCAGTCGCCCCATCGGTCCATATTTGAAATCCTGCCCCTAAGAAATTTTCACTAGGCTGAATTTTTGTCACTTGATTGGGCCGTGCTGCACTCGGAATCACAAAAGTATTCGGCGTCCAGGTGTTTAATAAATAATTCTGAGGCGCCGGATAATCCCAATTTTGACCTGCAAAACCCGGGGTTAAATAAGTCATGCCATAAGAAGTATTATTAATTTCAAACCCTGCCTGGGTTAAATTATTTAAATCTTGGGTCATGAGCCAAGCATCAATAACTATATCTTTATTGGGATCAATGGCTGAAGAGGCATATTTATTACCAGGGCTACTTGCTGCATTCCAGCCAGTCCAGATTCTCATCTTCATGCCATCTGGATTATTTTGGGCTGATTGAAAAATATCTTGGTCAATCTGATTTAAAAAATCGACAAATAAGCCTCCAGGAACAGGTTGTGGCAAAGAAATCCCAGCACCTGTTTGACAGGCTGGAATTAAAGTAGGTCCAGTAGAAGATTGTTTGGTACAAGAGCAATCAGCAGCTGGTTTATTAGCGCAGGCTTGAATTAAAGCTGGGCAAGTTCTCAAAAGACTGTTATTGGGATATTCATCCGCCCCTAAATGAAAATATCGGCCTTGATATTGATATAAAGCTTGGGCTGAAGTGGAAGACCCCGCAGGATGAGGACTATTGGAAAACCAAGGCATGAAGTTTTTAACTAAATCTTCGACGTAAGTTAAAGCTTTTGGATTAATGACATCCAAGGTCCAACCCGGCTGAGTCACACCGCCAATAGTATAACTAGCCATGTTTGGACAATTGGCGACTTGGTCCGTCGGACCAAAAGCAATGGATTCTCCGTTATGCGTTTTTTCATAGTAAGCTGTTAAAGCACTAGAGTGCCCTGGAATATCAATCTCTGGAATGACCGTAATATGATATTGGTCCGCCATGCTTAAGACCTCTTGAACGTCTTCATAGCTATAGGACTGAGCCGCAATACTTTGAGTATTTTCAGAAAAGAGAGGCGCCGGGGCTAGGCCTGGATAATTCTCAGGGTCATCTAAACGAAAGGCATTCCAGTCGGTGAGATGCCAATGAAAAGTATTAAATTTATACAAAGCCATGAGTCTTAATAAATATTCCAGATAACTCACTTCAAAATAATGTCTTCCCGTATCCAACATGACACTGCGCTCGCCCACACTGGGCCAGTCTTTAATAATACCCATAGGCAATTTTGAACTTTGCTCTAAGAGCTGAATTAAAGACTGGGTTCCATTAAAAATACCCTCTGGCGTCGCGGCAATAATATCGATTTCAGCCGGGCTCTTAACCCCTAAATCTAATTCATATCCCTGTGTCACCGTATTTTTATTTGAATTATTAATTCCAGACCAAGCTTTATTAAACTCAGGATTAATACTTAAACAAATCCCTCCAGGGCTTTTTCCAAGGCAATTTTGTGAGGTATTTTTTGGGCTATTGCTGGTAAAACTAGGCGTTAAACTACTTAAATCTTGAGATAAAGTTTCAGCATCTTTTTGTAAAATAATGTCAGGGCTAAAGCTTGAAGAAAATTTTAAATTTAAATTTAAATTTAAATTTGGGTTTGGGTTTGGGTTTGGATTTGAATCAAAATAAGTAATAACAAAACCCGCATTAGGAAAATAAAAATCTTGATTTAAAGGCGTCCAAGATTGGACTTCGGGAATAATATTAATTCCCCCGGAAGGTAAGATAAGAGGGCTATCAGCAAAACTTAAATAAGCTAAGAAAATGGCAGAGAAATTCAAAGCTATGACTAATTTTTTAAAATGCATTGCACCAGACCTCAGGAGAATTTAGGAGAATTTAGGAGAAAAATTTAGACCAAATTTTAAGCGCCAAAATTTAGCTGGATTTTTCTAAAAAACTCCTGAGTTCAGCATTAATTTAATTAGTGTGAAAAACCTGGTGAGGACTCTTGAGCGGGCCCTTGATTAACAGGACCGAGATCAGACAGATACGTCGAAAAAAGACCAGCCAACCAGAAAGCTGGAGCAACCCGCTTATGCATAAACTGACGTTCTTGCGGGACGAAAGCCCCTAGAGCGACACAGAAGCAAGAGGCTGCAGTGAAAAGATGCGAAACCTGCCGATAGGGACTGTCATGCGGCCCCTGAAAAAAGCTGGTATACAAAAAAGAAGTCGCAGTGAGAACAGCAAAAACCCCAAAAAGCTTCATTCCTAGCTCTCGTGGCTCCCTATTATAAAAATCATGCACAATAAAAACTCCTGAATAATTTCTAATCATTTTATTGACTGATCAACAAAGCATTAGTTTGTTAATGCGCTACCTGGCGTATCATTCTTCACATCGAAAGAGCTGAACTGATACCCCAAAGAAAGGGCAAAGCTAGCCACACCCAAACAGAGGAAAGTAATCCCAAGATATGGTTTGTGAGAAACCAATAATGCTAAACCGAACAAAAAAACAGAGGCAGCCTGTGCTGAATAAAAAAACTCATCACTTGGATTCCGCCACACATCAGGCTCGCTGGACTGAAGATAAGTTGCCAAAGAGACCATAAAAGCACCCGCTAGCAAATTGTATGGACGATCCCGGATATCACCCCGCATATCACCCCGCATATCACCCCGCATATCACCCCGCATAGCACCCGGGATATAAATCGCAATATCATCATTAGGCATAAAAAATATCCTTTAAATTAAAAGCTAAAGATAAAAGCCAAAGGGCTACCCCGAAATGGGAAAGAAAATTACATTTTTCTTTTGCTGCATTCCAGAATTATTTTATTTTATTTTTATTTTAAATTTAAATTTAAATTTAAGTCGATAATAAATTCTGCAAGATATCTTCAAGCAATAATAAAATGCTTTTTTTATGCTCTGGGAAATTTAAATCTGCCCAGATTTTTTCCAGAGAAAATTTTTCTAAAATTTCTTTCAAATTTTTATTTAAAACAAATTCACAGAAATACCCAGCAGCAATGATTAAATAAGGCCCGCCGTAGACTTGGACACGGATATCGATTATTTTTTGATTTGAAATTTCTAAATAAATTTTAATCAGCTGCCCCGAAGAAAGAGACCCCGCTTGATAAATTTTAATATCTGGACCTAATAAAACACCCCAATAATCTTGGGCATAAAAATACTGGGCCTGTTTAAATTTTTTATACTCAAGATCTTTCATATTTGCCAAATCGGCGACATAGCCCGTAATTTTTTCACTTGCTGGGTGATCGCCAAAATGGCCCGATCAATATCACTGTCTAGAACAAATCTTCCGAAAGAAAATCGTAAAGACTCATGCGCATCTTGATCTGACACCCCCATGGCTGAGAGCACATGCGAGGTTTCAATACTTGCTGAAGTGCAGGCAGAGCCTGCTGAAACAGCCAAATCTTCTTGAAGCGCCATAATTAAAGACTCGCTGTCTACGCCTTCAAAGCCAATATTTAAAATATTAGGAATAGCGAGATTTTGATCTTCTAAATTTTTAATCCCATTGATTTTTAATTGACTTAAATTTTGAGCCAAGCCAGTCCAAAATTTATTTTTTAATTTTAAAATTCGATCTGACTCTTGGGCTAAATTTTCATGAGATAAATACAAAGCCAAACCCATCCCCGCTATTTGATGCGTGGGTAAAGTCCCTGATCGAAAACCCATCTCATGGCCGCCGCCATAAATAATAGGACTTAAATTTACCTTAGGTTTTCTGCGAATATACAAAGCCCCAACGCCTTTGGGGCCATAAAATTTATGGGCAGAAAGAGAAAGTAAATCAATGGGGATTTGAGATAAGTTAATCTCTAATTTACCAGCGGCTTGAGCGGCATCGACATGTAAATACCCTCCATAAGATTTAACTAATTCAGCAATTTTTAAAATATTTTGAATCACGCCAGTTTCGTTATTGACCCACATGATAGAAACCAAAATTTTAGGCTTATTTTTTTGATTCTCCTGGGCAATATTTTTTAAAACTTGCTCCAATTTTTCTAGATCTAACATGCCGTCAGGTTCTGGTTTTAGATAAATAACATTCACACCCTGGGTGCTTAAATAATTCGCAGGATCTAAGACAGCTTTATGCTCAGTTGGCATGGTGATTAAGTAATTTTGATTATTTAAATTATTTTTAAAAAATCCCTTAAAAAATCCCTGGAGCGCCAAATTATTAGATTCTGTCGCTCCCGAGGTAAAAATAATTTCCCGAGGGTCTAAAATCTTTAAAGATTCAGCGATTTGCTCACGCGCAACATCCACTCTCTCTTTGGCTTTAAAGCCGTAAATATGGGTATTAGAGGCCGGGTTTCCAAAGTCGCCCTCTAAGCTTAAACACTCTGCCATTAGGGCTGCGACTCTAGGATCGACTGGCGTTGTCGCTGCGTAGTCTAAGTAGAGGGGAAGACGGCTCATTTGTTACCCATTTTTTATTTTTTATTAACTGGACTCGCAGCTCGGATCCCCAGCTCTTGTAATTGCTTAGGGTCCACACTGGAAGGCGCATCGGTCATGAGGCAAGACGCGGTTTGAGTTTTAGGAAAAGCAATGACATCACGAATATTATCTGTCCCTGAAATTAACATACATAACCGATCCATTCCGAATGCCAAGCCACCATGTGGCGGCGCACCATATTCCAGGGCGTTTAATAAAAACCCAAATTTCTCAGCGGCTCTTTCTTGATTAATACCTAATAATTTAAAAACAGCCGACTGTAATTCTTGATCATGAATCCGGATAGATCCCCCGCCGACTTCATAGCCATTAATCACCATGTCATAAGCACGGGCTAATAAATCTTCGGGCGCTGTATTTTCTAACTCTTGGGCAGAGTTAACTTTAGGCGAGGTAAATGGATGATGGACGGATAATAATTCCCCTGTTTTTTCATCTAATTCAAAGGTCGGGAAGTCAACAATCCATAAGGGCGCCCATTTCGTATTTAATAAATTTAAGTCATGGCCCAATTTAATTCTTAAAGCACCCATCGATGGATTAACGACGCTATTTTTATCAGCCCCAAAAAAGATTAAATCATTATTTTTGGCTTCTAATCTCTCTAAAATTTTATTAATTATTTCTTCTGGCAAGAATTTTAAAATAGGCGACTGAAGTCCCGATAAGCCCAAAGATAAATCATTAATTTTGATATAAGCCAAGCCTTTCGCGCCGTATAAACCTACAAAATTGGCATAGTCGTCCAGCATCTTTCTAGTTAATAATTCAGCGCCTTTGGGTAATTTCAAAGCAATGACTCGAGAATTTTTATTGTTAGCCGCTTCTTGAAAAACTTTGAAATCCGTATTTTTAACTAAATCAGCAATATCCACTAATTCCAAGGGATTTCGCAAATCTGGCTTATCAGATGCATAGCGACGCATCGCTTCTTGATAGGTCATGACTGGAAATTCTTGGGGTAATTCCTGCCCACAATGACTAAATAATCCCTGAATTAAATTCGTCATCAACGGAATGATGTCCTGCTCTGAAATAAACGACATCTCGATATCTAACTGGGTAAATTCAGGCTGTCTGTCCGCTCTTAAATCTTCGTCCCTAAAACATCTCACAATTTGAAAATAGCGATCTAAGCCAGAAACCATCAATAATTGCTTAAATAACTGGGGAGACTGGGGCAAGGCAAAAAAATCGCCGGGGTAAGTTCTAGAGGGAACTAAATAATCTCTCGCACCCTCTGGAGTGGCCCTTGTTAAACAAGGTGTTTCGACTTCTATAAATTTTTTCTCACTCAAATAATTTCTCACAAAATTATTCATCTTGGCTCTTAAGATTAATCTTTCTTGCATCTGCGGTCTGCGTAGATCCAGATATCTATATTTTAACCTCACCTCTTCGCTAATAGTCTGATGATGGCTATCTAATGGAAAAGGAATGGTCTTAGCGGTATTTAAAATCTTTAAACTCTGAACCAGGACTTCTATTTTGCCTGTTTTGAGATTTAGATTTTCTTGACCTTGAGGCCGTATTCTCACTAAGCCTTCTAGCTCTATGACAAACTCACCGCGTAAAGACTCAGCGAGTTTAAAATCTTTAAATTCTGGCTCAAAGACTACTTGAACCAAGCCTTCACGGTCTCTTAAATCAATAAAAATCACCCCACCATGATCGCGTCTTTTTTGGACCCAACCGCAAATTTTTACAACTTGCCCCATCAGACTTTCAATAACTTCACCGCAGTAATGAGACCGGACCATTGAGAATAAACCCCTATAAAAAATTTAAAAATTATTTTAAAAAAACGGCGATTGTACAGAGGTGGGCCAAAGATTTGTAGGGAATTTTTGAGAGAATTCATGTTTTATAATTCATATGATATGAATTATGAAAAATGCGACCTAACTTATTAAAATATAATAAAATAATAATAAAAATTTCAAGAAAAACTCAATAAAATTGGAGGTTTTTAGTTTGGCTCAGATTGGGCTTCCCGTAGGGACAAATTTTTTATTCGCCCGCCTGCCGCTCGGATCAAATAAAATCAAGCTGGCAAAAGATCTGGAGTCACACCGCGACGCTCGTCAAACACAAAACAATTACCGCGCCAAAAAGCAGCACCGCAATCTTTAAAGTAATTTAAGATTCCGCCATCTAATTGATAGACGTTTTTTAGGCCTGCCAATTTAGCTAAAGGCGCCCCGCGTTCGCAGCGGATCCCGCCGGTACAAAAAGTGATCACTGGCTTAGATAAAATTTCTGGATCTTGTTTAGAAAATTGTAAAAAATGCTGTTCTATATCTCGAAATTTTTCTAAATCGTAGTGTATCGCCGCTTCGAAAGACCCCATTTCAAATTCATAGTCATTACGGGTGTCTATTAAAATAAAATCTTTGCCTGGTATTTTATTTTTATCTTCGTACCAAGATTTTAATTCTTGAGGGGAAATCCTAGGCGCTGTGTTATTAAGCGGACAAGATTGATCATCTCCGCCTGGAACCAGCTGCTTTTTAAGCTTAACTTTTAAATGTTTAAAGGGTACATAAGAAGAAGGACTTTCTTTGAAAATAATATCTTTAAATTTGTTTTGGGATTTTAAAAAACAATCAAATTTTTCTATTTGATCTGGAGTGCCTGCTAGGCCAATGTTAATGCCCTCAAAGGCCAATATCACAGTCCCTTTAAGACCAATCTGACCCAGGGCTTCATAGAAAGAAGCTTTCAGATATTCCGTGTCAAATAAGGGGATAAATTTATAAGCCGAAATATTAATAATATTCATTTTTAAACAGACCCCAGATAAGTAAATCCCAGATACTGGAAAAACTGGCGTCCCCTAGGGGAGTCGAACCCCTGTTCTCGCCGTGAAAGGGCGGTGTCCTAGGCCACTAGACGAAGGGGACAAAAAACATAAAAAAAACCTACGCGTATTACCATCACACTCATACACAGAAAAACCAGTCATAAAAACTGGCGTCCCCTAGGGGAGTCGAACCCCTGTTCTCGCCGTGAAAGGGCGGTGTCCTAGGCCACTAGACGAAGGGGACAAAACGCATAAAACCTATTCCCTGGTGGAGCTAAGCGGGGTCGAACCGCTGACCTCTTGCATGCCATGCAAGCGCTCTACCAGCTGAGCTATAGCCCCAAAATCTAACATAAAAAATCTAAAACTGGTGGGTGCTGAGGGGATCGAACCCACGACCCTCGCCTTGTAAGGGCGACGCTCTACCATCTGAGCTAAGCACCCACGCAATGGGGCGGCATTATAAAGACGGGCCCTTCATTGTCAACGATTTTTAAAAGCTTTTTAAATCATAAAATAAATAATAAATACAGCAGTCAAAATCCAGAGCATGGGATGGATTTTTTTAATCTTGCCGCTGGCTATTTTTAAGACCCAATAGCAAATCAAACCCAAGCCCACACCATCGGCTATTGAGAAAGTTAGGGGGATCATTAATAAAGTAATCACTGCTGGAATAAATTCGGCTGCATCTTCCCAGTCCACTTGGGCAAAGGGCCGAATCATCATACAGCTGACATAAAACAAGCCACAGGCCGTTGCATAATTCGGGACAGACTCAGCTAACGGGAAAAAAAACAAAGTTAATAAAAATAAAAAACCTACCGCTACGGCTGTCAGACCCGTCCGCCCGCCTGCTCGAATTCCAGCAGCTGATTCGACAAAAGCGGCTGTCGTCGTTGCGCCCAAAATAGAAGATACCGTCGTTGAAATACTTTCAGCTAATAAAGCTTTATTAATTTTTTTAATCTCTGGCTTTTCTTGCCCCATCTGATGAGACAAGCCCAGCATGGTTCCCGTCGAGTCAAATAGAGCCACTATTAAAAAAGTAAAAATCAAAGGCCAGGCCTGTTTATTATTTAACGCATGAAAATTAAAATTATTTAAATAATTAAAACTATTTAAATTTTTTAAATCTTTAAACGGATGCGCCATGGAAAAAACGCCATGGAACTCACTGACATGAAATATAAAACCCAAAACAGAGACTAATAACATGCCTATTAAAATCGCCCCGGGGATATTCCTGCGGTCCAAAATAGCAATGATTAAAAACCCCAGAAAAAATAAAATAACACTAGGCGTGTCAACAGCGCCCAACTGAACCAAAGTCACAGGGGAGCTGACAATTAAATTAATATTTCTCAGAGCAATCAAGCCAATAAAAAAACCAATTCCCGCAGCAATAGAACAACCTAAAGAATGCGGAATAGATTCTAAGATCATTTGTCTAATACGAGTCAAAGTAATCGCTAAAAATAATATTCCAGAAATAAAAACAGCAGCTAAGCCCGCCTGATAAGGCAGCCCCATCTTCTGGACTACGACATAGCTAAAAAAAGAAAGCAGGCCCAAACCTGGCGCTAGGGCAAAGGGCAAATTTGAAATCAGGCCACATAAAATACTGGAAAATGCAGTAATTAAAGCGACCACCCAAAAACTCTGTTGCAGACTCATGCCAGCCTGAGCCAAAATCTGCGGCTCAATAATGACGATATAGGCCATGGTAATAAAAGTGGTTAAACCGGCCATCAGCTCTCGAGAAACACTGGTTTGATTCAGCCCTAATTTAAAAAATCTCGCCAACACCCACATAAATTAAAAACCCTCTCTTTTATTTATAAACTTCTCTATAAAAAAGCGCGCAAGTATAACAAGAACAATAACAATAAAATTATTTGCATCATGAAAAAGCTTATGGGAGCATCTCGCGTTTTTTAAAATTTATTTTTTATTTTTCTGGAGATTCTCTATGACCTTTGTTGTCACCGAAGCCTGTATTAATTGCAAATATGGCGACTGCGTTGAAGTCTGCCCTGTAGACTGCTTTTATGAAGGCGCTAATTTTTTAGCCATTAATCCAGACGAATGTATTGACTGTGCTTTATGCGAACCCGAATGCCCCGTCAACGCCATTGTTTCAGAAGATGAATTAAAACCAGGCCAAGAAATATTTTTAAAAATAAATAGAGAGAAGTCTCAACTTTGGCCCAATATTACTGAAAAATGCGAACCGCCTTCAGACGCCGATGCCTGGAAAGATGTTCCTAATAAAATTCAATATTTAAAATAAGACCCAAAAAAATGCCCCCTATTAAAAATATAGAAATCTACACCACAGCCTCTTGCCCTTACTGTATTCAAGCTAAAAATTTACTAGCCAAACAGAATTTAACTTATCAAGAAATTCGAGTGGACTTAGATCCTGCTAAAAAAGAAGAAATGTTAGAAAGATCTCAAGGCCGCCGAACAGTCCCAGAAATTTTTATTAATAATATTTTGATTGGCGGCTATACAGAACTTTTTGCCATGCATCAGCGCAGAGAAATTTAATGCGCGTGAAATCTCTGGGGGTCTTCGCCCTCACCATGATCACGATTTCAGCCGTCTTAAATTTACGAGGCATCCCCTTAATTGCCGCCCTTGGGATTTGGTCTGTTTTTTATTATTTATTGGGAGCACTTTGTTTTTTAATTCCCAGCACCTTGATTTGCTTAGCACTATCTCAAAAATTTCCAGAATCTGGCGGGATTTATATCTGGGTTCAAAAATCACTAGGGCCCTCTTGGGGATTCTTAGCCATCTGGATGGAGTGGATTAATAATCTAGTCTCAACCCCTGCGACTTTAGCCAGCTTACTCGGTACTTTAAGCTTTGCAGGCTTGGGATTTTTAAGTAAAACGCCGACACATCTTTTTTTAACGCTTTGCTTAATTTATCTATTTTTAACTTGGCTAAATTCTTTAAATATTGGCACTTCTTCGAAATTAAATACTTTAGGAGCCCTACTAGGCACTTTATTTCCAGGTTTTTTAATCATGGGACTGGCACTTGGTTTTATATTTTTCACCCCCCAATCTCACCCTGTTTTTATCTTTGATTTTTCTCACACCCCCTCTTCTTTTTCTTATTCTAATCTCTCTTTATTTCTAAGTGTTCTGTCAGCTTATTCAGGCATGCAAATTACAGCGTTTCATTTTCAAAATATTCATAATCCTAAAAAAACTCTGCCCAAAGCTTTATTACTTTCTTGCGCTTTGATTCTTTTAATTTCTATGGGAACGGCACTGGCGCTATCCAGTATTATTCCCAGTGGCTCTATACAAATAATCACGGGGGTGATGCAAAGTTTTCAGGCTTTTTTTAATTTTTTTAAATTAGGATTTTTAACGCCCCTGCTGGCTATTGCGCTTGCACTAGGAAGCCTGGCATCTATGAGCGCTTGGATTATTGGACCCGCTCGCGGGTTTTTCCAATTTGCAAAATTTTCAAATACTCCAAAAATTTTTACCCAAACTAATCAACAGGGGATGCCCACTGGGATTTTAACTATCCAGCTTTTTTTGGGCCTGTTCTTATTATCCGTGTACTTATGGATGCCCAGTGTTACCCAGGCTTTTTGGTTTCTACTAGTTATTACTAGTCAATTTACTTTATTAATGTTTGCGCTTGTTTTTATTTCTGCTTTAAAAATTATTAAAAATATTTTTATTAAATTATTAGCGCTCTTGGGCTTAATCACAGTGGTATTAGGATTTTTGCTGGGCTTAGTTCCACCAGAGATTTTAAAAATACAAAATCATGTTTTATATATTTCAGAAATTATTGGTGCTGATATTTTAATTTTGGGTGTGCCGATTTTGTTTTTAAAAATCAGAAAGTAAATCCATCTCGACCAACTAAGCAAAAAGAAAATTTAAGCCAAGGTATACACCAAAGAAATCGTACTTACTGTATTAAGATTTTTCTTGCCTGATAAAGGCAAGGAATCATGAATCGCCTGAAAAGATAATTGCATCGCAAATTGGCTAATTAAATTAGCTGTGATCGCCGTGGTCGAAATAGTCCGCGTATTAATTTGAGTAGACACAGCGCTTAAATTTTCACTGACATTAGCGTTAGGACTCAAAGCCCAGGAGATCTGACTGGAAGCGTTTAATAAAAAATTATTTTCTTCTTGATTTTCACCCGAACTCTCTTCGTTAGGATTTTTAACCGCATGCTGGAATCCAGGCCCACCTTGGACATCCCAATT
This sequence comes from Francisella tularensis subsp. holarctica, assembly GCA_945879065.1. Lineage (GTDB taxonomy): Bacteria > Pseudomonadota > Gammaproteobacteria > Francisellales > CACEW01 > CAMCUU01. The sequence goes on from CAMCUU010000025.1 coordinate 19,027, forward strand.
AAATTTTGGGGTATTAACTAAACGCCGACCATAACCCACGATGCTATTTAAAGTATATTGATACCCATCAAAACGATCGTCCGTGTAGTCTGTTTCAAGAAAACTATAATTTTTAATCGCAAAATTATATTGAGCCTGTCCTGATAAAAATAATTTAGAGGCCGTGACGCCCGACCCTTCCGTTCTTGCAAAATTAAACGTGTCATTGCTAGTAAAATCCCAGCGTTTTTTTGTATAACTTAGATTGACCGCTGAGTTGATATTTTGAGAGTTGGTATTCCCAGTATTAATCACCCCGCCTGCACTGACATTAGTCCCTGACCAAGCGGAATTTAAAACAGGACCAGAAATAGGTAAATTAAAAATCCCATCAGCAAAGGCTTTAGAAAAAATAAGGGAAAAAATAAAAATAAAATTTAATAAAAAAAAATTTAAAACAACTCTAAACACCTGTCTTATTACCCCATAGAAATTTATGAAGCTGTATCTGCAACCTCACAGCTAAACCATCTTCTAAAATCCAAGCGGCTAGTTCACTCGCTGGAACTTGGGTGTAACTGGGTGAAAATAAAATCTCATAGTTATTAATTAAATTATTTTCTAGTGAAAATTTCTTACTAAATTCGTAATCTTCACGAGAGCAAATGACAAATTTAATCTGGTCTGATTTTTTTAAAAATTTTAAATTATCTAAATAATTTTTATCCTGCTCTAAAGACCCCGGTGTTTTAATATCTAAAATTATATTCACCCCAGGATCCACAGGCTCTATCGGCAAAGCACCTGAAGTTTCCAGAGAGACGGTAAAACCCTCTTGAATTAAGATTTTCAATAAATCCAAGCAAGCTGGCTGAGCTAAAGGCTCCCCACCGGTTACGCAGATATATTTAGTTTTATAAGTTTTAACTTTTTCTAAAATATCTTTTATTTCTAATTTGATTCCGCCTTTGAAAGCATAGGCCGTATCACAGTACTGGCATCTTAAGGGGCAGCCCGTCAGGCGAATAAAAACAGTGGGCAGCCCTACAAAAGTAGACTCCCCCTGGAGTGAATAAAAAATTTCGGTAATTCTCAAAGATTTTTGAGTTTGATTTTGATTGGGCTCTTCTGACATTTTTATATTTAATATTTTTAGTTTTTTAATTTTTTAGTTTTTTAATTATGCCACTAATTCATGCTATCTATCTGCTTTTGTGCAGCGATAGCGGCAGAAGTACCTGGATAATCTTTAACGACGCGTTGAAACATCTGTTTAGCATGCGCCGAATCGCCGTTGGCCTGATAAATAACACCCAACTGACGCAAGGCATCAGGAACTCTAGGGCTATTTTTAAAATTAATGACTTTACGAAACTCTTGAGTCGCCTGATCTGGCTGCCCCTTGAGTAAATACAATTGCCCTAGCCAATAGTTAGCATCTGGAATTTGCGTACTCGCAGGATACTGAGTCAAAAATTGATTAAACCTAGCAATGGCATCGTCGTAGCGATTGGCGGCAATTAAATTATAAGCCTGTTGATAGGCTTGAGTTTCTGAGCTAGCCCGACCTATGGGCGGAGAGGCTACTGGAATAGGCGTCACAGGCTTAGGAGACGAAACAGAGTTAGCTGGATTAGCTGAATTAGCAGAGCTGGTAGGATTATTGGAACTTCTAGCCGCTGGAGCGCTCTGCTCTAAAGTTTCTAAAGTTCTGATTTTAATTTCCAACTCATCCACTCGATGAACTAATTGCTGATTCTGATCTCTCAAATCAGCAATAGCCGCTTGTAGGGTATTTAAATTAGCCAGCTGTGATTGAATATATTGAATCTGATTTTCTTGGGCATTCAGTTCTTGTCTAGTACTTAAATTAGAGCTGGAGCTGGAATTAGCACTGGAATTAGCACTGGAATTAGCACTGGAATTAGCGCCAATATTTAACTCCGTCACAGGCGCCGCGGCGAAAGAAAAACCCGTCAGATTTAAAAATCCTAATAAGCCATAAAGATTTAAATTTAAAAACCAAGAACTCAGCTTACGCATCAGCATCCTGTCCTTGGTTTTGAGTTTGGGTTTGATCACCACAGGTTTGACCGTACATTAAGTCAGAACGACGATCCACGGCATAAGCTTGATGCCAGTCGCCATTAAATTGAGCGGGGGTTGCAACAGGTCTTAATTCGCCGTAGCTCACGGTACATAATTGACCCGCGGAAACGCCCTGAGCCAAGAGCGCGTTTTTAACCGCATCCGCACGACGTTGACCTAAGTGGAAATTATAATCCTGACTGCCTCGTGGATCGGTGTTCCCTGCGATCATGACATGAACATTAGAATGACCTAATAAATAATTACCGTTTTGTTTAACAATACCAGCCGCTTTGGAATCCAGATTAAATTGATCAAAGCCAAAATTAACCGTTGCAGGCATACCACCAGGACCGGTCATCGCACCATTATTACCCGCCGTACTTGTTCCATTACTGCCTGTTAAATCTGCACCAGAAATATCGCCCTGAGAACCCACAGGATTAGTTTCTGACTGATCGCCATTAACTACTGGGGCTGCACCATTGTTTTTATGAGCCCCTGTAGACGCACAAGAAGCCAAAGAAATTAAAGAGAAGCCAAGAACAGCGACTGAAGCCCAGGTTAAAATGGATTTAACAGCTTTAAATTGATTAAAATTTTTCACAAAAAATCTCCCAAGAATTATTTAATTAAAAAATATAAAAAATAGGGGTGGCAAAAAAGACGGGCGATTTTAAGGGAATTAGGTCTCTAATGCCACAGGGACCACATTAAAAATAGGCGCTTTATGAGAATACAGTCTTGGAAAAATAGTCACGACTTTTTTAACACCTGGAAGCACCCTAATTTTACTGACGATATATTTTTCTTCGCTGACTGGCGCTTTGCCAAATAAATAAACCACCCCTTCGTCTGTATGAATATCATAATGAAAATGATTCGCACTGCTTAATAAAACACGAGATTTTACCTGGGCTGTCAGCCCTGCATCCCAGGCCCAATCGACCCAAGAATGCTTGCCAATTTCTAAGTAATCATCTACTCGATAGACCCCTGGAATACTGGCTAAATTTTGATCTATTTGATTTCTTATATTTTGATTTTGAACCTTGCCTAATAAAACTAAACGACTGTCATAGACGACTAAGTCCACATGATTTTTACTGGGCGCATAAGTCATCTGATGTAATTTATATAAAGCTTTATATTTAATAACTTGATCACTGACCTGGGTCCCTAAGGTCAACTTAGTATTAATAGATTCTGCCGTGTTATAAGCCAAAGTTGTGCAGCCAGAGAGCCCAGCAGAAAGCCCAATAGAAAGGCTTAAGACCCCTGAGAAATAAATAATAAATAAAATAAATAAATAAAATTGATATAAATATTTCACTGGAAATTAAATTTTTAATCTTAATTTTTAATCTCCAGAAGATATCTTATTTTTTATAATTTACTTTTTTCTAAACCCTGCCCAACTCAAGACCAAGCTGGTGACTGCACCCACCCTGCACTCGACGGAATAACCAGCTGGACCTGTCCATTCATAGACGCTTCAGCAAGCACGCCTTTGGATCGGTCATAATTGGCATAAATCACCATTCGGCCATTGGGAGATAAGCTCGGTGATTTATCTAAATCTCCATGCGTAATTTCTGTAATTTGCCCAGAACTTAAATTTAAAACAGCCAGTCGAATGGGGCCGTTTTGATCTTCCTGATGCATGAAAACAATAGACTTCCCATCGGGCGTAAACTCTGGCTTGAAGTTTTGAACCCCTTCAAAACTTAATCTTGAGATATTTAAATTATGTAAATTAACTTGATACAGCTGGGGTTTATTTCCCGCTTGGTTAGAAGTAAAAACAATAAAATTTCCATCAGGAGAAAAACTAGGTTCTGTATTCGAACCCACACTGGTTAATTTTTGATATTTCTTAGACTTTAAATTAACTAGGTAAATATTAGTATTCGCCCCCTGGTCTTGATTCAAAGCCATGGCCATATAAGTCCCATCGGGAGAATAAGCCGGTGCGCTATTAATCCCAGGAAAATTAGATAATAAAATTCGCTCGCCTGTCGCCAAAGTAATTTGATAAATAGCCATGCGGTTATTTTTATAAGACACATAGGCCAACTGCGTTCCATCATGGGACCAAGCTGGCGAGGCAATGGGATTGCCTCTTTGTCTTAATAAAACCTGCGGATTAAAGCCATCTTGATCTGAAATAATCAGCTGATACAGGGCATTTCGAGCCACTGGATTATCCACAGTCACATAGGCAATTCTGGAATTAAAATCACCCGGTATTCCTGTAATAACTTGGTAAATCTGATTCGCTATTTGATGGGCCAAAACGCGCATTTGATCACTCGGAATATGCTGATAAATCTTGCCCATCAGCGCCGTGTGGCCATAAGTGTTATACAGCTGAAAACTGACATCATAAAAATTAGTCTCTCCAGCACTCGGACTGATTTGGCCAATCACCGCATAATCTGCTGCGATTTGACTCGCCGTCCAGCGATCCCAGGGAAATTGATTAATTAAAATCTTTTGAGCAAAAACACCCGTTGGGTTAATTATTTTAAACTGCCCTGTATTACTCAAATCATTTTTAATGACGGACACAAACCCATTCGGCAGCTCTGAATTTTTATAAATAAAACTACTCATGGGTGAAAAAACAATAGGAATGGGCTTGTCTACACCTTGGCTAATATGAACTATTAAATCAGCCTGGGCTTGAGAAAAATTAAGATAAAAAATAAACAATAAAAATAAATATAAAAACCTAAAACACTTCACAATCTCTCTCCTCAATCAATAAAACTTATTCTCTCCAACATCGTCTCTCCCCTGGAGGGAGAGACAGCCCAACAGACCAACAGGCCATTGGCCGGTTGGGCAGAGAGGGGGAAATTTCAAAAACTAACTAAACGCCAAACTCATCTGCCTAGTATCCCCCAATAAAACAGGATCTTTGGGTAGGGGCAGCGGCGAAGATTTTTCAATCGCCATAATGGCCGACTGATCAAAAGCACTATTACCACTCCCGTTCACAATACTCACGCCGGTTACTAGCCCACTGGCATCCTGCTGAATCTTTAAAGTCACTTGGAGATTTTGATCTTGATACTGATTAATCCAACGAGCACGAATAATTTGATTTAACAAAGCCAAATACTGATCCCGCTCGGTTAGATATCTCGCCTGATTTTGAGCGGCGATTTGAGCCTGGAGCTGGGCCTGCATCTTGGCCTGATTTTGCGCTTGAATTTGAGCTTGTATTTGAGTCTGAATTTGCGCCTTGGCTTCCGCTTGTAATTTTTTGATCTCTACAGAACTTAATTTTTTAGGGTCTGTTTTAACCAAAGTTTTGGCTGTCACGGGAGGTATAGGTTTAGACACTGGCTTAGAGACTGGTTTAGAAACTAGATGATGCTTGTGTTTGACTATTTTTTTAGCGGGTTTTGGGTCTGGAACTTTATCTAAAGCCACCGTATTTTTTTCTATATTTTTTTCTATAAGCGGCTTAGCTGGAGCTGGAGTTTGAGCTGGAGTTTGGATTTGAACTGGAGTTTGAATTGGCAGCGAGGGAAGATTATTTAAAACTTCCGCCTGAACAATAGGCGTATTAGACAAGCTAGGCGCTGTAGAAATAGCCTCGGGATCTAAAATTTCAGCCGAGCAAAAGATTAAAAATAAAATTAATAATAAGTGAATTAAAAAAGACAAAGAAAAACCAGGATGCTCTTTCACCCAATTGATTAAATTTTCTTGTCTAGAAATATTCATGCAAGCACTCGAAAATTCAGTTTATTTTTCATGTTTTTCAGGCGTTTCTGTAATTAACCCGACTGACTTAGCGCCAGCGTTTTGCAAAGCAACCATCGCTGTAATCACCTGGCCGTAATTCACTTGCTCATCCGCTCGAACATAGACTTTACGATCGGGATCTTGAGCTAAAGCTTTCTGAGTCTCTTGGATAATCTGATCTGAAGTTTCTGGAGATTTAGGATCTTGGGCAATATTTAAAAAATAATGACCCGTTTTATCTACGGATAAAATAAGAGGTGGTATTTTTTCAACGGACATATTTTTAGCCGGTGCTTTAGGCAGATCAACTTTCACACCCTGGGTTAATAAAGGCGCAGTGACCATAAAAATAATTAACAAAACCAGCATGACGTCGATATAGGGCACGACGTTAATCTCGCTGTTTAAACTTCTTTTATTTCTTTTAATTCTTCTCATGCATGATCTCTTAATTTCGTCTCTCCCCTTGCGCGAGAGACAGGACTGAAAGCGAAGCTGAAGGACAGAGAGGGGGTAAAACCTCTAAATCTTTCTTTGCCGAGATAAAATATTAAACAACTCATCGGCAAAGTTTTCATAATGGTTTTCGAGTCTGGAAATTTTTGCTGAAAATCGGTTATAGGCAATCACCGCAGGGATGGCCACAAATAAACCCATAGCCGTTGCAATTAAAGCTTCTGAAATCCCTGGAGCTACCATAGAAAGCGTCGCTTGTTCAACGCCTGCTAGAGATTTGAAAGAACCCATAATCCCCCAAACTGTCCCGAACAAACCTACAAAGGGACTCACAGATCCAATGGTTGCTAACATAGGCAAACCACCTTCTAATTTTTCAGACTCTTCGCTTAAATTAATGCGTAGTCTTCGCTCTAAACCAGATAAAAAAATCTCTTCAGAGACCCCGTCTTTATTTTTTAAAACCTGGGAAAATCCGGCATAAAAAATAGCCTCTAAACCCTCTGGGATTTTTTTATTTTGGGCAATTTCTTGATCCAATAATTGATACTGCTTGGGCAGATCTAGACCAGACCAAAAAGCCAATTCAAATTTCTGAGCTCTTTTACTGGCTAATCTCAAAGACCCAAATCTGGTAAAAATAATCGTCCAAGACCAAAGAGAGCCTATAAATAAAATCAATAAAATTAATTTAACTAAAGGATCTGCTGTTGAAATCAGATGCCAAATGGATAAGTCACCGCCCATAAAAATTCATAACCCCGCTATATACAACACACCCTTAAAAAAGCGGCATATTGTATACAGGAGTATTTTTAAAATCTTTGAAAATCTTATTTAGAAGAAGGCTCCTGATTTCTCTGCAACTCAAGCAGAATCAGGTCTCCTTCTGACTGACGATCAGACGAGCGGCTTGGAGGTGCAAAAACTGCCGAGACTCCAGCTCCAGCTCCAGCTCCAGCTCCAGCTGCAACTCCAGAGGCAAAAAACTGATCAATTTTTTCTTGCTTGCCGACTTCTTCTTTTAATTTTTCAATATCGATACGGGTCAACGATTTAATATTGGGGTCACTAATTCCAGCTTTCGAAGCTATCGAATCAGTCAGAAACTTCACCTGAAAATCTTCCATGGACAAACTAGAGCGGACAAGAAAAAAAGGTTCTGACAGAGAAGTGTTAATCGTCACCTGCTTTCTTTCTGTTGTTAATAAAAGACGTTTGTATTGATCAGAAGTCAAATCAATACTTTTATCTTTACTTGCATCAACGGCGTCTTGTAATTTTTCTTCATCATATACATCAACCTCACGCTCTTCTTGCGTCACTTTATGAGCAACAGATAGAACATCTTCTTTTTGAGCAAGTTGTGAAATTTCGCCATCATTGAAAGCGTTAAGAAATTTAAAAAAATCCCTCCGATTCATCCGCAAGACAAAATAATTGAGAGAACGTCTCTCTGGAGAATCTGGTAACCCACATTCCCGCGATCTAGTGCGCATAATTTTTAAATAAGTAATTTGGTATCCTGCCGTCCCTTTAAAATCAGTGACGAATAGAGATGACTTTAGAAATTGCAGATACCCACATGACGAGCGAAGTCATGGATCACCACGGATTAA
>CAMCUU010000026.1 GCA_945879065.1 Francisella tularensis subsp. holarctica
CCTTTCCTATTAGATAGCTTGATCTGAGCCCGTACAATTCAAGATTTTTCAAGAAAAACTTAAGGCTAATTGGAAGCCCTCGCCGGGGAGAGACGATATCAAGCAGCTAATTCCCAGCAGCTTGAATCATCGGAAAAGTCGAACATCGCGTGCCCTACTCCTAAATAGTGCGCATTCAGAGAGCATTTTTAAAATTTCTGCCGGTATTTATTCGCACTAAACGATCCTGCTGCCCCCCTAAAAAGGGCACTGTTTCTTGAACACTGCCAGCTCTCACTTTTTTATATTCTGCTTTAAACGTATGAGCCGCTTGTTTTAATGACTCATAGCAAAGAGATAAAATCACCAACCCAACCCCCCCAATCAAAACATCCAGGGCACCGACAAAAAAACTTTTAGGAATTGTAATTTGATAGCAATTCCGAAGCCTCATACAATCTTTAAAACAGTCTCCTGCCCTCGCGTTGACCATATAGCTATCACAGAAAGAAATAGCGTGCTTTAGAAATTCTGAGTCCCAAGTTTTCCAGTTAATCGTACAATCATAACGCTCTCCTGGGTTCCCCAAGCAGCCATCTGAATTCATGGTGAAAAGATCTGAGTAATAACGATCAGACAGCATCCAGATAGCCATTCCAGCGGTGGCAACGACGCCCATTTGTATAAGAAAACATGCAAAACTCAAACAGCTCGCAGTTTTTTTAAATGCCTTGAAAACGGCTACTGATCGAGTGGTTGAAGTATTATTAGGTGGTGTGGTCATTTTTAGAATTCTCATCCTGATGGTTTTAGGTTTTAGGTTTTAAAAAAAGCGGTATATAAACACTATTTTTGATGAAGTTAAATCATTTTGATTGGGTTAAATATTGAAAAAAATATACAAAGTGCTAGCCCATTAAAAATCATGTAAATTCCACTCTTTTGCTAAGGCTACCCCCGCCATGAGTTTGATAAAAGGCTCTTTTTTTCGAGAAGAAGTCATTCAAAAACAATTAAATTATCAATATGGTGAAATACTAACACCTTTTGAAATCCCAAAATCTGTCTTTGTCTATTTTGGATTTGGACTAGTTTTATTATTACTTTCCGGAATTTTTATTTATGTTTTTTAAATTTTTTTTAAAAAAAAACATTGCCCCTGCATCTTGCAAAGTGAAGCAGCAGAATGCGGTTTGACCTGCTTAGCCATGATCATGAATTATCATGGGATCCCTACAACGCTGTTTGATCTAAGAGCCTTGCATCCCATTTCTCTCAAAGGCCTATCGCTACATGACTTAATAAAAATTGCTGGAAGTTACAACTTTAATACGCGAGCACTGCGCATAGAAACCAATCAAATACAGCTCTTAAAAACACCCGCCATTTTACACTGGAATCTCAACCATTTTGTGGTGTTAGTTAAAGCAACACCCAAGAAAATCACACTTCATGATCCAGCCAAAGGATTACAAGAATTGTCCATGAAAGATTTTTCCAAATCATTCACTGGGATTGCACTGGAATTAGAAACAGATCATATAAAACAGAAAATTTTTAAAAAAACTAATAGCGAAAAACTAGGGCTCTATGCCCTTTTAAAATCTAGCCAGTCTATTAAAAAACCTCTGCTCAGTATCTTTATGCTGCCATTGTTATTACAGGTCTTAGTTCTAGCGGGGCCTCAATATATTCAGCACATGGTCGATGTTCTTTTAGCAAAAAACTCACTTTCTTCAGCGCTGGTCCAAACCAAAACATTATGGGATCTCGCTATTCTTTTTGCAGGCTTAAAATTTATTGAAGTAGCTATGGGTCTTTTAAGATCCATTGGAATAGCTCGAATTGGCATAAAATTTAATCTTGAAATAGGCGAGTGGCTGTTTAAAAAATTACTGTCTTTACCCATGGGATTTTTTGAAAAAAGACATATTGGAGACATTGTTTCTCGTTTTGCAGCAACAGACAAAATTAGACAGAGCATTACACAGGGGCTGATTGAAGGGCTGATTGATGGACTGATGTCTATCAGCACACTCACTTTTATGTTTTTTTACAGCGTCAGCCTGGGCTCTCTTGTTATCACCGCCTCTGGTTTGTACATCCTGGTTCGTTGGAAGACTTTTTATCAATTTAAAATAAGCAATGAGCAAATGATTCAAGCAAGCGCCTTACAAAATACTTATTTTATGGAATCTATTAGAGGCATCCAACCGATTAAAATTTTTGCCCATGAAGATCAGAGAGCACAAACCTGGAAAAATTATTTCATTGATTATCTTAATGCGCTTTATGAAACCGCTCTGCAAAAAAGTAAATTCAATGCGTCAAAAACTTTAATTTTTGGACTCCAGTTAATTACAGTTATTTTGCTTGGCTGCCTACTTATTAATCAGCATAAATTCTCACTGGGCATGCTCTACGCATTTTTGTTTTACCAAACTTTATTTACTCAATCCGTCAGTAATTTTATTGATAATCTTTTAGATTTTAAAATGCTGTCTCTTTATATAGAGCGCCTTTCTGACATTGCCTTATCTCCTCCAGAAATAGCGCCAGAAATAGCGCCAGAAATAGCGCCAGAAAAAAAATCTTTGATTCTCCTACCAAGTTCTACAGAAATTATAAAAATTCAGGCGAAAGAAATAGGGTTTCAATATGCACCCCAGGACCCTATGATTTTTTCTCATCTCTCAGCCTGTTTTAATCATGATGAAATTACAGGCATTAGTGCACCTTCGGGATTTGGGAAAACGACTTTTTTAAAGTTATTAATGGGATTATTAATCCCGACAGAGGGCGTCATAGAAATCAATGGAATAGATTTAAAAACGATTCACCCTAAAACTTATCGAGCGCTTTATGCCTCAGTCATGCAAGAAGACTGCTTATTCTCTGGAAGTCTTCTTAATAATATTACTTTTTTTTCACCACAAATTGATTTTGAGAAAGCAGTATATTGCGCAAAAAAAGCGGCTATCCATGAAGAAATTATGGCCTTTCCCATGGCCTATCAAACACTAGTTGGTGAAATGGGCACCGTCCTTTCTGGAGGACAAAAACAGCGATTATTATTAGCGCGCGCGCTTTATGCAGATCCCAAAATTTTATTTCTAGACGAGGCTACGAGTCACTTAGATGCTCAGAATGAATCCCTCGTTAATCAATCTTTACGCGAATTAAAAATCACCTGCATCGTAATAGCGCATCGACAAGAGACCCTGGCTAATTGTGATCGTGTGATTTATCTCGATCCCTCATCGATTAATCAACCAAACTGATTACTCGCTCTTTTTCTTTTAGAAATTTTTCAATGGCTTTGGAGTTATCTATTTGGCCCAGGCCATGCTGACGACGGATATAAAAATAATGGGTCTGTTTCAGAAGTTTATTAAAAATAATTTTTAAACTTTCAGACTCTGGTTCTATCTGCAGCATTTCTTGCAATATCTGAATCTGACCTGCTTCATCTTGAACCGCTTCATACACCTTCAAAATTTTCGCATAAATCTGCATTGCCCTATCAGGCCTTATCTGGCTTAAAAATTTTGCAAAAGCACTTGAAAAAATAAGTTCGGAAATCTGCTTATTTGAATTTGAATTTAAATCTAAAGTATTTTTAAAATTCATAATTAACTGGAATAATTGCTCTAATTTCTTAGAAAATTCTAAGCCATTGATCTGCCCTAAGGCTTGAAGCAACTCCAGTTCTCTAAAAATAAAAATATGCATCATGCTGGAAATACCAGAGCTCACTCCTGCTCTTGCAAGATCTAAAGCTTTTTGAAAATTTCCAAGCGCGTGTTCTGAAATAATCACCGCTTCTAATTTAATGCTCTCTAAATATTGCTTTGAAATTTCTTCGAGATTTGGCTGAAAATTTTGAATTATTTTCTCAAACTGCCCAGAGTCTAAGTAAGTTCTAATAGGCTCATAAATTCGACAACTCATAACAACATTAAGAAACTCTCCATGTAAGATTTTATTATTAGATTTATCTTCATAAAGTCGGCTCAATGTCTTGGTAATAATCAATTTTTCTAATGAATCTTGTGATTCCTTCGTGCATTTTTTGACCCCAGAAAGCATCTCGAATTTTTCTATCGCCTGATTATTTTGACGCAATAATCGGTCTAAGCGGCCCCAGTTAATCCAGGCTTGTAGTGCGAAATAATCAAAATCAGCTTGCTTAGAAATATTAGAAATTTTATTAAAAAAACAAATAATCTGAGACAAATATTTTTGAGTTAAATCAGTCAAATTATAATAAGTCAGGATCAAGCTGGTTTGATTAAAAATGGGCGCGAGGTCTTGAATATTGTCCAAAATATCATCGAGAGTCTGAAATTTTAACAAGGCTTGTGTTTGTTGCTCTAACCAAGTGGGCAAAGATAATCGTGCTATGCGATCTCCATAATGAAGTAGTGAATTACAAAAATAATTTTCTCTAGCATCACTAGAAAATTTAATATTATTACTAATTGAATCTGTTTTAGGGACAATAGTTGGCAGACGAATCACCATCCGGCCCTCTGAGTCAAAAGAAGCGGCTGATGGATTTTGTTTTAAATAAGCGATAAGACTTTCGAGTGTTTGAAATGGCGCCTGAACTTTAACTGGATCACTCAACATACGAAACTCCCATGCCCATAAGCCCCCAAAGGCTTCCAACCCCTGGGGGTCTAAAGAGTAAAAACCCTACTAACAATTGCTATTACAAGCTGCGTTGTTATCACAGCCATTATCTGGGCGCATCATTTCCACATCACTAGCGGCACCCTGAACTAAGGCAAGCAATGCTGGATCTTCAATCAGAATCCGGCCTAAAGCGTCCATTGTAAACTTGGTGTTACCCATGATCTCACCAGATGCAACTTTATCTTGATCATTATTAGCAGCTGTCATTGCAACCTCCGTTATTACCGCAACCATTATCTGGACGCATGGCTTCTAGATCGCTGGAGGCCCCCTGAACCAGAGCAAGTAAGGCAGGATCGCTAATAATAATTCTTCCAAGTTCATCAATCTGAAATTGATGAGTCTTATCTTTTTCTATGTTAGACATTTTTTTCTCCAAAAATAAAACATAAAAACACGGGAGATTTTTACCCCGGAAACCCGTATTAACTTTCATTACACACAGGGAATAAATCTAGGCCACAGCAACACGAATTTCGCTGAGTTTTGCCTGAGCATCTTTCTGAGAATTTTCTTTGTTTAACTGCGGCAAGCCATGGAGAGGACAGTGCATTGTTTTCTCATCTTGCGTTTGAATCCCACGAACCCAAAGCTGAAGTTTTTCTTGATCAATATCCAAAGTACCGTCTTCATGAATTTTTCCTAGAGAATTCCTATCGTCATTAAAGACAACGGTGCACTTAGCAATCGAGCCATTGGCACGAATGACTAGATGATTGGGTTTAGAGGTGTAACAGACATAAGGCTCTTGATTAGCACGGAAGGGTGAAATATTTTTATCAGGCTGAAGCTTCGCATATAAATTTTCTAAAATTTCTGAGCGCTCTTTGCCTTTTAAAGTTTGAAAAGTGCCTCCATTTTCACCGCCCAAATTAGAGATTGCTTTAAAGAACACCCCAAAACGAGCGTCATGGCCAAACTCTTTTTGAATATCTGAAACTAACCCATCCAATGCCTGATAATTTTCTGGCGTCACATGGACTCTCAAAGTAACTTTAAATTCATCAGGGACCTCTCTCATTGCTAAAAGATTGGCCCAAATGGCATCAAACGACCCAGACTGATCGATTCGAACTCGCGTTTTATCATGAATTTCTTTTGGGCCATCTAAAGAAATTTGGTAAGACCTAATATTCAAATCCAGCATTTTTCTTAAAGTCTGGCCTTTTAGTAAAAAGCCATTGGTCGTCATTGCGCCTTTATAAATTATTTGCGGGAACTGGTTTTTAATTAACTCTTGAACATAAGAGCCAATTTCATAAATTACATCTTTGCCTGCTAAGGGCTCTCCTCCAAACCAATCAATAGCTAAAGATTTTAATTCAGGCCCTCGTTTTAAAATAAGATTTTTTACACCTTGGATTGTTGATTTAGACATTTTCCCAATTGCAAAATCTTCATAACAATACGTACAACGAAAATTACATTGTTCTGTCGGCATCAGAATCAAACCCAAATGATGATTCGTTAAAAAACGAGCAATACGGCTGCTTTCAATCATGGCATGGACCCCTAAAAATCAAGTTTTAAGCTCTAAAAGATTTAACACAAACTCAACAAGCTAAAGAGCCGTTAATTAATTTCCCACTGAAGCCAGAAGAACCATCAGCAATACAAACGGTTCCTGCGAAATTTGAAAAAACAATATCTCCAGAAATATGAGCATTATTTTCTAAAGTTAATACGGGTGTATTTTGAGACTGCTGGATGGTTAATTTGCCAGACAGATTAGAGCTATTAAACATGACTTTTTGGCTGGATAAATTTACGGACTGTTGCAAAGTTGTTTGATTAAAAGAAACCATCCCTGATGTTAGATTCACGACACCCATCAGTGTTGTTGAAACAAAGTTGGCCTGCCCTGCTGTAAAATTTACTTGATTATCTAACTTTGCATTTTTGGCGAGGAAAGATCCTGCTTTAATAGCTTGCAATGCCCCTGTCACTTCTGTGCCATTAAGATTAACCATGCCATAAGAGCCAGAGGGAACAGATTCAACCACACCACTACCACAGTTGAGCATGCCTGGAGATGCAGTACAGACAGAACTTGACTGAGTGATCGACGAATGCACTGGAATTGTACTAGCGCTAGCAAATACTGAAAGCGAACCTGCACAAAAAAAAACTGTTAGAGAGACTTTCTTAAACATAGTTTCATCCTTAACTTCGACGTTTTAAAATTGCTAAACGCCAGAAAAAATTACGCCCTATTTTTAAAATACTCAACAAGATCATTACGAAAATTATGGTTTTTTATGATGATTTTTAGGGGCTCGAAAGTACTCTCGAAATTTCTAGTTTTTTAATTTTTTTAAAGACCCCATAGCAGATTAATAAAGCTAGAAATATTAAAAACCCCAGAGATAAAAATAAAAATTTCCAAGAGAAAGAGAGTATGAGTTGATTAATACCAAAAAAAGCCAAAGTAAGATTTAAGTGATTTAACATATTGATCACTAATCCCGCTAAACCAGCGCCTATAAGCACCCCTAGTGCAATACAGGTAAAAACCTGAATAGCATAAGGCTTGATTAAGATATAAGACGAGGCCCCCAGGCTTTTTAATAAAGCAATCTCAACGGCATCTTGATTGAGACAAAGCATTAAAAAATTAAATAACCCAATACTAATACTCACTAGACTTAAACACGCAATCACCAGAGAAAAATGAGAAATCGCCTCTGCCATTTTATTTAATTTTTCAGCGGTATTTTGATCGTCTGAAAAATTCAGCGCCGTGAAATTTTCTGGAATGCCCATCAATGATTTAATTCTCTGCTGTAAATTTTGCTCTATGCGAGACAAATTCAGATTGTTTTGATCTGACAAAACTAAAATTTCCGTCTTAGAAAACAGATTAGGACTGATATTTTGAGCAATATTCCATGGAACAATAATTTCAGGACTATGGCTTTGAAAATAACTCAGAGAACTTAATTCTTCTGAAATCTTATAAGGCTGATGATTGAGAAAAATAATTTGCCCAATGGGATTTTTCTGATTTAAAAAAATTCGTGAAAAATCTGTATTAACAAAAATACTCTGAGAATTTTGAGGACCTACTGAATAATTTAAATTATTTAATGGATTAACCCACTCATAAGTCATCCCAATAGCCGCCTGATCCATGGCTGTCACAGAAACATTATTTAAAATAATTTCTGTCTGTGTTTTTTTTGAAACGAGGCCCAGCGTTATTTCAGGCAAACTGGCCACTTTACCCACGGCGGCCACCCCAGGTGTGCTGGCAATAGCTTGAATGATGTTCTCTGAAAATCCTGGCAATAAAGAGTGCAGCTCAGAATTAATCTCTATTAAAATCAGTCTTTCCCAGAGCGGTTTCTGATCTTGGTTTCGTATATTAAATGCTTGGCCAAAGGCTGAAAGTATTAAAATAATAAAAACAGTAAAAACCAGCCCTATTATTAATAAAATTTTTAAATTATTTCTTCTCATGTCCTGTCTTTTCATGCTCTATCCAAAAGATCAATCACGCGGCGCTTAAAAAAATGACGAGAGACCAGAAAAATACCCATAACAATTAGTCCAAAGCCCAAGATAAAAACAAATAACAAGCTGTTCCAAGAAATAACAGGCTGACCAAAATAATGACCTAAAGCACTCTGACCTAGTTTTAATAAAATACTTTTTGAGAGCATCCAGGCCATTAAAAATCCCAGAAAAAAATACGCAAAACTTTCTGCGCAAAGCATAAAAATAATTCTTCGCTGTGAAGACCCCAGTGCTTTTCTTAACCCCATTTCTTCTTGGCGACGTGATAAAGATAAAGTTAAGAAGAGCATCAAAACTAAATTGCTGAGCAATAAAAGCCCAAGCCCAATGGCCAAAAGAAAATAATAAAAAGTCAGCAGACTTGCCTTATAAATCAGACCAATATGAGATACTACGGAACTAAAATAAATGGCGCTGGTATCGGATGAATTTAAGTGCAAAAAAGCCGCTAGTCGATCTCTAAGCTGACCTTCTAGTTTTTTCTGATGATTTAAATTTAAATGCTCTGGCAACAATAAAATATATCGATTGGGGCTTGTCATCAGCCCCTGAAATTGCTGGGCCGTTGTATAGGGAATCTGAACCGCAGCGCCATTAAACATATGGTCATTATTAATATATCCAATGACTTTAAAGGGCACAGAACCAATCGTAATCACTCGCCCAACAGGGGATTCTTTTGAGTGAAATAAATTATTGAGCATGCTTCCATTCGCATTATCAATCACGGCGACGTGAGCAGCTTCTTGAACTTCTTGGGCATTAAAACTACGGCCGTAGGCCAGATTAAATTTTAATAACTCTGCATAGTTTTCGCTGTACCCCAGAACTGCCCCACCGCCATCCCTATTTTGATAATAAGGCCTGAAAGGTGTGCCCTTCACTAGGATTATTTTGATTGGATTATCTGAATAATTTTTATTCATATCAGAAACCACTGAGCTCATGATTTCAGGCTGAATACGCACTACTTCGCCAATGGTATGAAAAGGTGTTGCAATAGAAACAAGGCCTGTCTTAATAAAAAAAGCAGGTAAATTAAATCGCTCAACATCGGCCTGGTTAATTTGATAAATCCCCTGGGCTAAGCCATAAAAAATCAGACAAAGCGCCGCTCCCCAAAAAACAGTTAATAAGCCCAGAAAAAAACGTCCTGGATAAGTAAAGTTGTAATGCCAAAGGCTATGAAATATTTCGCGCATTGTTATATTTTTTTAAATTTACTGGGCATCGTAAGCACAGATTTTCTGACCGACTTGAAGACCTGTTAGTACTTCAGTCTCTTCGGCATTACTAATCCCTAAAGACACTGATTTTTTTAAGAAATTATTTTTATAATTTTCCCCACAGAGCCAGACATAGGGCTGGTCTTGCGAGTCAAAATACACAAGATTCCAGGGAATAACTAAAGCATTAGATTTTTGAGCAATTTCAATGCTGGCAGATCCTAAATAGCCAATAATCATCGGGGTCGTATCAGAAATTTTTGACAAGCCAATATCTACTTCAACGCCATGTTGATAAGGGTCTTCTGGTTTGAAAATATCCTGGGTCTCAGCGCTCTGATAAGAGGCATTGTTATCACCCAAATCACTGAGCAAATTTTTACTAGCCACTAATCCTGGAAAAATAGTCTGAGGGAAAGCAGATAAAACAATATTGGCCTTCATTCCAGTATTAACTTTTACACTTTCTTCTTGACTCACCATGCTTCTAAAAATAAAAGAATTCATGTCTGCAATTAAAAATAAAACAGACCCGGTCTCTGAGGCCGTGGCAGGCTCGATCGTATCTCCAGGTCGGATAAAAATTTTAATCACTTGGCCATTAATAGGACTCGTCACCGTTGTATCCATTTGATCCGCAGGGTTGTTTTGCAAAGCCAAATAATAATTTAATAGCGCTTGGTAATAATTTAAATCATGTGACGCTTGCATAAATTGCTCATGCCAATTTTCAGAATCAGCATGAGTGCCAGCCTCTGTTTTAAGCAAATTAAAATATCTGACATCTTGGCTGTTTAAATATTTCAATTGATCTTCTGTCACATTGATTTCATGACGGACATTTAATAAATCTGCGGGGGTTGGCGTGGCATGAATTAATAATAATTTCTGCCCCTGAGTCACCGTGTCGCCTTCATGAACATCAATTTCAGCGACCTGCCCTGGCAAGGCTGTTTTTACAGAAGCATAAGTGGCTGGAACGATTTGCCCTACCAAGCTTATTTTTTCTGAGATATCCCCTGTTTTAACTACATAGCTATTGACTACTTTCGGCTGATTCAGCCAGCTGAAAATCCAAAAACACCCGAGGCTAAGCAATAACAATACAAACACTGCGACCACTATCAATCTATTTTTTTTCATGCACTATTTTTCCATCTTCAATAGTAATTATTCGATGACATTCAGAAGCAACATGCAAATCATGAGTCACTAAAACAATCGACTGACCTTGTTTTTGCAAATCTCTAAAAATTTCTAATACCGACTCTCGATTACGACTGTCTAAATTCCCCGTAGGTTCATCGGCAAATAATATTTTTGGCTTCATGACTAAAGCTCTTGCAATACAGGCCCTTTGCTGTTGGCCACCAGATAGCTGGTGTGGCAAATGATTTGAATATTTTTCCAATCCTAAATTCACAATATTTTTCTTGGCTTCTTGGATTAAAAAATCTCTTGAAGAATCTTCTTGAGAATAATCTTCTTGAAAATTATCTTTTCTAAACTTTAAAGGCAGTAAAACATTGGCTAAAAGATTCAAATACGGAACTAGAAAAAATTTTTGAAACACAATGCCTATTTTTTTATTTCTAATCTCACACAGACTTTCTTCTGTGAGTTTTGAGACGTCTTGGCCATCTAAAAAATATTGACCAGAGGTCGGATTGGCTAATAAAGACAAAATATTCAAAAAAGAGCTCTTTCCAGAACCTGACTGACCCAAGATAGCCACGGATTCGCCCTGGGCTAAATCAAAAGAAATATGAGATAAAATCTCCGCTTCTCCATATTTCAAACCAATATTTTGGCATTTAATCAAACGTCAGCTCCTTCAAAAATTAGGACTTGGATTTTATGCCCAAACAATAAAAATCCACAGCCAGACATTCGCAAATTCAATACGCTATTTTTCTCTACTAAATTTTTCTCTTGTTAAATATTGAAACAGGAATTTCAATATTTATTTAAAATTTAATTTTACTTTTTAACCTGAGATATTTTATAAATAACATCATTGAATTCATCATAAAAAAATGTCACCGTCGCTCAAACTAAAATATTAATTTTTAGGAGCTTCCATGCAAAAATTTGTCAAAGCCGTACCGGGACCAAAACATTCTGTTATTTACACAGACGCAGATGGTGATAAATTTTGTTTTTCAGGGGGGACCTGGGCATGGCGAAATCACAATCCAGGAAATATAAGGCCAGGCACTATTAGTCGGCGTCATGGACAAATTGGCATTGTTCATAAGTTTGCAGTGTTTTCCAATTATGATGCAGGACATGCAGCATTATTAGATGTCTTGAAGACGCTGTATAAAAATAAAACTATTGCTCAAACTATAGAAAAATATGCTCCACCTAAGGAAAACAATACCGCGTCTTATACAGCGTTTGTTGAACAACATGTGAAAGACGGTGCAGGAAAAAAAATAAAAGATCTTTCCCCTAAAGAGTTTGAAAATTTATGGGAAGCGATTGAGAAACTGGAGTCTTCTCAAGAGGGCACGATCACCCCAGTTAAAAAAATTATTGACGTACAGACAAATAAGGCCGGAACAATTACGAGCTATCAATTAAATACCAAAGATTGGATTTCAAAGGAGCAAGGCGTACAACTAGCAGAAAATGGTCATGTGGACGCTGTTATCTCATACTCAAAAACAGGAAATTCCTATCTGAAATCCAAGCCAGACGCGTATATTCAAAATAATTTTAAGCCCCAAATTTCGCAGGCGTAAACGTGAAAAAATCCACGCCAAAACTAAAGCTAATGTCTCTGATTCTTACCTCTATCCCATTATTTTCTTTCTCAAATACACCAGATATTCCCGAGGGCAGCTTAAAAATAACCTCACCTGATCAAACAAAAATAGCCTGGGTCAAATCAGTCCCAGCAGCCCTTTCTCCTGACTGCCAAGCACTGCTCTTATCAGACAAATCCCAGGTCGATCAAATTTGGATTTTTGATTTAAAAACAGGGAAAGAAAATTTACTAGTGAATAGCAACCTAGATTGCAATCATATGGAGAAAGCAATTGTTGCGATTAATCAATTAGCTTTCTCACCCAAAGGGCAAATTCTTTATTTTGAAACAAACGCCTGGGTCACCTCAGGAGCGCTGCATGCTATAAATATCAACGGCAGTGGTCTTAAATACCTCACCCCTTCTAATGGATTTAAATTAATCACGACAGGACCAGATGCTGGAGATTTAGTGATTAATCAACATCGTTATCGTTATTCCAAAACCCATCAATTAGAAAGCTTTGATGGCTCTTGGATTTTTACAGCAGACGGGAAAGAAATTCGCCAAGCAAGCCCCACCGAGGCTTTATAAATAAAATTTAAATTCTCAAATATCCATTTGATCCAAGCACCCTTCCTGCTAAATTCAGCCCTCGTGAAAAAGAGAGAGGTCACGATGCCGATTCAGCTCAACCCCTATATCGACCAACTATCTTGGGCCGAGGCTCGAGAGTTAATTTTACCTGTCAACCCAGATTTCGTGAGGCATGCCGATGAGCTGGAGCTGCCGAAAGAGCGCTGTATTTTTAAAGTGCGGTATCGGTATGGGGATTATTTGCTCAAAGGCGGCGAGTTCATGCTGAGAAATTCTCAAGGCGAGAATGTGTCTATTGAGCATCCTGATATTCCAGAAATAATAAAAAACAAATTAGGCTATGCCCCGACAGTGCCGATGGGGATTAATTTAAATAAGTCGATTGATACGTTTTTTACGGATATTCATGGGCGGGTTATTCCACTTGTTTTATCTAAAGCAGGTAACATCTTCGGCTTAGCCGGCGTTATTTCTCAAACTTCTTATTCAGTGAGCAGAAATCAGTTCTGGAACATCACCGCAGGCGCAAGATCCGTCTACAGCACGCCCAAAATTTCCATCGCTTATAAACATAAAAAATTAGCGCGTGAATTCGGAACAGGACTCACACCGCCAAAATCTATTGAGTATCACTGGGAGACTTTCAAAGAGCTGCTTCAGAGCCCTCGGCTAGAACCCACCTGGGAACTCAATGTGTTATTTTTCTCCGAAGAGTTTCATCAAAAAAACGATTCCGAAATTTGGTCTCGTTTTAATAATTATTTACGCGCCCATATTTGGGATAAAACAATTTTCTTTAGATATTTTTATCAATTTGGTTATGTTATTGCTCAAGCTGCGGCTTATGCCAATGTTCGCTGCGTCCCAATCATCATTAACTCTATTAAACAGTTAACAGCCATCTCCAGTGGATTTACACCTGGCTTAGCATTTCATCGAGACAACAATGTTTTTCCCAATGACTTACTGTGCACCCTATATCGAGAAATTTATGAGCTGGAATATCCGCCTCTTTTTATGCAAACCAAGCATTTCGAAGCTAGAGATGATGTGAGTGTGTATTACTCTTTATCACTTCCAGGTGTTTTAGAATTCTTTCCGGATTTCAATCCATTTAAATCTAAATTTGATGAGTTACGAGAATTAGCACATGCCACCAGAAAGACTCAAAAAGCTTTAGCTGAACAAGATTTTGGAATCAGAGAACTTGAAGGGTCTTTGTTTAACGGCATGGTTAAAAATCAGATCAATTTTTACCACTCGTCAGCTGGGCAAGAGACCAACATAAAACACGCCAAAGAAATACCTGATCTAAAAAACCAAGGCATCTCAGAAGAAAGCTTTCACAGCAGCAGTATTTTCAGGGGCCTCATCGGCATCCACAAAAAAAACTAAGCCACAATGAAATCACAAGATAATGTAGAAAAAGACAGCTCTAGGTTTTGCATAAAAGCTCCAAAACAGGATCTAAAAAGAGAGCGGTAAAGTCTCAAAAAATCTCCCACCAAGCAAGGCATTAATTATTTATTATTAAATTTTTGAGCGGGGGATTTGCTTAAAATAAAAATGGTTTTTTTAGGTGCTAATGGGCTTGAAAAAATCGTAAATTACTGTTTGACGTACTTCTTATTGGCTTCTATTTTTGCGCTTTACATTTACTTAGTCAGCTCCCTACCCCTTTATACAATTTAAATTTCTATCAAAAATCGGAGTTAAATTCCCCAATGAACAAAGCTTCCTGGCATATTCCAAAACTAGCTATTCTTTCTATGATGATGCATACAGGAACTGGCACTTTTTCAGCCACTGAGTCGGATAGCGGGTTTCTTTCTCCCACCCCTTCATAAGACCCTCAATTTAAACCCATCAAACTTACCTATGCATAAGGAATTTTTTCAATGCGTACAAAAAAAATTTTTGCTTTTATTTGTGTTGCTATTCTTTGTTTTTCTTTGGAAGGCTTTGCGCTCAATGGAGAAAACCAAAGCTCAGCAGAAGACCCAACTAATCCAGAATTTCCTTCACCTAATGCGCTTTTTTCTTCAGGCGCAATACACGGTTTAGGTGCAGCAGCAGGTGCTCTCATAAACACTGAAAACCCATCAAATTTTCCAGGCAATGTCATACATGCTTACCGCGCTTCAATTGGAACAACAAGTTGCAGCGGTAGTTTTTATAATCCGAGTGCCAGCACACCAGGTTATACCTTCACGAATAACACTGCCTTTTATATTACTAGCAGCGGAATATACCAAATCATTAAAGCGTCAGGGCCCTCGGCCCCATCGGGAACATATTTCGTTGGAATTCAACTGCGCTCTGATACCGTTCCATCACACATATCATCCTCCTGGTCTGGCGAAGGATGCACAACTGGACCAAGTCTAAGTTATCTTTGTTTGCAGGTGAGTTGTGATGGCACTTCTGCTTGTGCACCTAATGGTGGTAACACGCCAGGAGCTTGTGCTTTTACAACTAGCTAATTTTTACTTAGCTTTTGATAAGACCAACATCACTAATTAATAAAAAAAATCACAGCTATCCATTTAATACAAGCACCCATCCTGCTAAATTCACCCTCCGTGAAATGGAGAGAGATCACGAATGAGCGTTCAGCTAAACCCCTATATTGAGCAACTGTCCTGGGCAGAGGCTCGAGAGTTAATTTTACCCGTTAATCCAGATTTCGTGCGGCATGCTGATGAGCTGGAGCTGCTTAAAGAGTGTTGTATTTTTAAGGTGCAATACCGGTATGGAGACTATTTGCTTCAGAAAGGTCGCTTGATGCTTCGAAATTTTGCAGGAGCTAATGTTGATATTGACGACCCTAGCTTGCCAAAGATTTTAAAAGAAAAACTTCAATATGCGAAGACCATTCCAATGGGCATTAATACCAATAAAAAAATAGAAATCTTCTTTGAGGGCCATGATGGCCGAGTTGTCCCCATTATGTCGCCTGAACCAGGATATATATTCGCTTTATCTGGCGTTCTCAGTAAGAAAAATAGTGTTTCACTGAGCCAAGGACCCTTTTGGAATATCACAGCTGGCATACGGCAAATTTATAGCGTCCCCAAAATTTCAATTACTGTTAAACATAAAAAACTGGCCAAAGAATTTGGCATCAATCCAGACGCACCAGATGGCTTAAGCGCGCATTGGGGGGTCTTTAAAGAACTAATGCAATCCGAGAAATTAAATTCAGATTGGACCTTAGATATCCTCTTTTTTTCAGAAGAATTTCCAAGACTTAAAGATTCTCCAGATTGGCTGAATTTCAATAACTATTTAAGAGAGTACTCATGGGATAGTGGGGATTTTTTGAGAACTTTTTATCAGGCATCCTACATCACATCTGAAGTTGCGGCCTACGCTAACGTTCCAGCATCTCCAAACTTAATCAATACTATTAAGCAAGTTATTAGCGTGGCAGGCGGGTTCTTGCCGGGCCTGGCTTTAAACCCAGAAGAAGCAGAATTTCCAAAAGCAATCATCAGCAAAATATATCGGGATATCTATTCACTTGAATACGCGCCGCTATTTATGGGAACCCGATACTTCAGCCCTCAAAAATTTCAAAATATTTTTTATTCTCTAGCGCTACCCAATATGTTGGAATACTACGCAACAGAGAGTATGGCAAAGTCTAAATTTGAAGACCTCAGAAATTTGGCTCACGCTTTAGAGAAAATACAAAACCTGATCAAGAAAAATTCTCTCCACATACCCGACCTCGAGAAATCATTCTTTCGCGGGCTCACGTATTCAGATATCCAGTGCTACCACAGCCACTCTGAAACTGAAAAAAATATCCGCCATACATCAGAAATAATTCCTACAGCAGAAGAAGACCAAAGGATTTGTCGGAGCAGCAGCATCCTGCGAGGCCTAGTTGGCATACAACCGAAAGACTAGAACTCTAAACGCTAATAGTGTCACAGCTTAAAGACAGCACAAAAAAAAGATCACTCATTTTTTCTTCCTATTTTCCAAAAATTTAAAAAATAAAACTTAGGCGCAGAACCATCTCAAAAAACTCCACCATACACAAGCCATTAATTATTTATTATTAAATCTTTGAGTGGATTTATTCTTAAAATAAAAACCATGTATTTAAGATTGAAATTTCAAAACGATTTAAACGACCATTTCATCATGTTATGCTCGCCGAGTTTTTTATAGTCGGTCGAGGGAAAGAGAACTATGAGTGACGGCTTATTTCAGAGTTTGCAAAAAATGGCCTATAGCCATATTCAACACTTTTTTAAAGATCTTAGAGATCTAAAAAACGAGGCTATCGCCTTCTGCTCTAATGGTTCTCTGGGGATGCAAGCAGCGCTTTTCGCACCCAAGATTATCCCTGACTCCAGCCCCGTTGTAGGCGCCCAAAAATCAAACCATGACCATTTTATCGCCGCGCTTCACTTCAATTTTTTAAGCTCTCCTTTTATTCGCACCCTCATGTCTTGGATGCTTTTTAATCCTCAAGTTAATTCCCTATTTTTTAGCTTACTAACCGAACATATTTTAAAATCTGGCGAGCCTTTTTATCGTGTTCGCGAAGCCCTGGATTATTTAAATCTAACCGAACGTTTAAGCCCTCAGCTCCAAGCTTATGAGGATACTTTGCACGCCAATCCAGATGCATTATTAGCTGACTTCCAAGCCCGTCTTTCCGCCCTGGAAACACCAGAATCTAAGCGCCAACGCGCCGTGGCTTTTGAAGATCAGGGGCATGTTTTTAGACCCAAAAAATCTCGGCCGCTTAATACGCAATTTTCCTCTTATTTAAAAAAATACTTCCCTCAAATTCAATTTTTGATCTCTGATGAATGCCCGCATTTTTTAAAAGCTTACCTAGAGTTTCTATCCCCTGAGCAAGGCCAAGAAATTATTAAATCTCTGCAAACTTATTCGAGTCAGCTTTTTCAAGATTTACAGCGTCAGCTCTCGCGAGAGCATCGGAAAGAAGAGTTGATTAAAAACACATTGTCTAAATTACTGGGCTTGCAAGAGTCTTTAGAAAAATTATTGCCAGAATCAGCTAAAACCATTTCAAAACCCACGCCCTATTTCACACGACCCGCGCTCACTGGCGTGGCAAAAAGTGTTTTAAAAGCTTTGGGCGCTATGGCGAGTTACTCCATCAAACATCCCGTAGAATCCACGGTGGTTTTGTTGGCGATGTTTGGGACGAGAGTGAAAGGGCAAACTGTAAAATCTTTTACACTGAACGTAGGAGAAAATTTTCTAGCAAACCTTTATCTTGATGCAGGTTGCCAAACTTCTCAAGGCAATGGGTATGTTCGATGTGTTCCCAACTTGTCCCCATGTTATAATTGCGGTTTTTTTTCGGAGTTCCCGAAATTTATCTACTTAGATGCAATAAGAGATCAGAATAATCCTAATCTGGGTGATGAAGCTTATTTAGGTGTAGTTCCCAACGAAATTCGTTTTGGTCTAACAGCGTTCTCAGATTGCCCAAGGTTTCTATGTCCAACGCCTATCACTTCTCCTGAAAATTGCGCCTCATTCCTCGGAGTCAGTTTTACCTACAACCTCTGGATCCCCAACCACGCCCCCTACGTCCCCTGCACCAACACCACGGCAACTTCTCCTGGCACCACCTGCGGCCTCCAGAACATCGCGCCAACTTCTGCTTCTTTTCATGCCACACCTTACCTCCAAGCGCCTGTCGATCCTGATCTTGGCGATACAGCTCTACTCAAATACGCTCTCTACATCCTATCCAATGGCAACTATCTACCCTTTCCAGACTGGATGAGTTTTGACAAAGACACGGGTAGCTTTTCAGGCGTTGTGCCTTCTGGAGCTAGTGGAAATTACTCTATGGTCACTGTCGTCAAAGATCCCTATAACGGTCAGACCATCACTAATCAAACTTTTCAAAGCCAGGTTCAATATTCCAACTTTACTGGCCGCTTTACTTTTATCGCTTTTAATCCTCCCATGAAGGCTTTGCGTCAGCCAACTAATTTACCGGCTGCTCAATCTTTTACGGATTATGCTTTTGCTCTACCCACTTCAAGCTATGTCGATACGACTAATCCTGTAAGAGCCTCTCTTGTTCTTAATGGGACTCACCCCAATGGACTTTCTTTTAGTAATAGCGAGCAGTATCTCTACTGGCCCTCACCTGATCCTGCTTACCGTACAACCGGCGGGCTATGGCTCCGAATGCAATGGTGCGATGAGCCCGGAATTCTTTGTCGAACCACGCCAGGGTGCACACCGCCTTTACCTACCTGCTTTCTCTCTGATCCTTTTTTAATTCCTCTTGTAAACGCTGAACCCGCACCCATCCGAGGCGCTTATATTTCCCCCTTGTCTATCACTATCGGACAGGCAGCAACGTTTAGAAATACCCTAGCCCAATTTTCTGATATTGAGCGAGACTCACTCAGAGGTTCGGTTGTTCTTGCTAATGGAGATCCATTGCCCCCCGGTGTGATTTTCAATTCTGATAACGGTGATTTTTCTTGGACACCACCGAAAGGAACGCCTGCAGGAACTTATCAATTTAAGTTTATGGCAAGCGATGCTTCCACTATCTCAGATGCGCTGATTGGCAGCGTGACGATCACCCCCCGCCCCATCCAAATCAAATCCGGCCTGCAATCCACCCTTGCCAGTACGCCTATGCAACGCGCTGGTTCAGCGACCTACCCCTTTCCATTTCGAGCGCCGGATTTAACCGATGCCCAGCTGCCTGCTTTTGCCTCTCAAGTCGATGTTCAAATTCCAGAAGCCCTCGCGCCTTTTGTTTCAGTTCAATTAAATACCAGCACGCTTTCTTACAACGTTTCTTGGACGAGTATTCCAGGTCACGGTGGTTCTTCGCCCATTATTTTTACCTACACCGACCCCCTCACGGGTCAGCAGACCAGCACTCAGACTTTTTTAGAAATTACCAATGCGGGCCCTTATAAAATTTCTAATCCTGTGTTTGTCACTGGTTTAACGGGGACGCCTGTTGATTATGATTTAGCTGCACACTTTGGGCATTTAGATCCTGACACGGCCTTGCATTTTTCAGCTGATCTTCCAGCGGGTCTAGAGCTCTCTGATGAAGGGCGGATTAGTGGGACTCCAGAGATTCCAGGGTCTTATAAAATTGCCGTCAGTGTGACTGATGATTACGGCCGGACGCTCTCTTCAGCGAGCTTAAATTTAACAGTCCCCTACGCCCCACCGACTGTTTTATCTTCTCATCGAGCTGATATTTCTGTGGCTATTGACCCAACTAGTTTTACCCCAGAACTCACCGGGACTTTCCAGACACCTAGCCCCGATGGCCTCGCTCAAACTTACTCTTTGATTTCAGGTCCACCCTACTTTACCGTCGCCTCCGACGGCTCTTGGGCGGTCAACCCACAAAATGGTCAGCAGGGAAATGACACAGCGTTTATTCAAGTTCGTAATGGAGATCAGCTTGCTACTTTTTCTAAACCCATTTCTATTCCTCGAGCGGCCCTTCAAACTTTAAGCAGTCCTGCTTTTAGTTCTTACATTGCTCGATCTTTTTCGATGGATGCTTGCACCTTAATCACGGATCCAGACAGCCCAGGCACTTGTTCTAATTTTCAGGTGAGTTTCAATATTCCCGAAGCTTTATCCCCTTATGTCACGCGCACAGGAACGGTTTATAACTTTAATCCGCTATCAGGCGCTCAAGTCCAGGGCACTCACCCTCTCAGCTTTAGGTTTACAGATAAAATGACAGGCCAGATTTTTAATATCTCCGTGTCACTCACTTATGAAAACCAAGCACCCCAAGCACAAAACGGCGTCAGTCAAAAAACGGTTACTGCCACGGATGAGTCTGTTTTTACAACGCCCTATATGGAAGCGAGCGATCTCGATGGAGATGCACTGGATCGCACCATTACTGGAATTACTTCTGGCTGCCATGCGGTCGATGCTGAAAAGCAATTATCTTGCACCAATGTTCCTGCTGGAGATCACGCGGTTTTATTTTCTTTTTCAGATCCTTTTGGAGGACAAGTTAATAGCACTTTGATTTTGAAAATTAGTCGAATAACTCACGCACCTTGGTATATCAACCGCGCTCAAGATGCACTTCCTGGCATTGCAGGTTCTTTCTTTATTTTCTTCTTGCCCGTCTTTTTAAAATATCGTCGAGATCGCCGCAAAACCGCCGGTTTAGATGCGCTGTATTTAAAACTTCCACGTGTCATTGGAGATATTACCAAACGTCAAGTGGCTTATTTACATCACCGAGCCCTTACTCATGAATCCCATCCTTTAGGGGTCATTCCCTTAAAAAGCACTGCTGAACAAAGCCAGCGAAGGATGCCTACTTTGGCGGCTGTGGCCACCTCCGCAATGATGACACCTCCGACGCCATCGACTGGAGCCACGTCACCAAGAGCCAATTCACCGTCCGGATTAAGGCGAAGAGTGGCTGCACTGATAAGTGCAGGCCCCAGTGGAGGCGCTCCTAACTCTCCTCCGCAACACACGCTAACTACCCCTATGATTCCAGTCTCGCTGGCCACAACGCCTGCTCAACCTATGAATCTTACGCTGAGTTATTCAAGACAGGCGAGTGAACTTTCAGTCTTACTTGAAGATAAAATTAGAAAAACTACAGACCATCCAGACTCCATCTCTGAGTTCCAAACGGAATTCAGCCTCTATCTCAAAGCCCTAGATCAATACCACGAGCATCAGGGACCCGATATTGTGAGAAATTGCAATCTGATGAAGCTCACAGAAGCCATTGCTCAGCGTTTAGATGATTTAATTGATCGAACCAAGCCCCACATCACGGACAAGATCACCATGATGGTTCACTGGCTCAAGCTTTTGTATGTTCGATTTGTTTTTTATTCTTCGGGTCTAACTACCAGTCCGTCGATTAAACTCATCGATAAAAGAAATTTATTACAAGGCCTGACGGAACTCATTAAAGCGGTGAGATCTAAACTAGATAGCCCTCCATTATTAGCACTCTATAAAGAGCTCGAATTTTTAAGAGCGCTGATTACTTCAGTTCCTGACGAAGACCGAGCCAGCTTTTGGAAAAGCCTACCGTTTCCTTGTATTAGACGACCTGATCGAGGAACAGCAACACTGCCTGATGATGCTTTGATTCCTAAAGCCTGGTTCTTACAAGTCTTAGCTATTCAAGAGTTGAGCCAAATTGCCAGAATTGATTTAACTGCCCTGACTCAGCTCAATACCTGGATAGAAAGCGCTAATGGTGAAGGGATAAGCGGCTGGATTCCCTTTAGAAAATCTTATCCCCGCATTGAGCTGGCCATTCATGAATTCCTCGCGCTACGTCCTCTTAAAAACGCTAAAGATCGCGGCGAAGTCAACTATTGGGCGGTGGATGCGTATTTAAGCATCTTGGAGTACTGGAACTTAGACTCTACTCGCGTTCAATCTTCTGATTTGAATTATCTAAGAACACTCACTTTTGCTATTTCAAAAATGTTTTCACGCACTTTCGCCGATCAGGTCAGCGAAGAGTTGATTAAAAATATCGTCTTTCGAAAACTTCAGGAAAGTTTATTAACTTTGTTTAAAAAATTACCCCCAGAAATGGCAGCATCGTGTCTTTTAAATTTCAGCAATGAATTTAAACATCCCATCATCCAGGAATTGCTCACCAGATATCTAAAAGAAACACACACAAGTCTCGAAGAGTTTTATCAAGAACTTCGACGACAATATAAAAATCCAGAAAGAGCAAAAGGGATAGATACTTGGCTAAGCGCGGCACCTGCTGACACCCCGGGAGTGATCAAGCTCCGATTGGACATTCTAGAATGGCGAACAGCTCAATCTGGACGCCCTTTAGCCTGGTGGGGCACCTCTCGATCTCTCTCTATAGGCACAAGTACTGACGCTGGAAGCTCTGCCGCGCGCCCCCCTATGGCGATGATCACCAATCCTTTAAGAAGCCCTGCAGCACAAGCAGCACTTGGCGCAAAGGCTCCATCAAGACCGGATCCCACAGGAGGGTCAGTCATAGGATCTGCTGATCAGGTTGTTAAATTATGGAAAACCCCTGGAGGAACGCCAGAGGGTAAGCGCGGGGTTTCTATGGGGCCATAGTGACTACTCCAAATGCCAATTCGCCCCCGCATCTTTGGCAAAGACGTTCATGAGATAAGGCATGAGCGTTTTTAATTTATCTTTGAGCTGATATGGCGGATTAATAATAATCAGCTGACTGCCGATTAAGCCCTTTTCTTCCAGCACATCGCCGTTTAAATAATTCATAGAGCTTATGGCGCCCATTGATCCCATGGATCCTGCGCTCAGGGCTTTAATTCGAAAATTTAAAGAGAGCTTTTTACCCAACCATCGAGGCGATCTCAAAACTGCCTGTAATTTTGGCGTTGGGTTAAACACTGGATGTTTGCGCGTTAATGGAAACCAAATCATGTACATCCCATGAGGAAAAACATGGTGAGCTTTTTCCAGCGCATGGGCAATCGCATGCTCTTCATCACGGCGCTCAAACGGAGGGTCTATTAAAACCAAGCCCCGCTTAATTTTAATAGGCGGTAGAACAGACGACATAAATTCATAAGCATCTTGCTGATGAACAAAGACATTATCTCTCGAACTAAATTGTCTTTTTAATAAACGACAAGTTTCAGAATGCAGCTCATTTAAAATTATTTCATCTTGAGCCCGGCAAAACATATCCGCTAACCAAGGCGAGCCAGGATATTGGGTAATTTTATGCAGATCAGACAAAGCCGTTGTTGGATCTATTTGGGCTTTTTGAACTAAATCAAAATAATTTTTTAAAGCCAAGGGCACTCGAGTAATTTTATTTTGATGTGCCAGAGAAAATTCCTGAGAATTTTGAGAGTCCTGAGTAGCTGGAGTAGCTGGAGTAGCTGGAACAAACTGGGCGGCGAGTAATTTTAAAATACCCTCTTTCGCCTCACCCGTTTTTTGAGCAGGAACGGCAGTAATGTCATAACAACCTGCCCCTGCATGGGTATCTATAAAACAAAAAGGCGTCTCTTTCTGATGAAAAGAGGGTAAAACAGAGACCAAAACCGCATGTTTTAAAACATCGGCAAAATTCCCCGCGTGAAAGCTATGTTGATAATTCATAATGACAAAATTCCCATCTCGCAAAAAACCTGGGATCATACCAGGCGTGCTTACTTGCACCTAGCAATAAAAATAGTAATAAAAATTAGTAATAAAAAGATTAATAAACATGACAGAAAGATTTGAAATTCACCCCGATTTTTTAAAAAACAGCCTGGAAATAATTAATTTATCTTTATCTCAAGTTCGCTTATTAAATAATAAGAATTTTCTCTGGTTAATTTTAATTCCCAAAAAAAATAATCTAAGAGAGTTAACAGATTTAAATTTTGAAGATCAGATTTTATTACTTAAAGAAATTAATTTAATCAGCCAAATTTTTAATAAATTAAAATTTAAACATATTAAAAATAAAAAATATCCCTGCGACAAAATTAATATAGCGAGCCTAGGTAATCTCACCCCTCAGCTGCATATTCATATTATTGCCAGACATGAACAAGACATCGCCTGGCCAAAAGCGCCTTTTGGGCTGGAAGAGTTAAATTATGAGACTGAAGAGTTAGAAAATTTAATCCGTTATTTAAAACAAGAAATAACAACAAATTAACTCAAGCCACCTGCCCCGCTGCCCAGCCAGAAGCCCAAGCCCACTGGAAGTTATACCCCCCTAACCAGCCCGTGACATCTAGACTCTCACCAATAAAATAAAGCCCCGGTACAGATTTCACCTCCATCGTTTTAGAAGACAATTCATCGCAATCCACGCCCCCTAAAGTCACTTCAGCCGTTCTATAGCCTTCAGACCCACCAGGTTTAATTTCCCACTGGGTTAAAATATTTTTTAATTGATTAATCTGACTAGGGACTAAATTTTTCAACGCTAATTCAGCCAAGTCTTCTGGAATTAATTCTAAAACTAATCTTTTGGGTAAAAACTCCCCAAAAAAATTCTTAATTTTCAAATTAGAATTTTTTTCACAAGATTTTTTATAAAAATCTTCGAAATTTAAATATTTATTTAAATCATTATTTAAATAATTTTCTAGCAAATTAATTTTAATCACCTCTCCAGGTGTCCAATAAGACGAAATCTGTAAAATCACCGGCCCACTTAAACCTCGATGCGTGATTAACAAATCTTCTTTAAAGCTTTGCCCCGACTCAGCACTCGCTAAAACTTGCGCAGCAGAAACCCCTGACAATTCACTCCATTTTTCCTTGTCTTTTAAATCCAAAGTCAAAGGCACTAATCCCGCTCTCGTGGGCCAGACTTTTAAATTAAATTGCTCAGCGATTTTATAAGCAAAAGGTGAGGCGCCCATCGTAGGAATAGACAGCCCTCCAGTGGCAATAATTAAAGAGTGAGAAGTGATTAAACCCATACTTGTGTTTATATAAAAATTATTATCTATTTTTTGAATAGTTAATATTTTCGTATTTAAAAATAGCTCAGCTCCAGCGTCTTCGAGCTCTTTTAAAAGCATCTCGACTATTTGGGAAGATTTCTCATCGCAAAATAATTGCCCCAGCGTTTTTTCATGAAATTTAATTTTATGTTGACGTACTTTTTCAATAAAATCTTGCGGGGTGTATCGACTTAAAGCGGACTTGCAAAAATGCGGATTGTGAGAAATATAGCAATCGGGATGGGTATATAAATTCGTAAAATTACAACGCCCCCCACCAGACATAAGAATTTTTTTACCCGGCTTATTCGCATGATCCAGAATATAAACCTTGCGACCTCTTTGGGCCGCTTCAATGCCACACATCAGGCCTGCAGCACCTGCACCAATGATTAAGACGTCTACTACTTCGGTATTAATCTTATTTAAATTCAAATCATGCACTTAAAATATTCCAAAAAAGTTTGCAAAAAAGTTTGCAAAAAAACACGCTGAAAAATCACTTTACCAGGTTTCAAATTTTTCTAAATTATTAAAAAAATAAAATTAAAAAATAATTTAAGCGCTGAGAAATTTGTGATATTTTGCGCGCCGAATATTTAAGGGCTCTTTGCTTATGTCTTAGCTTATTTATTAAAAATTTAAACAGGTTTGCCAAAGCCTAGGTTCTCGTCTAAACATCTGTTCCTTTTTTCTCCCCCTATTTTTATTAACCCATCCAAGGCCGATTCCCCTATGAAAATTGACTCGATTAATCGCTCAGACCTCATGCAACAACTGGCTTCCAAGTACCAGCTAGAACCGAAAGATGCTGAATTAGTGGTTCGAGTTATTTTAGAAACTTTGTCCCATGCTTTAATCCAAGGCGAGCGGATTGAGATTCGTGGATTTGGCAGTTTTGAGCTGCGCTTTAGACCTAAAAGACAGGCGAGAAATCCAAAAACAGGCCAAACCGTGGAGACCCTGCCTAAATATTCAGCCCACTTTAAACCCGGGAAAGAAATGCGTGAGCGTGTTAACGAATCCATGAATAAATCCGAAGTGGATTTCAAAGCCTTATCCGCCCCCGTCGCTTATGGTTTTCCTTTAAGTTTCAGATCATCGTCTCTATGATGCCCGGCTGTTTTTTAGCCCCATGGGTACTAATAGCTTCATGATGAATCTTGCCAACATTGTTT
>CAMCUU010000027.1 GCA_945879065.1 Francisella tularensis subsp. holarctica
ATTGATTTGAAAGCCTGAAAAATACGACCAAGTTAAGTTTATTTTTATAGGTGCGAGATCCGATAGAGGGCGAATACAAGATTCGCCCCTACCCTGAGACCGTACAATTCAAAATTTTTCAAGCAAAACTTAAGGCTAATTGGAAGCCCTCGCCGGGGAGAGACGATATCAAGCAGCTAATTCCCAGCAGCTTGAATCATCGGAAAAGTCGAACATCGCGTTACATAATGCTCTCCAGAGAAACGGCCACCCTCCTCATCAACTCCAACTCCAGCTTCAGCTTCAATCTCAACTTCAGCTCCAGCTCCAACTCCAACTCCAACTCCAACTCCAACTCCAACTCCAACTCCAACTCCAACTCCAACTCCAGCTCCAACCATCAAAGACTCCTCATGATCATCTAATTATTTAACAGGGACTGATAAAACGGGGCGCACTATACCTAAAAATTTACTGGAATATCATCCTATAAAATATTAAGACACACGCCCATTTCAGTCACACTTTTTAACTTCCAGAAAAACTTTCTGGTACACTCCGCGCCCTGAAAAATTTCTATAAAAAAGACTGTGTACTTATGACCCAAGAGACTTATCAAAAAGCTGTTTTTATTAAAAGCGCTGCGGAACTTTCCCAACTCCCCCAAGACACCGGCCTGGAAGTTGCCTTTGCGGGTAGATCTAACGCTGGAAAGTCGACGCTCTTAAATTTAATTACTAGACAGAAAGGCCTGGCTAAAACCAGTAAAACACCCGGCAGAACTAGATTAATTAATATTTTTGAATTCGCGCCCAATAAAAGACTAATCGACTTACCCGGCTATGGCTTTGCTGAAGTACCTAAATCAGTAAGAGAAAATTGGCAGCGCACTTTAGGCTTATATCTCCAGCAAAGAATGTGCCTAAGAGGTTTAGTAATTTTAATGGACTGCCGACATCCCTTAAAAGAATTAGATTGCCAGTTGATTACCTGGGCTTGTGAGTCAAAATTAGATATTCACCTAGCTTTGACCAAATCAGATAAATTAACGCACTCTGAAAAAATCAAAATATTAAAACTAGTCAAAGCTGAGCTTGCTGCTGATCCTGTTTATAATTCCCACTCTATTGATGTTCAATTTATTTCAGCCACGGAACCCCCTGGAAAATCTGGTTTAGATTTACTAGAAAAAAAATTAAATTCCTGGTTCTCAGGACCGAAAGAAATAATCAGCGAAATAATCAGCCCTGTTTAGCAAATATCTAATTGTCTGAGTGATCCCAGATCTTTATAATCGCCCGGTTTTTTCAAAAATAAGGGCCTATAAAAATCATGAGCAGTAAAAATAAAAATCTAGATAAAAATTTAGCTAATCCCGCCTCGCATTTGCTTAATTTAATCAAAGAGCACTCTGCCACTGAGGTTGATTTAAGATTTACAGATACTTTAGGCAAAGAGCACCACGTGACTATTCCGAGCCACTGTATCGACCAAGAATTTTTAGAAAATGGCAAAATGTTCGACGGGTCTTCTATTCATGGCTGGAAAGAAATTAATGAATCCGACATGATTTTAATGCCCGATCCCAGCACAGCAGTACTAGACCCTTTTTATGATCAGCCGACCATTAATTTACGCTGCAATGTTGTTGAGCCAGATACCATGCAAGGCTATTCCAGAGACCCCAGATCTTTAGCCCAACGCGCAGAAGCTTATTTAAAATCGACTGGAATAGGCGATCGCTTTTTAGTCGGCCCAGAACCTGAATTTTTTGTTTTTGACGAAGTTTTATTTAAAGCGGATGTTTCTGGCGCGTCTTATCAAATTAAATCTAAAGAAGCTTGCTGGAGCAGCAATCTTGAATATACCGAAGGTAATCGCGGTCATCGCCCTGGTTTAAAAGGCGGTTATTTTCCAGTGCCTCCTGTCGATTCTGGACATGATATGCGTGCGGCCATGTGTGGCGTCATGGGTGAAATGGGTTTAATTATTGAAGCGCATCATCATGAAGTCGCGACAGCAGGTCAAAACGAAATCGCGACGGGCGCTCATAGTTTAACTATCAAAGCCGACCAAGTTCAGATTTATAAATACGTTGTTCATAATATTGCTCATGAATACGGCAAAACAGCAACGTTTATGCCTAAGCCCTTAGTCGGCGATAACGGCTCTGGCATGCACTGTCACCAATCTATTAGCAAAAATGGCGTGAATATTTTTGCAGGCGATGGCTATGGCGGTTTGTCTCAAGAAGCCTTGTATTACATCGGCGGTATTATTCATCATGCTAAGACTCTCAATGCTTTTACGAACCCTGGAACCAATAGTTATAAAAGACTAGTCCCAGGTTTTGAAGCGCCTGTTTTATTAGCTTACTCAGGCCGCAATCGCTCGGCGTCTATTCGAATCCCCTTTGCTACGAATGCCAAAGGCCGTCGGATTGAAGTTCGATTTCCAGATCCTTCTTGCAATCCTTACTTAGCTTTCGCCGCCATGTTATTGGCGGGTCTAGACGGGATCAAAAATAAAATGCATCCGGGTGAACCCATGGATAAAGATCTTTATGACTTACCCAAAGAAGAATTAAAAGACATCCCAACCGTGGCCAGTTCTCTGGAAGAAGCTTTAGATCATCTGGATCAAAATCGGGAATTTTTATTACAAGGCGATGTCTTTACTAACGACATGATTGACGCGTATATCAAACTCAAAAGAAAAGAAGTGGAAAGATTAAACATGACCACGCATCCGATTGAGTTTTTAATGTATTACTCGGTCTAATTATTTTTTATTTTTTATTTTTTTATTTTCTTGCTTTCGTCTCTCCCCTCGCGGGAGAGACAGATCAACAGGCCGCAAGGCCTGATTGATCAGAGAGGGGGAATTTTTTATAAAACGCCCGCTTTAAATTCTTCAATAATATATTTCCCAATCGGCAAGCTGGCTGTCGCTGCTGGAGAAGGGGCGTTGCACACATGCAAAGACCTTGGGGTTTTAAAAAACTTAAAGTCTTCTATTAAATTTCCAGAGAGATCCATAGCCTGAGCCCGCACTCCTGCTGGGTATTTAATTAAATCTTCTAGTTTTATTTCAGCACAATATTTATTAACCCTAGATAAATAATATTTTTTACAGACAGAACTTTTTAATTCATTCCAGGTCGCTGATTTGTTTTTTAATAATAATTGCCAGGTTTTTCCAAACGAAAAAATGTCCCACATATCTTTTAAATTAATCTCGCCCCAGTCATACCCTTCTCTGGAAAAAGCCAAGACAGCATTGGGTCCGACGGTAATATATCCAGTAGGTTCCCCATGCGCTAAATCTGGCATATGAGGGGTAAAGTGCACGCCTAAAAAAGGCAGCTCTGGATCTGGAACGGGATAAATCAAATGAGAAAATAAATTTTTATATTTATCTATTAATTTAAAATACTCGCCCCTAAACGGAATAATTTTAAAGTCTGGTTTTAGCCCTGCTAATTTAATTAATTTGTCAGACTGCAGGCCCGAACAGGCTATTAAATAACTCGCCTGGTAAATCTCACCAGACTTAATTTTAATTTTTATATTTAAATCACTTTCAATAATTTTAATAATCTCAGCCTGGTATAAAACTTCCCCGCCTAAGTTTTTAAATAATTCTTGGTATTTTCGAGTGACCTCTTTCCAGTCCACAATCGCTGAGTCTTTGACTAATAAAGATCCCGCAATATTTTTATTTAAATTTGGCTCTAGTTTTAAACTTTCTTGGGCATCTAAGATTTCTATATTCAAGCCATTCTGAGCAGATCTTTCCGCGAGTTTATTTAATCTCGCCCGCTCAAACTCATCCATGGCGACGATTAATTTTCCCAGGGGTTTAAAATTAATATTATTTTCTTGGCAAAAAATCTTAGTGGCCGTATTCCCCTCGACACAAAATTTTGCTTTTAAACTACCCGGCTTGTAATAAACCCCGGCATGAATCACGCCGCTATTATGACCTGTTTGATGAGCCGCGGGTCCTGACTCTTTTTCTAGTAATAAAATTTTCAAACCAGGCTGGTCTTTTAATAATTGATAGGCCGTTGAGAAACCTAAGATTCCGCCACCAATAATCATTAAGTCATATAATTTTTGAGTCATTTAAAAAACCTATAAAAAATTAATACCGCCGAGGTTTGTAATGCCGACGAGGTTTAGCGGCCTGATCAGAATGAGAATTAGATTGGGAAAGCTGGGAAGCATTTTTATTATTTTTAGAAGCCACGAAGCCATATAAAACAATACTGGAAATTAATAAACATAAGCCATCTATTAATACTTCAGAGCCCGTGCTTAAGAGCGCCCAGATAGAATAAATAATGGCCAAGATAGAAATAAAAATATCAATTTTTTTCTTGGTCAAAATCCACTGAGCCACGGCGGTATATAAATAGGGAAGCACAGAGGCAAAGACGGCGAGTAAAATACAAGTATTAAACTGATTAATTAAACTCGAAGCGCTTTGCATGATTAATAAAATAGTGATTAAACCCGAAGAGATAATTAAGCCTAAATAAGGCGACTGATGATGATTTTTTTTGGCAAATATTTGGGGGAATAAGCCATCTTCTGCAGCCGCCATGGCAACTTGGCCCTGGAGCATCACCCAACCATTCAAAGCGCCGAAACAAGAAACTACCGCGCCTGCAGCTATCAGATATAAACCAATCGGACCAAACATAATTTCAGCAGCGTCTGCAAAAGGGCTAGTAGAAAGCGCTAATTTCGCCGCAGGAATCATGCCCATAATGACCAAAGAGCTGAAGATATAAACAAAGGCGCCCAATAAAGTGCCTATTAAAGTTGCGAGTGGAATATTTCTTCTCGGGTTATCCACGCTGGCAGAAGGAACCGTCGCCGCTTCTAAGCCAATGAAAGCCCACAAAGTTAAACTGGCCCCATGAGAAATCGCCACCCAATCTGAGTCATGGGTGAGATTAGTGTTATGGGTTAAATAACTGGGATGAAAATAAAACCAGCCAAAAATAATAATAATTAATAAGGGGCAAAGTTTAATTAAAGTAGAAACCAACTGAAGCGCACCGGCTCTCGCAATGCCAATAACATTAATAAAAGTTAAGAGCCAAACAAACCCAATAGCTGTCCAGGTCGTTGCTGAACTACTGGCTAAACCTGGGAAAAAAACATCTAAATAGCCCACCAGCGCCAAAGCAATCGCGGCATTACCAATCCATAAAGCGGCCCAATAATGATAAGC
The DNA here is from genome assembly GCA_945879065.1 of Francisella tularensis subsp. holarctica. Classification (GTDB taxonomy): domain Bacteria; phylum Pseudomonadota; class Gammaproteobacteria; order Francisellales; family CACEW01; genus CAMCUU01. Next base: position 5,224 of record CAMCUU010000027.1, read on the forward strand.
CGTTTGAAAGCCAATAAAATCACCAAAGCCCGCTTTAGCATAAGCATAAGGCCCACCTGACTTAGGAATTAAAACGCTCATACGTGCAAAGACAAAAGCAAGAACTAAAGAGCCAAAGGCGGTTAATAACCAAGAATATAAACTAATAGAACCTATTTGAGCCAAAGACGCTGGAAGCAGGAAAATCCCAGAGCCAATCATATTGCCAGTGACTAGCGCTATGAGCATCCAAAGGCCTAGTTTTCTAGGTGTTTTTCTAGCATTAGATTTTTTTTGATTATTTTGAATTTTTTGATCATGAAAAGGCATGCGCTAACTCTCAATATAAATAAAACTGTTTAAAACCGGGGCGGCATTGTTTCATTTTTTCTGGAAGCTGGCCATTGAAAACTATCTAAGAAATTAATGCACGGCCTCGTAATGGCCCAAAATTGAATAAATATAAATTCTCTCTTCATCAAAACGGTAAATCAGTCGATCGGTTATAGAGAGCCTTCTCGACCAGAGGCCACTTAACTGATGCCTTAAAGGCTCTGGCTTCCCTAGGCCTTGCGTCGGATCACCCCGACGCATTTCTTTTAAAATTCGACGCAGATTTTCATGAATCTTGGGATGACTCAGCCTCAGCTCATCGTAAATTTCTAAGGTGCGGCCTTCAAAGACGATCGATTTCATCTTCTTGCTCTTTCGTCATCGGTCGGCCCGTTCCTGCAATAAAAGTTTGATGAGATGCCGCAATTTGATTCATGAGCCGCTGGTTTTGCAGCACATATAAAGTCTCTTGCTCACTCGCCCAGTCAGATTCGCTCATCACAATAAAATTCTCGCCATTTCGACGCGTAATTAACAAAGGCTGATGCGTGTCAATCACGGTATCTATATAAGACTTAAGATTATCTCGAAATTGATTCACGCTAATACTCTCCATTGCTTTACAACCTTTTTTAATTGCCATTCATGCTGTTTAAAAACAAAGCCGAATTGTACTGAAACACCGTACTGCTTATCAAGATAAAAGTAGAATACAAACAGATTAAAAAAATCAGGTGCACTTTACTATAAGACAACTTTTAAATTCAATTATAAAACAGTGTTCTTTTAAATTATTTTTAATAAAAAAATTAAAATATTTTCAATAACATGTTACTTTCGCGAATTTTTTAAAAGCCCTTATTAAACCCCATTAAAACTCACGAGATTTTCAAACCCATGCCTGCTTCACTTTCGCCCACTCAAAATACTCAAAATACTCAAATTACCCACACCCCCATGATGGCCCAGTACTTAAAAATCAAAGCCCAGCATCCGGATTTATTATTGTTTTACCGCCTGGGAGATTTCTATGAGCTGTTCTTTGAAGACGCGATTGAAGGCGCCAAATTATTAGATATTACCCTGACTCACCGCGGGCAATCTGCTGGAAATCCTATTCCAATGGCTGGGGTGCCTTATCATTCCGTTGATACTTATTTAGCCAAATTATTATCCCTAGGAAAATCCATCGCGCTGTGCGAACAAGTCGGTGAAGTCGGCGAATCCAAAGGCCCAGTTGCCCGTGAAGTTACTAAAATTATCACACCAGGCACGGTCACTGAAGATTTTTTACTGTCTGAAAAACAAGACAACTGGCTCGCGGCTATTTATCAAAATAATCAAAAAATAGGCCTCGCAGCAGCGAATTTAAGCGCAGGTGAATTAGCACTTTATCCCCTGGACTCTCTCATAGAATTAAATATGGTCTTAGCCCAATTAAAACCCAGCGAAGTTTTAATTCCAGATTCGCAAGACCTAGCTCAAAATCAGGCTCAAAATCAGGCTCAAACTCCAGGTCCAATAGGCCAAGTCAGAAGATCTGCTTTAGATTTTAACCCCCTCTCTGGCCAGACTTTATTACAAGATCAATTAGGTGTCTTCAATCTAGAACCCTTTGGAATTAAGCCTTACGAACCTTCACATCAGGCTTGTTTAGGCGCGATGGGGGCTTTATTACATTATTTAAAAGACACTCAAAAATCGGCCCTGCCCCACTTAACAAGAATCAAAATTCAAAATACAAACCAAACCCTGATGCTGGACGCCATCACAAGACGAAACCTAGAAATTGATCAGAATATTTCTGGCGGAAAAAATAATACTTTGTTTTCTATTTTAGATTTTTGCCAGACCCCGATGGGCTCTCGCGGTTTAAGAGCTTGGTTAAATAATCCCCTGCAAGATTTAGAAATTATTAAAACCAGGCAAGACCAAATTTTAACTATAAAAACTTTATGGCTCTATCCAGATTTTCAAAAAGCTTTAAATCCTATTGGCGATATCGAAAGAGTTTTAACCAGAATTGCTTTGAATTCAGCCAAGCCCCGGGATTTAATTAAATTAAAACAGGGCTTAAAAAATCTGCCTGAGATAAAAAATATTTTTGAAAAAAATAATTTAAATAATTTAAATAAAATAAATTCAAAAATTAAATTATTTCCAGCCTGTTTTAATTTATTAGACCAGGCGATAGATGAACTCTCACCGTCTTGTTTAATCCGAGATGGTGGCGTGATAAAAACAGGCTTTGATCCCGAATTAGATGAGCTTAGAAATTTAAGCCAAGACGCTTCCCAGTATTTATTAGACTTAGAAATTCGCGAGAAAGCTCGAACAAATATTTCAAACTTAAAAGTCGGCTATAACAAAGTTCATGGCTTTTTTATTGAAATCAGCCAAGGGCAAACGCATAAAGCCCCGCTGGATTATCAAAGACGTCAGACTTTAAAAAATGCTGAAAGATATATCACCCCAGAGTTAAAATTATTCGAAGACAAAGTGCTTTCAGCCAAAGAGAAAGCGTTAAATAAAGAAAAAATAATCTATGAGCAGATTATTTTAAAAATAAATCAGGAATTACTAGCTCTACAAGACACTTTTTTAGCCATCGCTGAATTAGATATTTTGCAAAATCTCGCCGAGCGTGCTGAGCAGTTAAAATTAACCCCCCCAGAATTTTCTCCAACCCCTGTTTTAAATATTAAAAAAGGCCGGCATCTCATCGTCGAGTCTGTTTTAAAGTCATCGAATCATAACAGCCCCTTTATTCCCAACGATTTAGAGTTAAATCAAGACACTCGCATGCTCTTAATTACGGGGCCGAATATGGGCGGTAAGTCGACCTACATGCGCCAAATCGCTCTGATTACTTTGCTGGCTTACACCGGCTGTTTTGTCCCTGCAGAGTCGGCTTTGATTGGGCCCATAGACAGAATTTTTACGCGCATTGGCGCCAGTGATGACTTAAGTTCTAACCGATCGACATTTATGGTCGAGATGTCTGAAACCGCTGAGATTTTGCACCATGCGACAGAAAAATCTTTAATTTTATTAGACGAAATCGGTCGCGGGACCAGTACGTTTGATGGCTTGTCTATTGCGTTTGCGACGGCTGAATATTTAAGCACCAAAATTAAACCCTTTACTTTATTTGCGACGCATTATTTTGAATTAACAGAATTAGAAAATAAAAATATAAAAAATAGTTTTATAAAAAATATCCATGTCAGCGCCAAAGAAATCAAAGATCAATTAGTTTTATTACATGAAATCAAACCTGGTCCTGCGAGCCAAAGCTATGGTATTGCTGTTGGGAGTCTGGCGGGCTTACCCAAAAGCGTGATTAGTTCAGCAAAAAAATATTTAAAAGAATTAGAAAATAAAAGTAAAAATTTTGACTTAGCTCACCCCCAGCAAAGCCTGGATTTTGTTGCTCCATTTACTGAAGAAAGGCCCGCTGAAGAGCAAAATTTAGAGTCTTTATCCCATTGGATTAATAATCTAAATCTTGAAAACTTAAGCTCTAAGCAAGCTTTAGATTTACTTTATGAATTAAAAAATAAATTTGGAGTACAAAAATAAAAAACCACAGCCTCTCTCGAACCCTCGCCATTGTCAGCATCGCCTCTGGCATTGCCAATATGGGCCTATGCTTTTCTATTTTAAATACAGTCCTAGCCGTGATCTCCCGAGATCTTCACGCCAGCACTTTAGAACTCCAGTGGATTTTAAATATCTATGGCTTATTCATTGCGCCTTTTCTCGTCATCATGGGACGACTGGGAGATAAATACGGCTATAAAAAAATATTTATCTTAGGGCTCTTATTTTTAATTATTTCTTCACTGGGAACCGCCTGCTCCCCCAACGCGCTTTATATTATTTTCTTCCAGGCTTTCTTTGGTCTCGCTGGGGCAATTTTATTACCCCTATCTCAAGTCTTATTATTAAATTTATTCCCGGCTGATAAAAAAAATACAGCCATGGGCATTTGGACCAGCTCTGGGGGTTTGTGCCTCGCGTTTGGCCCCATCGCCGCTGGCTTATTAAGCTTGCTGGGCTCCTGGCGATTACCATTTTTTTTAATCAGCCTAGTGGCCCTCTTCAGCTTAATTTTGGCTTTATTCTTAATTCAAGAACCTGAAAGAAAAAATCCGCCCGACTTAGATTTAACAGGCACTTTTTTACTCATGCTCACTATTGGCATTTTTATCTTAGCCATCATGCAAACGGGGACCTGGTCTGATTTAATTATTTTTGGGCTTTATTTCTTATCTGTTTTTTTATTATTTTTATTAATTCAATTCGAGAAAAAAATTAAAACGCCCATTTTACAAACTCATTTATTTACTCAAAGAAATTTTATCTGCGCCGCCAGCGCCAATGCCTTAATGATTTTTTATGCCTGGGTCTTTATGTTTTTAATTCCCCTGTATTTACAAACCATTCAAAATAAAAGCTTATTAATCACTGGCTTTCTCATGCTGTTTTTAACCATACCCTTAACTTTTATTTCTAATATTTCAGGTCGTTTATATTATTTTTTAGGCGCAAGAATTTTAATTAGCCTGGGCTATATCTTAATGCTCCTGACTTGTCTTTTAGGCTTATTTTTTCAGCCTCACTCCAGTTTAATATTAATTATTTTTGCCAATTTATTTTTTGGCCTCGCCTGGGGATTAGTCATGGTTCCAGCGGCAACCACCGCGATGCATTCTTTAGATCAGGATAACGCCGGCGCTGGTGCAGGGTCATTTAATACCCTGCAAGAAATCGGCGGCGTGGTGGGTTTAACTATTGTGGTCACCATAGTGAGATTACATAGCAATTTTATCACCGGCCTACACCAGGGGTTTTTAACCCTTCTGATTTTTTCTTTAATAGGCTTAGCCTGTGGCCTGGGTTTAAAAAAAGCGCATTAACTCGCTGGAGCTGGAGCAATACCAATATCAACAATGCCCAAAGATACAACAAGAGATGATCTAGCTTTCTTTTGCTCTAATTTTTGAGTCAACACACTAATTCTCTGATCTTGCGCTTCTATTCTTGCAAACAGCGAGCTTGTTTCGGCTAATTTACCCTCTATAGACTCCAGCGCTTGCGCACGAACCTCAGCTAGATCCCTCTCTCTAGACTCCAGCGCTTGTCTCAAGCTATGCACTTCTAAACTTAGCTCACCTACTTGTATGTTCAGCTCACCTATTGTCGCCATTCGCTTCGAATTTTCCTCGTCCATTAGCGCCCGCCACTCAAATGCGGTAAGACTTAGAGCCTTACTTAGCTGTCTATTTTGTTGATCCAAATCTTTGCATCTTTCCCTCAGAACAGTAACGCTCTTACGACAACCCTGTAACTCTATAGTTAAGGGCTCCATTTTTTGATTCAACTCAGCTATCTGCGCATCTCGAGCATAAAGAATTTCTGACAAGCACCCGATTTCTTGATTCAACTCAGCTATCTGCGCATCTCCAGCATAAAGAATTTCTGACAAGCGCCCGATTTCTTGATTCAACTCAGCTATCTGCGCATCTCGAGCATAAAGAATTTCTGACACACGTAGGGTCTCAGCTTTTTGAGCAGCCATCGCAGAAAATCTGACATCCAAGTCTTGACGAAGCTTAAGATTTTCAGCGTTTAAACGGGCAATGACTTCTTGCAATGTTATAATAAGCAAATCTTTATCACTCTTATCTTTTAAAGCTTTTTCTAGTTGATCTTTTATTTCTTTAATACTAGCCCTGAGAACCCGTATTTGTATATTTTCAAAATCTTTAGTAACGCTTCCTGAACCCGCTCCTGACATAAAAACTCCTGTTTTTAATTTATTATTTTCTAAGTTCCAATCAAAAAATCAGCGGCACTCTAACAAAAAATTTTGCTGAGCTGACTAGCGACAAGGGCTGCTGGGATTGGAGTTACTTCCAGGCCCTGGAGGCCGCGAGCCTAGACGTTGGAGACGTTGGAGAACCACCGCTAATTGCGCAAAATCTGGTGTATTTGAACCCACAGGCCCCGCTGCTTGATCTGCAGCATGAATACGAGAAATAGAAGAAACAGGAGAAGAGGGAGGTGGTATAATTCCTGACATGAATAAAAAATCCTTTTTAAGTGGCCCCAAAATAAGGAGCGCGAGCTTAAAAAGGATGTCTTAACTATTTCTTAAAGAGCCTAGAAAAAGAGCCTAGAAAAAATTATTTCAAATAATTATTTAGTCTTTTAATCACTCTTTCTTGACCAATTAATCTAATCGTATCTTCGATCGCTGGAGATTGACTGCCTCCTGTTAAAACCACACGCAAAGGCATGCCGATTTTCCCCAGGCCAATATTTAATTCTTGAGCGATGTCTTGAATCATTTTCTGAATAGATTCGAGAGTCCAGCCAGATACGCCAGACAAATCAGATAGATTTTTTAATTTTTCCAGGGCCAATTTTAAAACCGGCGTGCTGTCTGGTTTTAAAAATTTATTCACAGCAACAGGGTCTAAATCTTTGACTTCAAAATCTTGGTAAAAATATTTCGAGAAGCTAATAAACTCACACAAAGTATGAACCCGCTCGGATAATATTTTTAAAACCTCTTGAAGATCTGGGCCCTGATTTAAATCTGATTCACTAATACCTGCTTTATTAAAATGATAAATTAATTCTGGTTTTATCTGCTCAAAATTTTTTAAATTTAACCCGGCCTGTTTTAAATAATGCTGATTCACCCAATTTAATTTCTGGGTATTAAACGCTGCAGCAGAATGATTAACAGCTTTTAGATTAAATAATTTAACTAATTCTTCACGACTGAAAATCTCTTGATCGCCATGAGACCAGCCGAGTCGGACTAAGTAATTTAATAAAGCTTCTGGTAAATAACCCAGATTTCTATATTCCATGACACTAGTCGCCCCATGTCTTTTAGACATTTTTTTACCATCTTCGCCCAAGATCATGCTCAAGTGGGCAAAGACAGGGCAGGGTTTATCCAGCGCTTTAAAAATATTGATTTGTCGGGGCGTGTTATTCACATGATCATCGCCTCGAACGACATGAGTAATTCCCATATCCACATCATCGACAACCACCGTAAAATTATAAGTCGGTGAGTCATCACTGCGCCAAATCACCATGTCGTCCAGCTCTTGGTTAGAAAATTTAATCTCCCCTTTGACTAAATCTTTCCAGCTCACCTGGCCCTCTAAAGGATTTTTGAATCTAATCACTTGATTGGAATCAGGATCTAAATCTTTTTCTAAATTTAATTCCCGACAATGATGGTCATAGCGAGGCTTCTCATGCGCTTCCATTTGCGCTTCACGCACTTGATCCAATCTTTCTTTCGAGCAATTGCAGTAATACGCCTGATTATTTTTAATTAATTCTTGGGCCACTTCTCTATATCTTTCAAATCTTTGAGTTTGAAAAAAAGGACCTTCGTCATAGTTTAAATCCAGCCATTTCATGCCGTCTAAAATCGCCTGAACACTAGACTCTGTCGATCTTTGTTGATCCGTGTCTTCAACTCTTAAAATAAACTCACCCTGGGCATGTCGAGCTGTTAGATAAGAAAACAAAGCCGTACGAGCTCCGCCAATATGCAAATCTCCCGTAGGACTGGGGGCAAAGCGAGTTCGAATCATTGGCTTTGAATGAGCAGATTTTGAACTATTTGAACTATTTGAACTAATAGATTTTGACTGAGTCATATGATTTAGGCCCTTTAAAAAATTTAAAAACTCAGTGTACCAAAGGGACGGTCTTGTTTTAATTTAATTACTTAATTATTTTATTTTAATTTTTTTTATTAATAGCTTTTATTAATACCCAAGAGAGCCCACTACTCAGCATTAAGAAAATTCCTAATAAGATAAAAAATATCGCCCAGCTGATACTTGGAAAATAAAGCTGTGTCATTAATAAACTATCTATGATTAAAAACAGCGCGGACCAGATTAAAATTATTTTGCTTTTAACCCCTGGGCTCATGCTAAAAATAAAAGTTAAAAATACAGAGCCCAGGAAAATAAAAATCCAAATTAAACTAAAGCTATTAAGACACTGATTTAAAATAGGAATCGCCCCTAAAAACAAAGGCGTCCCTAGAAAATATAAAATAGGGGTTAAATTTTTACAGCTAGTTTTAGAGCTGGTTTTAGAAAAAACAAAACCTAAAAAACTATAAATAACACCAAAGAAAAGCATGAGATAGACAGGGAATATTTGCTGATTAAATAAACTTAAATAATGCTCAGCACCCCAGACCCCCACTTTAATAACACAGTAACTTAAAAAGATAAGCACTAGGACCATCAAGCTGTTTTTTCTTAAATAATAAAAAATAATTAAATAACTTAAGCCCAATAAGAAACTCACGATCCATTGAACCGTAAAGCTCGGCGCATAAAAGCCAAAATCAGAAAAAATAAGCTGCGCGCCTATAAAAAATAAAAATCCTGAAATAAAAAACAAAGGCCCAGAAAATTTAAAAGCAAATTTAAAATTAAACAAAAGCGCTAAATAATAAATCACCAAACCCAGCGGTAAAACTAATAAAATCTGAGTGCTTAATGGGAGGATTTGTGAATATTCAGCAAAGCCGATTAAACAGCCCATTAAAAAAATCAGCGCACCTAAATAAGACAAAATTAAAGCAACGAAATTTCTCATGATTGAACCCACCCTAATAGCACAATATTTTCAGGATCCCAGCTCATATTTTTTACATCTTGAATTTTAATTTGATGTCCATTTTTTTCTAAGACCACGCGAGAAATATTATTTTGGCTAGAGCTATCAGCTATTTCCGGATAAAAATTAAAAGGAAAAATTAAAGCCCCAAGAGGCAGTGCGGCTTTTAAATAAAATCCAGTGGGATTTTTTTGATTTAAAAACATTAATTTTTGAGCCTGAGAGAAATTAATCGGCTGATTTTTCTGGGTTAAAAAATGATAAAAATACAAATTCTCTTGATTCATTCCCTGTATTTTTGTGTGAATTAACACATTATTTTTAATCTCATAGTGATCAACCAGGGGGCATATTTTTATATCTTTTGCTGAAGGGCCTGGAGAATTAACACAGTAAGCTTGAAAAGTTTTAGCGACCCATAAGAAATTAAATTTCGGCTCTGCATTATTTTTTAAAATAAAACTAATCAAAGTTATTAATATAAAAATAAAAATTGGAAATATGATTAAAAAAACTAAATTTCTGCGCATTAAAATATTAACCTTTATTAGTTTTAATTATTAAAAAAATCAGCGGTCCAAAATACTCAAGAAATCTCAAAAAAATAGGGCGTTCTAGCATGAGCTAAAACCTCACCCGCTCAACCCATGCGGCTTTCCCCACACGCCAGAGTTTACCCAAACCTGCTGGATGACCATATCAGGGTAAGTTTTCGTCCCTGTTTCCCAAGTTATTTGTAATTTATTGGGAGAAAATTCTTGAATAAAATAACGACTTTGAAAATTATTTTGATTAAAAAAAATATTTGTTGTTTTTAAATTTTTAAAATTATTTAAATCTATTTTTCGTAAATCTAAATAAGCTTTTTGAGAATAAGCCCAAGCCTGGTTAATTTGCTGATTGGTGTGAGTCATTTTTATAAAATTTTCTAGAGAGATCACTAAGCCTGAAAAGATCAGTGCCATGAGGCTTAAAATTAATAAGACTGAAAATAAGACAAAGCCCTGATCCTGATTTTTATTTTTTATTTGATTCTGAATCATGTGTATTCACTCCACTGGAGATGCATGGTTTTTTCAGCCAGATAAAAATTAAATTTTTGGGGAGATTGGGAAGATAAAGCAGATAAATTAATTTTAAATTTTGTAATACCAGAGACTAAAACCTGGCGTTTATTATTTTTATTATCGTCAAGACAGAGCCCCGCTTCACAGTGATAAATCCAGTGATAATTTTTTTTATTTTTGCTGGTGTTAACTGGAGTTTGAGCTGAAATATCTGAACTAAGTTCTAAGACCCCTCCCGAGCCTACATATTTCACACGACCTGATTGGGTTAGTCCTAATTGCCGAATCTCTTGGGGATTATTAATCAATCTCACCGTGTCTGAACTATGAATAAAATAATTAATCCAGCGGACTGATTTCTCAAGATGCGTGCCCGCTATTATTTCCTGATGTAGGTCAAAGGCTAATTTCGCCATGCTGGAAAATAAGCTCAAAGCCATGCTGAGAATGAAAAACCCCAGGCTTAAAGCCATGAATTGCTCAAGCATGATTCAAGTCACTCAAAGTATTTTGAAAATCTTGAAATATTTGATGGAGTAGTATTTTCAGCTGAATCGCCTGATCTAAAGTTAAAAGGCCTAAAGATAAAATTAAAGCTAGAGCGATCAAAACTTCTAAGAATAAAAAAGACATGTTTTATAAATTTAATAATTATTTTTATTAAATAATCTCTTTATTTTATTTTTAAATCAATGGGTGTATTAATACGAAAAAATTAATGGCACAAAAAAAAATACCCCGGTAATTTACATGAGCGCTCTTTCGAAACCTCTTTTGATTTCGTCTCTCCCCTCGCGGGCTTCCAATTAGCCTTAAGTTTTGCTTGAAAAATTTTGAATTGTACGGTCTCGGATCAAGCTATCTAATAGGAAAGGCGTAGGGGCGAATCTTGTATTCGCCCATGATAAATCTTGGATCCATCGTCACAGAAAAAATCATTTTGTGTTGCTGAATTTTCAAGCGTGGCGGCCCTAGTTACAAAAAAATATCCATGACAGCCGCCTACGGGCGAATACAAGATTCGCCCCTACACCCTTACTCTTAGAAGAGCCTATATACGCCATAAAGTTCTTAAGTAAGTGCCATTGAACTATTACCAACCAAAGCCTTTCTTAGACGCTGCTTTGCTAATTTGTTTTTCACCTTGCCAGACAATCAAACCAGACTGAATATCTAATAATTTCATCGTGACCTGGAGATACAAGGTCTGCTCACTGTCATTTCTTTGACTGATACTGGAAATATCCCCGTAGAGCATATATTGCGCACCCACTTGTTTACCTAAAGCTGCGGCAGTACTCGGGTCCACCATGCCAGACTGATGCTGATAGTTCATTTGATTTTTCACAGCGTCTACTTGGCTCATGTCTACAAAATTAAACTTGCCGCTGTTAATTAATCTTGTCGAAATGGCATTAGTTAAAGCCTGGGTGTCAATCATTTGATTCGAATTATTTTGCATACCCGAGATAAATAAAACAGGAGTGGACTTCGCCGTAATAGCCTCAACACGTGGCATGGTTAACATGGAATCCACCATGCCATTAGTAATCGACTGAAGGTCCGTAGAACTATAATCAATCGAAGTCGTCTGAATCGCATTGGGGTCTGTGTAACTAATCTTGGGTGAAGACGCACAGCCTGAAGTTAATAAAAACACGGAGCTGATTAAACCAACACTGCCTAAATTTAAAATACTTTTATAACTAGTTTTAATACTCACAAATTTTCTCCCTGTTAATTTAAATAAAAAATTATCTACAAACTTTAATCACATAAGCCGTGACTGAATTATTCGGCGCCACGTCTGAAATCACTTGACTGGAATGAGCTGAAATTAAAACAGGCTGCCAGGGGACGTTATTTCCAGCGGGGAAACCTTTTTGATCCATCCATTGAAATTGGTACTGGGCTTTTTGATCTTTACCAGAATTATTCACAATAACGGCTTTACCTCTTAATAAATCCCCACTGCTTAAATCCGACCCTGGAGAGTCAATAGTTAAAACCCCTCTATTCGTACTGACTTTTTGAGAATTGGTATTCGATAAAAATCCAGAATTAGTTAAGCCCGGCGCATAAGGCATTTGAATACAGTCATTGGCACAAGCGCTCAAACCCGCACTTAAGATCAAGCTTGCACTGAGAATCAAACCAGAATTTAAAAATTTTTTTAAATTATTACTCATGTTTTATATTCCTATTTTATTTAATTTCTTACTTAAATTAACTTAACTCAAACACATGGGCCTGCATCAAATTTCCAGCTTGCACCACCCAAATTAAATTAATTTTGGAACTGCGCACTAAAAGATTCACAGCAGTGTTATGGCCATTATTACTTAAATTTAAAACCTGCGATCCATTCGGCAAATAAGCTTGCCAAACCTGCTCATTGGCTGGAAGCGTTAACCAACTGCGACAATCTGCATTAGAGGTCAAAGCCCCATAAACACTCCCCGCCAAAGCAATCAAACCCGCGACAGAACTGGAGCTTTGAGAATCTGCAAGACCTGCTGTTACTGCTGCTTTTGCAATGACTGATAGAACCGCCTGTACAACAATAATGGGATAGCGATCCATGAGATTTTTAGCAGCCAGGTCATACACATTCATGAGATTACTTGTCTGGCCTGTCTGGAAAGTAGAATTATTTTTGCCGTTATTTTGAGTAATCATTAAAGGGCTGATCGATAAATCTGGCGAAGAATAAACAGGCAAACTTAACCACTGCATCTGGGGTCTTGATCCACCCCAGCCGATAGGCAAGGGAATACTGACAGAGCTCATGGCTGGCACCCAATCTTGTTCATAGAGAACAACCACTAAGCCTGAATCTTTAGGAATAGTAGGTAAATTATTAGGCGAGTTATTTAAACCAAAATTAGCTAAATATTGGTGAAGCTGGGTTAAGTCACCGCCTCTTTTAATTAAAATATTGATTAATAAATTTCTCACGGCTGGATTATCTGGCGCTAATTCCAAGGCTTTTTTAATGGCGACAAACGCATTATTTTGATCCCCTTGGGAAAAATAAGTCAGGGCAGTTAAGTAATAAACCCAGGCGTTTTCAAAGCCGTTTTTAATATGACTAGCGGCATTAAGAGTTGCGCTGAATTCTTTGGGATGATCCGCAGGATTAAAATTAAAACTTAAACTTTTCTCTTGAGATTTTTTATCCGCTTCAGCTAACTCTTTAGCCTGATTGGACTGAATAAATTCTTGTTCTTCATAAGCCTGTCTTAAATAAACCAGGGCGTTACTAGGATTATTTAAAGCAATTTGATCTAAAGCCTCATAGCCGAGTAAATACACCACTTCATAAGGCGCCAATCTATAGGGAACCAGCTGGGGATTAACTAATAAAGACCCTGTCTGGGCCAATAATCTTCCTACTTCTATTTTGGCCTGGGCCTGGTTAATTCTTACTTGGGCTAACACTTGATCATAAGCCGTTTGGCTTTTTAAATAATCACCAGAAAGCTGATAAGTCCGGCCGAGTTCTAAGCCAGAAAGCTGGCTATCAGAACCAGAGTTTAAATCTTGAGATTCTTGAACCGCTTTTTTAAAACTAGAAGTCTCTATATTTTTCTTAATCTCACCCACGGAGTCTGGATAAGAGCCAATAGAGTCTATGCCTGTCTTGGGGCCTAAAGAGGCGCAGCCAGTAAGAACTTGAGCAGTTATTCCAGAAATAATTATTATTAAAAATAATTTTAAAAAATTTAAAAAACTCAAAATAAAATCCAGATAAAAATTAAATTATAAAAAGGCGCAAAGTGTAACGACCTCGCCTGCTAGAGCACAAGATTTTTACAAAGATTTTTATAGGCTCTGACTAGTTTCTAATAAATTTAATTTCGAGCTGGAGCTGGAGCTGGAGTTAGAACTGGGTTTCACTAAATCAGAAATTGCATTTAACAAAGCATCTACTTCTTGAGCCGTATTGTAATAAGCCAAGCCCACACGCCAAATACCCCCTTGGTTTTCTAGCCCTAAGGTTTTAATTAGTCTGGAACAATGGAAAAATCCGCCGGCGGTAAAAAAGCCTTTTTGAGCAAAATACTCAGCGGTTTCTTGAGGGGTTTTATTATTAATTCTTAAAGCAAAAGTCGGTGTTCTTAATGGTTTTTTATTATCTAAATAATCTTCTGACAGCTGATTTAGCTGATTTAGCTGATCTAAAGACAGGCCATAAAGAGAAATATTAGAAATATTTTTTAGGCCCTGGAGAAATTGCTGAATTAAGATTTTTTCATAGTTAAAAATAGCCGTCATAGAATTTTCTAAATTTTCTTTATTTAAAGATAAAGACTCTGGGCCCAGCATGCTGGATTTATATTTTAAAATAGCTAATAGCCCAGATAGCGCTTCAAAATTCTGTGTGCCCAGCTCCCATTGTGAGTGATATGGACTGTGGTAAATCTTAGGAATTAAATAATCTAAGAGCTCTAATTTTGAATATAAAACACCCAGATGCGGGCCAGAAAATTTATAAGCCGAGCAGACTAGAAAATCGCAATTTAATTGCTGGACATTGATAGAAAAATGAGCACAGGCGTGAGTTGCGTCTAGAAATACTAAAGCGCCAGCTTGATGAATGGTTTTTATTATTAAATCTAAATCTGGCACCGAGCCCAGTAAATTACTGGCCATAGTAAAACAAACGAGGCGCGTGTTTTTATTTAATAATTTTTCTAGATCTTTCAGATTTAAATTCATGGTTTTTAAATCAAGAGGCCAATATTTTACTTCTACACCGCGCTCTTGGGCTGCCAGCACCCAAGGAGAAATATTAGAGTCATGATCTAAATCAGTAAGAATAATCTGATCGCCTTTTTTCCAAGTTTGAGCGAGCACTCTGGAAAATTGAAAAGTTAAACTGGTCATGTTTAAACCAAAAGAAATCTCTTTATTAGATTTTGCATTTAAAAATAATCTCATGGCAGATCGCGCTTGATCCATAAGTTCCACTGTTTTTTCACTCGCTGGAAAAGGCGCACCAATATTTGAATTAGAGTGTAATAAATAATTCGCCATGGCTTCTGAAACGCAAGAAGGCACTTGGGTTCCACCGGGGCCATTTAAATAGACCACAGGATTATTTTGATAAGTTTGAGACAGGGCTGGAATGGCTAGACGAATTTTTGAAATATTTAAATTTAAAGTAGAGGCAGGGGTAGATTGAGAGATAGAGATAGACATAAAAAACAGCTCGTTGGAATTTTTTATCTTGGTTTTTTACTTTAGCTTTTAATAGGCATAAAAAAACCCCCTTGAAAACACACAAAAAAGGAGATCAAAAAAAATGTTTTCTCAAAGCGGGGGTATAAATTTATTTGACGAAGTTGGTTTTAAAATTGATTAATAAGCTAAAGAACTCTAATCACCAGCTCCCCAAAAAGTGGCGAAATCATGACAGAGTATTTTGACGAAGTCCATAGATTTTTATGCCAGATTTTTATGCCAGATTTTTATGATTTTTTTAAACTTAAGTCTGTTAGGTCTGTGCCAATTTTTTTAATAGACATTTTTTCTTATGATCCAAAGGCGCTAAATAATAATAAGCCACTGGAATGACAATAAGAGAAAAGAAGGTCCCAAAAACCATACCGCCGACAATGACCCAGCCAATCTGTGAATGACTATGCGAATCTGGGCCATAGGCCAGCGCCAAAGGCACAGCGCCTAAAACCATGGCACAAGTGGTCATCAGAATGGGCCTTAAGCGAATAACAGCCGCGCTTTGAATAGCCGTGAGTAAATCCTCACCCTGAAGTAGTTTTTGATTCGCAAATTGGGTAATTAAAATTCCATGCTTAGTAATTAATCCAACCAAAGTAATTAAGCCAATATTGGTATAAAGATTTAAAGACCCGCCGGTGATATATAAAGTCCCCATCGCACCGACAATACACAAAGGGACGGTTAGTAAAATAATAAAAGGATCGACGAAGCTTTCAAACTGAGCGGCCATGACGAGATAAATAAAAATAATCGAGAGAAAAAATAACTGCCCCATCACGCCGTTAGATTTTATAAAAGCGGCAATCCGGCCGATATAAATATAATTTTGATCTTTAGGCAGTGTATTATTTAAAATTAAATTTAAATGACCCACGACTTGGCCCAAGCCATAACCTGGAGATTGGGAAGCTGTAATCGTCGCTGAGTCCATGCGGTTATAGCGGTATAAATTATTTTGTCGGACGGACGTATGCATGCTAATTAAATTAGACAAAGGGACTAAGACTGCATTGCCATTAGAGTCTAAATTACTAGAGCGGACATAAATTTTATCTAAGCCAGAGAAAGTACTGAGATCGCTCATCTGCATCTGGACTTTGACATAGTAATTATTGCCATCGCGTTCAATATTTGTAATTTGCTTCCCACTCATCATGATGCTTAAAGTATCGGCGATATCTTGCAGCGCCACGCCATAAGACGCCGCAGCAGCGCGTTTGAAATCTACTTCATAGACTTGGTTATCAAATTTAAAATTAGTATCAACATCTCGAACACCCGAGTAATTTTTCAAAGCCCGCATCACTTTATCAACGGTCTGAGCTAAAGCATGGGTATCTTGCGAGGGGCTGGTAATTTCTATCTGAATCGCCTGGCCATCCGTTCCATCTCCAAAGCTAACAGGGTCGGGTAAGTTGCCTTTAACTAGGACCCCTGGAATTTGATTTAGTTGGCTAATCACTTGACTCATGATTTCTGCAGTTTCTAATTTTCGCAGCTGCCAAGGCTGGGTAATAATAAAATTAATGGCATTACCAGAATTAATAAAAGACAAATAATTTTCTATGCCTGGCGTCTTTGCATAAATTTTCTCAAATTGCTTCATGAAACCATCGGTATAGCTAATCGTTGAGCCTGGCGGCGAGGTGATATCTATTTCGAAAAAACCAATGTCTTCTTTAGGAACAAATTCTTGAGGCACGGCTAAATAAATTAAATAACCCAAGAAGCCAATGAAAAATAAAGCAGAGATAACATAAAGTCTTTTATTTAAAACAAAGAATAATATTTTCTTATAATTTTTATTAATTTTTTCAAAAATTAAATCCACTGCATGCTCTAATCTTGAAGCCGTCTCTCCGTTTTTTAATACGCGAGAACACATCATGGGAGATAAAGTCAAAGCGACAAAGCCCGAAATTAAAACAGCGCCCGCTAAAGTAAAAGCAAACTCTTGAAAAACTTTCGCACTAAATCCACTGGTAAACCCAGAGGGCGCATACACCGCTGCTAAAGTTAAAGTCATAGCAACAACTGAAAATCCAATTTCTTTAGAGCCTTTATAAGCCGCCGTCATTGGGTCTAAGCCTTGTTCGATATAACGATGAATATTTTCCAGCATCACAATGGCATCATCGACGACTAAGCCAATGGCTAAAATAATGGCCAAAAGCGTCATGGTATTAATGGTATATCCCAGTAATAACATCACCCCAAAGACAGAAATAATACAAACTGGAATAGTGACAATAGGGACTAAAGCCGCTCTGATAGACCCCAGAAAAATAATGACCACTAAGATAACTAAAATAACGGCGATCAATAAAGTTTTAATACTTTCAGCAATGGCTGATTTTAAATAATCCGATTGGTCATAAGTAATTTTCATACTTAAACCGTCGGGTAAATTTATTTTTAATAAAGCGCTTTTCGCTTCATTCGCGACGGTAATCGGATTAGCAGTATCTAAAGGCCTCACTTCCATATCAATAGAATTTAAGCCATTGGTTCTCATGGGCGAGGGGGTTAAAGAATTAGAACCCAATTCGACTTTGGCGATGTCACCCATTCGGACAATTTGATTATTAGCATCTCGAATAATTAAATTTTTAAATTGGTCTACATCCGTTAATTTTGTGTTAGCAACCAAAGAATACTGCCGATCTAAACCTTCGATAGACCCACCGGAAAAATCAATATTATTATTTTGCAAAGTATTCTGAACATCCATGACCGTGATATTCAAAGCCGCCATTTTTTCAGGATTTAACCAAATTCTCATCGCATAAGCGCCCGATCCATAGAGCCAAATTGCGCCCATGCCAGGTAATTTTTGCAATAAAGGCTGAATATTCTGAGTCACATAATCTTGAATTTGAGCGGGAGTGAGCTCTTGATCTAAAAATCCAATATTCAAAACAGGCGAGGCTACCCCCCCTTCTGAAATACTCGGAGGGTCGACATCATCAGGCAGTTGGTTTCTAACCCCAGAGACCTGATCACGAACATCGCCCATGGCTTTGATCATGTTGGTCCCATCTAAAAAAGTTAAATAAATATTGGTCGAATTATAACTACTGGTCGATGTCATTTGCTCTAAACCCTTGACGTTAATCAGGGCGTTTTCCAGAGGTTCTGTCACCTCGTTTTTCATGAGACTGGGACTCGCCCCTGTATAATTTACATGCACAGAAGCAATGGGATAATCCACTTCTGGAAAATATCGAATCTCTATGTGTAATAAGCCGATTAATCCAAAAATTAATAAAGCTAAAGACAAAACACTCGCAAAGACGGGTCTTTCAATACAAATTTCACATAGACGCATATCAAATAAAATTCTTATATTTTCAAAAGGGGCTAAAGGTAGCTAAAAGATAATCACTTTGGTAGAGGAACCCTTTTGATTTCGTCTCTCCCCTCGACTTCCAATTAGCCTTAAGTTTTGCTTGAAAAATTTTGAATTGTACGGTCTCAGGGTAGGGGCGAATCTTGTATTCGCCCTTGGGGTGACTGCAATTTATTGTCTGAGAATAAGCCATCTGAGGCCCATTTTTCTGGGTTATGGCTGATGTACTCACGAATAAAATACAGCT
>CAMCUU010000028.1 GCA_945879065.1 Francisella tularensis subsp. holarctica
TGGCAGAAGTGATGGCTGATCCTGTTATTAAAGACAACGTTGATAATTCTGGTTTTATGCAAACCTTCGCACCCATGATTAATCGGCTTCATGGGATTTTGACAGGGGATTTTTCTGGCACTTTTTTTAGCTCGAAGCTTCCCGAACTAGGATTTTGGGAAAGCTGGCTTCATCAAAGCTCGGATAAATTAAGAGCCGCAGCGCTGAGTGCAGGCAATGATATCCCAAGACAAATAAGCCTGATTACAGACTGGCTCTCTGGCGTAGATATTAAAGACGAAGACGGTACAGCACTTGAAACTAATCAAAGCTATCGCGTGAATTTTTTACGGATTGTCCTGAGAGAACTGGGTTTCTCTATAGGAGCAGAATCTGAGCAAACACTTAAAAATGCTATTGAGCTTCTGGTCACCGTTTTAAAAATAACCCAGGTTTTATTAATCAAGCCAAGCGCTTTAAATCCAGCATCAGAAAAAATGCAAAAGCTAGGCGACACTCTAGAACACGTCGTCCAACTGTCAGATGTAAAACCGTATGCAACAGAAGAGGATTTCCTGCAGCAGGCCGATATTTTGATCCACCGCTGGTTGACTCAAGATTGGCTCGATCCATCTAAACACACAGAACAAAGAGCACTTAAAGAAAGCTTCAAAGAATTTCTAAGTCGCCTGAACTCACTGGCCATTAATTTATATAGTTCAAGCATCCGAAGCACCCTTCAAAAATCTACTTTTAGAGGCTACTCACTCCTCTTTTTACAAACTATTGCGAAAGAAGAAAGCGATAACGCGATTGCGGGCTTATTTGCGTTCTTAGATACCCTCAATGAAAACCCAGTCTCACAAGATCTACTGCTTGAATTTCTCAAAGATGAATGGAGCTCGGAGTTAGATACTCTTAAACCATCAAAAATCGGGATCACAAGTTTTGCCGAACGCTATAAGCGCGAAAAAGAGGACTCTTCTATCAATCAATGGGCTTTAAGATCGTCGCTTTTAAAGCTCCATATTCCAGAGCAAGAAAGAACAGAAACACTAGAGAAATGGATCGGCTCATCAAAATACCCTCTCAGATACACTCTCAAATTACCTATTCAAAATTTCCAGACTTTTTTAGACACGAAATTAGAGAGTTTTCTTAAATATCTTCAAGCTCACTTAGCTGAGATCACAGATGCAACACCCAAACCAGAACTTCCAGATCCGGAAAGTTCAAAACTCAGACTCACCAAGCGTGGTCTGAAGGCTAGAACTTTAGACAATAGACTGATTGATCTTGGTACTTTACGGGGTCTGCAAGCCCTAGATTCAGTGTCTCGTTATGAGAATGAGGGCTCAGAAACACAAGAAGCGCGTTTATATTATTACCCGCTATCTCTCAGAGCGACTCTTTTAGAAGCTATTCAGCAACAACAAATACCCGCTGCCGTCTTAGAAATTGCTTTTTGTTTTTTTAAAGACAAGTCAGAAATTACAGATTTATTAATCCAATTAGTACATTTAAAAACACTGGCTTTTGATAGCTTTGTTCAAGAAGCCATGCACTTATTTAATTTATTTCCCCAAATGGCTTTGGAAAAAATAGACTTTGCTTTGCAAATTTTAGAAGCCACTGAGCAGCGCTTTTCTCCTGGCTTATTTAAACAATGGATCAGAGATCAGTTCTTTGAAAGTCGCTTTGATTTACTCTGCATAGTTTTAAGAGTCAGACCTCTTGCTCATACAATGATTCCGACACCCCCTTTATTTTTTTCACTAGGCTCTTTTTTGAATTATAAAAAAGAAATTGAGATTGATCCTGCAGAGCCCATCATGCGAATACATCACATGCATCCTGCTTATCTGAATCAAAGTAGTGAAAGGGATGCCACAAGATTCGCGGCTGGGCTTTGCCTTGCCTGGCAAATTAAAACTGATTTTCCAGAAAGTTATCTTGACATGAGGCGCAGCACGACAGAACAACGACCTGATTTATTGGCGCTTAAAAACTGCTTGGATCAATTCGTTATTTATTTAATGCATCAAAGCCCAGAACAAAGACTCTTATCTATCCAAGATCAATTTCCAAAACTCCCCGCTTCTCTTGCACCTCACGAGGCCTATAACCATCTTCGAGCTCAGCTTTTAGAGGCGAAAAGCACACAAAGCGCTTTGCGTATTTTAATTCAAGCAGTGACTCCGAACCCCTATCTAGACTCTCCAGCGTTTAAATTCACAGGCACGCGACATGAAAAGCTGATGGGGCTATTGGATATTCCTGAAGATTCGCCGCTCTATCAAATTAAGACTCCCCCTGTTTTAGTGAGCTTACTTCGAGCCATTTCTTGGGCCCTTCATCTGGAAACTTATGCGCCGATTCAAGACCAAGCGCCCATGCATGGAGCTGGAGCTGGAGTTGTAGCCTCGATTCCTTCTTTTGTAAAAAGCCTGGCGTTCCTGCCGGCACCAGAAAAGAAATCCAAATTGCTCATCAGCTGGGAAAAAAAAATATGGGAGGCTACCTATAAAATCTGCCATTCAGAGCAAAAATCCTATGAGGGCCAACGCATTAAGGATCTTTATAAATCACTCAAAAAATCCTGTGTGCTTATTTCAGGATCCACAGAGGCTATAAACACTCAGCAATTCAATACAATCTACCTCAGTTTTTTGACACCCGAGGAATATGGAAATAGCGCTTCTTTTTTCACTCAATTCTGGCATAGGGATCAGGCAGAATCTGACCCAAAATCTGACCTAAAACTTATCACTAAACTTTACCTCAGGCATCACGCTCAAATAATCATCCTCATGTTGGCTTCTGCCTTACTTAAAAGACCGGCGGAAGCTCAAGACAATAGCTTCGAGCTCTTAGGAAATTTAATCAAAAAAGAGATGGCTTGGGCGCAAAATTGTTCTGTATCTTTAGAATTAATGCGGCAGTGTGCGCAACTCCATCCATCTAGTGGCTCTCGGCGATCTATTTATGCTTATTACGCGCAGCATTTAACTATTTATTTAGAGCACCCTCCTGCTAATCATTATGCATATTACGATGGCAGCATGACGTTTGGCATTTTTACTGAGACCTTATTTCGAGATCTTTGTCAGCTTGAGATGCCTATTGAAACACTCTCAGCTGCGCATCAAGTCGAAGCCCGGGACTGCTTTGAAATTTTCTCCAGAGTCCATGATCAATTTACAGCATTACCTAGACCAGAAAAGTTGCAGGACATTGCGAAGGCTATTTTTCTTGAGGGAAATCCTATAAAAATTCAAAACATGGCTTGGATTATTCACGAAATAAATCAGATGGCTTTAATCAATCCCACACGCCAAGCTTGTGTCTTCACCCTGGGATTTTTAATTAAAACAGCACGCCTGACTGAAACAATGACTGATCCTGAAAGATCAAAAGAGGCTTTTAGTTTTGTTCTTTCAGAAATTAAAAGCTTATTACTCACCCGAGCCTTGGGAACTATTGACTCCCTAATTTTAGATCAGGCTTGGAACAACTTTGGATTTGTAGACACTTATTTTCCTGAGCTGATTAGCGAAGAGCAAAGAGGAGCGTATTTGGTCTATTTGGGCTGTATTTCAATTTCTCAAACCCCTGTGATAGCTCGAGAATTCACAGCCTTGCCAGACAAGCCTTTTGAGCTAATTCTTGAAAACAGGCTGGATTTATTTGGTCGTGGTAGAAATCGCAGCATCACTCCTATTTCAGACGCAGAATGGGTTTTGATCCAAGAAAAAATTAGCACCCCCTCGGTGATAATTCCCGACTTTTATTCTACAGAGCTTATGAATCGATTGATTAGCTTAAGGTCTTCTTTACCATCCCTTACAACAGACAACCTTAAGTCTCAGTTCAAATCAAAAATTAAGGACTTAACTCAGGCGGTGGTCAGAGGACGAAGAGCAGTAGAATTAGAATTTTTGCTTAGCACTTTCCCACTCACGCCTACTATCTATGCACTTGTTTCATTAATAGGTTGCTTAGAACCGGTCGTTTTTGAGAGTGTATTTTTGAATCAAGAAAGCCAGCCCTGGGTTCTTGAGACAATAAAAAATTATTACAAGAAGCAGTCATATCAACTAGATCCTCATGAGCACTTATTAAAAACTCTTTTGAAACGAGCTGAGGCCAGCCTCTGGCAAACATTCACAGCAGAAGTTGGAATAAACCGTGTTTGGACGAAAGAAATCTTTACCGCTGGCTTATTAGGAGTTTTTAAATACTGCTCAAGCCCCGAAGAGATTACTGCTTGTATTCAAGGGATAGGAGAGGACATAGCCAAGGTAGCTTTTCAAACTCTTGAGAGAAACTATGCCAAATTTAATTCAGCCTTATGGAGGCCCCACTCAAGGACCTCTGTTTTATTCTTATTGCAAGAAATTTTAAAATACCCATCCATTAGAAAGGATTTATTCAATAAATTCAAGCATTTAAATGATGCTCCTGGCGCTAAAATTAATTTGCTTATTCTTGATGCGGCTTATGGGCCAGAGATTTCAGAGACTCTAGAAACACCACAAACAAGACCTCATTTTTTAAGAGTCTTTAGCGCTGCTCTTTCCAGCCCAGCTCATGCTGCGGAATTAAGAGCTGATTTATTAAACATACAAACAGGCTTGGTCGGAAATGATGAGTCCGTTAAATTAAAAGCACAACTGGAAAATTCAGATCTCACGCTCAGAGATTTTTTAACAATTTTGGAAACTACAGTGCGTTCTATTAATATAATCAAAAATGAAAGAGCGAAAGTCTTAATGAAATTTATTAAAACCCATATGGCGATTTTTGACCCCGCCCTACCTACTGGAGCTAGCGCTAGCGCTGGAGCTGGAACTGCCGTTTTTGCGCATTTATTAAATTCTAAACCGGATCAACAAGAAGATACGCTATGTGATTATGACGACCCCACACTTGAACATAAATCTAAAAAACTGGTTTTGCTTCATGTTTTATTAAAATCTGCGATTGGGTATTTACGGACTTTTACCCCAGAAGGCGTGAACTTGGATCAGGTCTTACCTGCTGCAATTTCTGCGCCTGTTGTATCTGGAGCTGGAGCTGTATCTGGAGCTGGAGCTGGAGCTGGGGGAACAGCGCTTGCTTTTGCTGTAAGAACAATCAGAGAGAACCATGGACCCAGACCTGCAAGACCGGCCCGTGTGACTGTTTCAGGAGAAGGAGAAAAACCAGACGCTGGAACAGCGCTGGAAGTAGTCGCTAGAAATCCTGGGGAAATGGCTTTAGTAGTCAGACCTCAGCATGGTTTCCCGCTGCCTGCGGAGGCGCGATTCGCGTTTGGCAAGCCCTTCTAAATAATATTGATGGAGGGGCGTATCTTGTATTCAATGGCACTACCTTAAGAGAAAAATGTGTAGGGGCGAATCTTGTATTCGCCCGTGGTAAATCTTGGATCCATCTCCACAGAAAAAATCATTTTGTGTTGGTGAATTTTCAAGCGCGGCGGGCATGTTCACAAAAAATATCCATGCCTACCGTCTACGGGCGAATACAAGATTCGCCCCTACCCTTTTCCTATTAGATAGCTTGATCTGAAACCGTACAATTCAGAATGTTGCAAGTAACACTTAAGGCTAAACGGCTCGTAATAAAAATTTTTATAAAAAAAAGGCAGAAGAAAATCTGCCTTTATAAAATAATAATTTTAATTTTTTAGCGCTAATTTTTAACGCCAATTTTTAACGCTCGTCAGAACCTCCATCAAAATTATCAAAGTCTAAATCAGGACCTGATAAGTCTGGTGTATTGTCATCGGGGCCGGATAACTCAGTCGCACCTTTTCTCAAAGCCGCTGAGAGTCTATGAGCAACATCATCGGCTGAAGGACCTTTGTTTTCTAACAGGGCACGTTTTTGAGTGAGCAAGTGCTCAGCCATCCCCGTTCCTGCTGGAATTAATCGCCCAACGATAATATTTTCTTTCAAGCCATAGAGTTCGTCATAACGGCCATTCACAGCTGCTTCTGTTAATACTCTGGTGGTCTCTTGGAAAGACGCCGCTGAGAAGAAAGACTCGGTGGATAAAGAAGCTTTTGTAATACCCAATAATTGTGGGTAAAACTTGGCTAATAATTTATTTTTCGAGCGTAAACGGTCGTTTTCTTCCAGGACTCTTAAACGATCAGACATCTCGCCTTTGAGATAATGCGACTCGCCTTGTGAAGTAATTTCAACACGACGAAGCATTTGTCTGATAATCACTTCGATGTGTTTATCATTAATTTTCACGCCCTGTAATCTATAAACCTCTTGAATCTCATTGATTAAATAAGACGCCAATTGGCTCACGCCCTGTAGTCTTAAAATATCATGAGGGTTCATTGGGCCGTCACAAACAACCTCCCCTTGAGACACACGCTCGCCTTCGAAGACGTTGATATGACGCCATTTAGGAATCAAGATTTCTACGGGTTCGCTATCCATAGGTGTTAAAACTAAGCGGCGTTTGCCTTTGGTTTCTTTACCAAAGCTAACCACCCCTGAAGTCTCAGCCAAAATGGCATGCTCTTTGGGTTTTCTAGCTTCAAATAAATCCGCCACGCGAGGAAGACCCCCGGTGATATCTTTATTTTTCGACCCTTCTTGAGGAATACGAGCCAAGACATCTGCAATTCTGACTTCACGATCGTCTTCCACCATGATCATCGCGCCCTTCGGCAAGAAATAATGGGCAGTAAGAGAAGAGTTCGGGAAGGTTAATTCTTCACCTTTTTTATCCACTAGTTTTAATAATGGTTTTAACTCACGCCCTTGAGAAGATCTGGATTGAGGATCGGTAATAACAATAGTTGATAAACCAGTGAGCTCATCGATTTGACGATCCATGGTTACACCTTCGATCATATCGACGAATTTTACATAGCCTGCAACTTCCGTGATGATCGGATGGGTATGAGGATCCCAATTAGCGACGACATCTCCTGCTTTAATTTTAGCCTCGTCTTTGCAAGGTAAAATCGCACCATAAGGCACTTTATAGCGCTCACGTTCACGACCATAAGAGTCAATGACGTTGAGCTCTCCAGATCTAGACACAACTACTAGATTACCTTCAGAGTTCTGAATGGTTTTCATATTGTGTAATTTAATATGACCTTCGGTTTTGACCTGAATATTATTTTCAGCCGCGGCTCTCGATGCAGCACCCCCAATATGGAAAGTACGCATAGTAAGCTGTGTTCCAGGCTCACCGATAGATTGCGCTGCCATGACACCCACAGCCTCGCCAATATTAACCCTATGACCTCGCGCTAAATCACGAC
This sequence comes from Francisella tularensis subsp. holarctica, assembly GCA_945879065.1. GTDB lineage: Bacteria > Pseudomonadota > Gammaproteobacteria > Francisellales > CACEW01 > CAMCUU01. The sequence goes on from CAMCUU010000028.1 coordinate 7,277, forward strand.
CGTAGCAAGACGCACAAATACCACGACGAGTTTCGCAAGTAATGGCTGAACGGACTTTGACTTGGTCAACGCTATTAGATTCTAAAGTGGCTACCCATTTTTCATCTAATAAAGTCCCAGCAGGCGCAATAACTTGCTTTGGATTCGAAGGCATACAGACATCTTCGACTAAAACACGACCCAAGACTCTTTCATGTAAAGGCACAACGACATCGCCGCCTTCAATATGAGGAGAAACAAGAACGCCCTCTAGTGTTCCGCAATCTTCTTCAGTGACAACAACATCTTGAGCCACGTCGACTAAACGGCGGGTTAAATAACCAGAGTTTGCTGTTTTTAAAGCCGTATCTGCCAAACCCTTACGAGCCCCGTGAGTAGAAGAGAAATATTGCAAGACGTTTAAGCCTTCACGGAAGTTAGCAACAATCGGGGTTTCAATAATGGACCCGTCTGGTTTGGCCATAAGGCCCCGCATACCGGCTAACTGTCTAATCTGAGCTGCCGAACCCCGTGCACCTGAATCCGCCATCATATAAATAGAGTTAAAAGATTCCTGAGTGACTTTTTTACCACTCGCATCAGTCACTTCTTCTTTACCAATGACTTGCATCATGGCTTTAGACACTTGGTCGTTAGCACGAGACCAGATATCTAACGCTTTAGAAAACCGCTCGCCTTCGGTGAGTAAACCTGAAGAAAACTGCTGACCAATGTCTTTTACTTCAGCTTCCGCTTTATCAATAATTTTGGCTTTTTCAGTTGGAATCACTAAGTCATCAATACCAATAGAGATTCCAGAAATCGTCGAATATTTAAAACCGGTGTACATTAATTGATCTGCAAATATGACAGTTTCTTTAATGCCCAATTTTCTATAACACAAGTCGACAATACGAGCGATTTCTTTCTTAGTTAAAACTTTATTAAAGACGTCGAAAGATAAGCCTTTAGGTAAAATATCTAATAATAAAGCCCGCCCAACCGTCGTATCCACACGGCGTGTTTTTAAAACAAAACTTCCGTCTTCTTTTAATTCATGCTCTGTGAGACGCAATTTAATCTTGGTATGAATTTGAACCGCTTGAGCTTCATACGCTCTTTGAACTTCAAATAGATCCGAGAAAATTTTACCCTCGCCTTTGGCATTAATTTTGTCACGAGTCATGTAATACAAGCCTAAAACAATATCTTGCGTCGGGCAGATAATGGGCTCGCCATTCGCCGGATGTAAAATATTATTCGTGGCCATCATTAAAGCCCGAGATTCTAATTGAGCCTCTAAAGTCAATGGGATGTGGACCGCCATCTGGTCACCGTCAAAATCCGCGTTATAAGCCGTACAAACTAAAGGATGTAGCTGAATCGCTTTACCTTCAATTAAAACAGGCTCGAACGCTTGGATACCCAATCTATGTAAAGTTGGCGCACGGTTTAATAACACTGGATGTTCGCGAATGACATCAGCCAAAATATCCCAAACAACCGCTTCTTCTCTTTCAACCATTTTCTTAGCGGCTTTAATCGTCGTCGCCAGACCTCTTAGCTCTAGCTTGCTAAATATAAACGGCTTGAATAACTCTAAAGCCATTTTTTTAGGCAGACCGCACTGATGCAATCTTAAAGTCGGACCAACGACAATCACTGAACGACCGGAATAATCAACGCGCTTACCTAAGAGGTTTTGACGGAAACGACCGCCCTTCCCTTTGATCATATCAGCTAAAGATTTCAGGGTTCTTTTATTGGTCCCTGTCACCGCACGTCCACGACGGCCGTTGTCTAATAACGCATCGACGGATTCTTGCAGCATGCGCTTTTCATTACGGACAATAATATCGGGCGCGTTTAGTTCTAATAATCTTTTTAATCGATTATTTCTATTAATAACTCTTCGATACAAATCATTTAAATCAGACGTTGCAAAACGACCGCCATCTAGGGGAACTAAAGGTCTTAAATCAGGAGGCAGAACTGGCAAAACAGTCATGACCATCCAGTCTGGTTTATTACCAGAGCGTAAAAAAGCTTCTAGTAATTTTAATCTTTTCGCGAATTTTTTAAGCTTGGTCTCAGAATTAGTCTGAGGAATTTCTTCGCGAATTTTTGCAATTTCAGATTCCAAAGAAATAGAAATTAATAATTTTTGAACGGCTTCTGCGCCCATCTCAGCTTCAAATTCATCACCATGTAATTCTAAAGCTTCAAGATAGGCCTCTTCTGTTAATAAAGACCCTTTGACTAGATTAGACATACCGGGGTCTATGACTACATAGGCTTCGAAATATAAAACTCTTTCAATATCTCTTAAAGTCATGTCTAGCATTAAGCCAATACGAGATGGCAGAGATTTTAAGAACCAGATATGCGCGACAGGACAGGCCAATTCAATATGACCCATCCGCTCACGACGGACTTTAGATTGGGTGACTTCAACACCGCATTTCTCACAAATCACACCGCGATGTTTTAGTCTTCGATATTTACCACAGAGACATTCATAGTCTTTAATAGGCCCGAAAGTCTTGGCACAGAACAAACCTTCACGCTCTGGCTTGAAAGTTCGATAGTTAATCGTCTCTGGCTTACGGACTTCGCCGTAAGACCAAGAGCGGATCATCTCAGGGGAAGCCAGTCCAATACGAATACGTTCAAATTTAGCTTTTGCTTGGCGTTTGACGACTTTGATGAGGTCCTTCAAAGTAAGTCTCCTTTCATAAAATATTTAAAATGCTTACAGTTATTAATAAAATTTTTTAATAAAAATTATTAATAAAATCCCTAATCTTCTTGCTCGAGTTCGATATTGATCCCCAGAGATTTAATTTCTTTAATCAAGACATTAAAAGACTCAGGCATACCAGCAATCATATGATGCTCGCCATCCACAATGTTTTTATACATTTTGGTACGGCCGTTCACGTCATCTGATTTCACGGTCAACATTTCTTGCAAGGTATAAGCAGCGCCATAAGCTTCTAAAGCCCAGACCTCCATCTCCCCGAAACGTTGTCCCCCGAACTGCGCTTTACCGCCGAGAGGCTGTTGAGTCACCAGAGAGTAAGAACCCGTTGAACGCGCATGCATCTTGTCATCGACCAAGTGATTGAGTTTTAACATGTACATGTAACCCACGGTCACTGGACGATCAAACGCTTTGCCCGTCCGACCATCAAACAGAGTTGTTTGACCCGAACTTGGTAAATCAGCCATCGCTAAAAGACTTTTAATCTCCGCTTCGCTCACGCCATCAAATACAGCAGAGGCCATCGGAACCCCAGCTCTTAGATTCCCTGCTAATTCTAAAATTTTATCGTCAGATAAAGCTTTCAAATTCGGTCTATTTTTAGGTGCATGGGCATAAACTGTTTCTAGATATTCGCGTATTTTTGTTGGCTTTTTAGACTGCTCGTCTAGTAATTCACCAATTTTTTTACCAATGCCTTTAGCAGCCCAACCCAAATGGGTTTCTAAAACCTGACCGATGTTCATCCGAGAGGGCACACCGAGTGGATTTAAAACAATATCTACCGTTGTCCCATCAGCCATATAGGGCATGTCTTCCACTGGAAGAATTCTAGAAATAACCCCTTTATTCCCGTGACGACCAGCCATTTTGTCGCCCGGCTGAATACGGCGTTTTACAGCGACATAGACTTTAACAATTTTTAAAACACCTGGAGATAAATCATCGCCCTGAGTTAACTTGCGATGTTTTTCTTGATATTTCGTGTCATAGACTGTTCGATAATGCGCGAGCTGCTCTTCTGCTGATTTTAATTCAGCCATGATCTCAGCGCTGTCTACTTTGATTAAAAACCATTTGTCTTTATCTAGATTATTTAAATACTCTTCAGTAATTAAATCGCCTTTTTTCAAAGTATTTTTCGAATTTGCGTTCTTACTAGAAGCCCCGGTAGGACCGCCTTCAAATACAGAATTAATTAAAGACGCAGAGATTCTTTGATAAACCGCCTCTTCCATAATTCTATATTCTTCCATCAAGTCTTTCTTAATAGAATCAAGACTGGCTTTTTCAATAGCCATGGCTCGCGAGTCTTTTTCAACGCCATCTCTTGTAAATACTTGAACGTCTATCACTGTCCCGTTCATACCCGTCGGTGCTCTGAGAGAACTATCTTTTACATCAGAAGCTTTTTCACCAAAGATGGCTCTTAATAACTTTTCTTCTGGTGATAATTGCGTCTCGCCTTTAGGCGTTACTTTAGCAACTAGGATATCTCCCGCTTTTACTTCAGCGCCGATATAAACCACCCCAGATTCATCTAATTTCGCCAAAGCCGATTCACTGACATTGGGAATATCTGCAGTAATTTCTTCTGGGCCTCTTTTAGTATCTCGAGCAATACAAGTTAACTCTTCGATATGAATCGACGTAAACCGATGCTCAGCCACAATGCGCTCAGAGATTAAAATAGAATCCTCAAAGTTGAATCCATTCCAAGGCATAAAAGCAATCAGCATATTCTGACCTAATGCTAATTCGCCCAAGTCCGTACTAGAACCATCGGCCATAATATCCCCAGCGACGACTTTGTCTCCAGGAACAACCATGGGTCTTTGATTAATACAGGTGTTGTAATTTGATCTAGTAAACTTAGTCAAATTATAAATATCAACCCAGGCCTCATCGTCTTTAATTTCATTGGCATTAACCCGGACCACTATGCGACCGGCGTCGACACTCTCAACCACGCCAGAACGACGAGCAATGACAGTCGTTCCAGAATCTTTAGCCACCGCACGCTCCATCCCGGTTCCCACTAATGGCTTATCAGCAACTAATAAAGGCACCGCTTGTCTTTGCATGTTCGCACCCATCAAGGCACGGTTCGCATCGTCATGCTCTAAGAAAGGAACTAAGGCCGCAGCAACGGACACCATCTGTTTTGGTGACACGTCCATAAAATCAACTTTATCACTAGTAGTAAATATTGACTCACCTTGAGCACGGCAAGGAATTAAATCATCTATTAATTTATTATTTTTATCTAATTTGGCACTGGCCTGAGCGACGACATACTTAGCTTCATCAATCGCTGATAGATAAATCACTTCATCAGTCGCTTTACCATCGACGACTTTTCTATAAGGCGCTTCTAAAAACCCATAAGAGTTCGTTCTGGCATAGCAGGCCAGAGAGTTAATTAATCCAATATTCGGCCCCTCAGGGGTCTCAATAGGACAAACACGACCATAGTGGGTTGGATGCACATCTCGAACTTCAAAACCTGCACGCTCACGGGTTAAACCACCCGGCCCTAAGGCTGATACACGGCGTTTGTGAGTAATTTCAGAAAGAGGATTATTTTGATCCATAAATTGCGAAAGCTGACTGGAACCAAAAAATTCTTTAATAGCTGCAGTGACTGGCTTCGCGTTGATTAAATCCTGAGGCATCATTTGCTCACGATCGCTTAAACTTAAGCGCTCACGAACGGCCCGCTCTACACGGACTAACCCTACTCTAAATTGATTTTCAGTCATTTCCCCAACGCTACGAACACGGCGATTTCCTAAGTGATCAATATCATCGATTTCACCCTGGCCATTACGAATATCAATTAAAGTCTTAACAGCCAAGATAATATCTTCTTTAGTCAAAACTAAAGGCCCCGTATCTGAATCCACACCGACACGTCGGTTAAATTTCATACGACCAACGTCTGACAAATCATACCGGTCAAAATCAAAAAATAAGTTATTAAACATGGTCTCTGCAGAATCTTGTGTGGGCGGTTCGCCAGGACGCATCATTCTGTAAATTTCAACCATGGCCTCTAAAGTAGTCTTAGTCGGATCCACACGCATGGTGTCTGATAAATAAGGGCCTTTGTCTAATTCATTGGTATAAATAAATTTAAAACCTTTTTTAGCACAGGCGGCACTTAGTTTAACTAATAATTCAGCGGTAATTACCTCATTGGCGGCTGCAATAATATTTTTACTCTTAGGCTCAAAAATATCTTCTGCCAGAGCTCTTCCAATTAAATAATCCGGCGGGACTACTAAAGTTTTTAAGCCAGATTTTTCTAACTCGCGAATATGCTTAGCTGTCACACGACGACCAGATTCAACAATAACTTTGCCTTTCTCGCCTTTGATATCAAATAGAACCGTCTCGCCTCTTAAACGATCAGGAACTAAGTCTATTTCTAAGCCCTCTGAAGTAAAATTAACCTGGACGGTCTCGAAAAATCTTTGCAAAATCTCTTGATTACTTAAGCCTAAAGCTCTTAATAAAATAGTCGCGGGGAGCTTACGGCGACGGTCAATACGGACGTATAACAAATCTTTAGGATCAAATTCAAAATCTAACCAAGAGCCTCTATAGGGAATAATTCTAGCGGCATACAATAATTTTCCAGAAGAATGAGTTTTACCTTTATCATGATCAAAAAACACACCCGGTGATCGATGCAACTGGGAGACAATAACCCGCTCAGTGCCATTGATCACAAAAGTTCCATTGTCAGTCATTAAGGGCATTTCACCCATGTAAACTTCTTGTTCTTTAATTTCTTTAATAGTTCCAGCGACTGAAGCTTCTTTATCAAAAGTGACTAAACGCATTAACACTCGAATAGGCGCGTTATAAGTCACACCCCGGGTAATACATTCGTTGACATCGAAAGGCGTTTTCCCAATGCGATAAGAAACAAATTCCAGCTTCGCATGCACAGTCTCAACAGGAAATATGGAATTAAAAGCTGCTTGTAAACCGACGTTCTGTCTTTTATTTGCAGGAACGTCTTCTTGTAAAAATTCTTCATAAGATAACTTGGGCTCTCTTAATAAATAAGGCAGCTCAACTTTGTCTTCTAATTTCGCAAAATTAAGACGATAGCGTTTTTCCTCAGCGAAATTGGCAGCATGAGCAGAATTAGAAAGATTGGCATTAGATTGCGACGAGACGGCAGATTTCTTTGCCATGAATAGGGCTCCTTTGAGTCATCGACGAGTCATCAATATCGATAGGTGAGTATTAAATTCAGCGAAACACAAAAGGGTCCAAGAAATTTTCAAAAAATATCACTAGAAAAATATTAATAAAAAAAATATTTATAAAAAATCTTACTAGAACAATCTTGGAAAAATTCCCAAACCCTTTTGGATAAAAAAAATTAAATTATTTTAATTTTACTTTAGCGCCTGCTTCTTCAAGTGTTTTCTTGAATAGCTCAACGTCTGCTTTAGAAGCAGCTTCTTTCAATGTGTGTGGTGCAGCTTCAACAGCATCTTTAGCTTCTTTCAAGCCAAGACCTGTTAATTGGCGAACCGCTTTAATCACATTGACTTTGTTTTCGCCAACAGATTCCAAAATAATGTCAAATTCGGTTTGCTCAGCAACGGGAGCCGCAGCAGCAGCCGCAGGACCTGCAACAGCCACAGCAGCAGCTGCGGACACACCAAACTTTTCTTCCATCATTTTGACTAAGTCGCAAACATCCATCACTGACATGTCAGCTACGGCTTGCAAAATATCTTCTTTTGTAATTGCCATTTATAAATACTCCACTATTAAAATTAATAACTAAAAATTAAAAAACTAAAACCAAGCTAACTAAGCTAACTAAGCTAACTAAGCCGCCTCTTTTTTAGTTCCAACAGCAGCAACTACACGAACAAATTGTCCGGCAGGCTCTGCCAAAGTACGAACCAATTTCTCAACAGGTGCCTTCATCACGTTGCACAAGCTTGCAAGGGCTTGATCACGAGTTGGCAGACTGGCGAGGGCAGCGAGCTGATCTGGCCCTAAGCGCTTTCCACTAATCGCTAATGATTTGACTTCGAGTTTGTCGCAAGTTTTTACAAAATCGCGAAATAAACGCGCGGCCGCACCTGGATCTTCTTTTGAAAATGCAATTAACAAAGGCCCTGTCAAAGTATCTTTCAGACACTCAAACTCGGTTCCTTCCACGGCACGACGTGCCAGTGTGTTTCTTACAATTTTCAAATAAACACCCGAATGGCGAGCTTTAGCACGCAAGTCAGTCATCTGAACAACAGTCAAACCACGGTAATCCGCAGTGACTGCTGATAACGCAGTGGACGCAACATGAGCAACTTCAGCGACAACTGCTTTCTTGTCTTCAATGTTTAATGCCATATTTAAAACTTCCTCAAAATGTTGGCACGTCCAAAAATCCAGCATCCGCTGGGGCTAACACAATGAGAGCGTGGGTTTAATTAAAAACTTAAGCTCCATCGTCTGCGTAGGACATTAAGAAAAATATTTAAAAAAAATTAAAAAATATTAATCACCTACGGTCTTTAACGAGTGCTTTTATTTTTTATATTTAAATAAATTTAAAATTTAAAAATAAAAACAACCCACAAAGAATTTTCTAAAAATAAAAACTAACTCAAAAAAAACAGGCGAGATTATCCACTAAAGCTGCTGTGATCCAGAACAATTCCAGGACCCATCGTGCTCGAGATAGAAATTTTCTTAATATAAATTCCTTTCGCACTAGAAGGCTTCAGACGACGCAAATCGGTCATTAAAGCTTCTAGGTTTTCTTTTAAATTAACAGGTGCAAAACTTTTCTTACCTAAAGTCGTATGGACAATACCTGCCTTGTCATTTCTATAACGAACCTGACCGGCTTTAGCATTTTTGACAGCCCCGGCAACATCAGGCGTCACAGTTCCTACTTTAGGGTTAGGCATCAAACCTTTAGGACCTAAAATTTGACCTAATTGACCTACGATTCTCATGGCATCTGGAGAAGCAATGACAACATCAAAATCAAATTCGCCTTTTTTCGCTTTTTCAGCCAGGTCTTCCATACCAACCGCATCAGCACCCGCAGCTAAAGCTGCCTGAACGTTAGGACCTTGAGTAAATACAGCGACACGAACTTTCTTACCCGTTCCATGTGGCAAATTAGTTGCACCACGAACGTTTTGATCAGACTTCTTAGGATCAATACCCAGCATGACAGAGACATCAATGCCTTCGTCAAATTTCGCGGTTGCTGTTTCAATCACTAAATTAAAACCTTCTTCCAAAGAATATACTTTTCCAGCTTTAACTTTTACATCTGCTGCTTTTAGTCTTTTATTCATCATGATTATGCTCTGACCTCTGATCTAATACCCATCGAACGCGCGGTTCCCGCAATGGTTTTCACCGCTGCTTCAAGATCAGCCGCTGTTAGGTCTGCATTTTTAATTTTGGCAATTTGCTCGAGCTGAGCACGAGAAATACTTCCCACGATATCAGCACCTGGTTTTTTACTACCTGATTTCATATTCAAAGTTTTCAATATTAATCTAGAAGCCGGTGGTGTTTTCATCGTAAAAGTAAAACTACGATCGGAATAAACCGTAATAACTACAGACACAGGCATAGTCGCATCCTGGCCCTGTGTTTGCGCATTAAACGCTTTACAGAACTCCATAATATTCACACCTTTTTGACCCAAAGCAGGCCCAATAGGGGGTGAAGGGTTCGCCTTGGTGGGCACAACCTGTAATTTAATATAGCCGGTTACTTTCTTGGCCATGATCTACTCCTAGGTAATGGGTTCCAACGTTAAGCTTTCACTTAACTCCCCTGTTTATAAAACCATAAAACTATAAAATCTAAACTTCTTCTTTAGCCACTTGAGCAAATTCCAATTCCACAGGCGTTGAGCGCCCAAAAATGGAAACCAAAACTCTCATGCGACTTTTTTCATAATTCACTTCTTCGACGACGCCATTAAAATCTGAGAATGGCCCATCAATAACTCTAATTACTTCGCCTACTTCATATAAAGTCTTGGGTCTTGGCTTTTCTGTCGAATCTTGAACCCTGGATAAAATCCGATCCACTTCTTTTTCAGTAATAGGCGCGGGCTTATCAGGCGTTCCGCCAATAAAACCAGCGACTTTATTTAAATGCCTGACCAGATGCCAAGTATCATTATTCATTTCCATTTGAACCAAGACATAACCTGGAAAGAACTTGCGTTCACTTTTGCGCTTCTTACCATCTTTCATTTCGACCACTTCTTCAGTGGGCACTAAGATATCGCCAAAAAACTCAGACAAATTTTTCTCTTGAATGCTCTCTTCCAAAGACCGCTTAACGCTCTTTTCAAAACCAGAGTGCGCTTGCACTACATACCAACGCTTAGACATTCAGGATGATCCTTATTAAAAAATAAATTTAAATCACTTCACTTTCACTAAGTTACTTAGGTCACAATATGACTAATAAGAGCCGCAAATATCGTATCAAAGCCCCAGAGCAGCAAAGCCATAACAACTACAATCACTGCCACAATGGATGTCATCTGCAGCGTCTCTTGACGCGTTGGCCAAACGACTTTACGTAATTCATTTCTCGCTTGCTTAAAAAAATCCCAGACTATTTTTCCATGGGACGTCGTCACCAAAATAACTAAAGACAAGCCTACAGCGACAATAATAATTCCAGCTCGAACAGCCGCCGGATAACTTGCAAAATAAATATTCCCAACAACACACAAAGCAACCAACACAACAGCCAGTAGACACTTGGAGTAATCCAAGACCGAAAGCTTCACCTGCCCTTGTTGCATCATTCACCCTTATAAAACGCACTAACACCCGCTAAAACGGCGCGCACTTTACCATAAAATAATTCCTAGAAACAAGGGATTTATTAATTTTATATTCAATCTCTCATTGACAAAAAATCCAGCAATGGCAAGACTCCGCCCCTCTTAAAAATTATTCTAAAAAATAATTTAATTTTAAAAAATAGGGCCCTTTATCCATGAAATCTCTCACTCAATCCATCACTAAAATCTTTAATAAAAAAACAGCTTCTTCATTATCTTTATTACTACTCATTTCCAGCACAGCCCTAACCTTACCTTTACTTTCTGGCTGCATCCCAGCAATGATCGCAGGCGGTGGTGCCGCGGCGGCTGGCTCTTCTCAAAGCCCTCTCCCTCTAGGAACTCAAGTAGAAGACATGACGATTAAAACAAAAGCTACTGGCGTAATTAATAAAATTCCTGCTTTAAATAATAATTCCAATGTCGAAATCGTTGTATTCAACAGAATTGTTTTATTACTTGGCCAAGTGCCCAATGAAGATCTCAGAAATCAAATTGCTAATAATATTTCAGAAATAGACCGTGTCCGAATTATCTATAACCAATTAACCATTGGCCAACCCACTTCTTTCTCTCAATATGCCAAAGACAGCTGGATTACAACTAAAGTCGGCTCAAATTTTATTGGCAAAATTAACCCCATGGAATTCAAAATTGTCACTGAAAATGGCGTGGTGTATCTCATGGCTTTAACCAATAAAGAAGACGGTGATATTGCATCCCAATTAGCCAGCCAAGTCTCTGGAGTTAAACAAGTCATTGAAGCTTATAGCTATATAGAACCCAGCAGCACAGCTGAAATAGATCAAAAAAGTTAAAAAATTAACTTAATTTTCTTTAACATCAAACTAAAAAAAATAAGATACCCGGAATTTTAAATAACTTAAAAATTCTGGGTATTTTTTTATGTCAGGCATGTCAGATATTTTTTATTCCGAAGATCCCTACTATTTTTTTTTAGCAAAATTTTTACCCGCCCTAATTCTTAAAGCTCAAAAAAAAGAAGAAGAAAAAGAAGGCACTAATAAACTCTCTGAGTTCATTGAACACACTTTATGCTTAGAAAAAACTCAAATCAAAGCAAGTATTTTTATCTTTCAGAACACTCATTATTTTTATAAAAATAATTTTCATCACTCAGGTTGCTTAACAAGTTCAGATTTAGAAAAATTAGAGAATTTAGATCTCTCTAGCATTGAAGTTCCACAAGAAATTTTTTCAGAAAAAATAAACCAAGAAGAATTTGAAAAATCAGAACAACCTCAGATACACCCCAGCTTTGCGTCATTAATTAAAGACGCTGCTTTTCAGTATTATCAAATCGTAAAAAATTTTGACGCATTAGAAAAATTAGAAACAAGCTTAGAGCCTTAAAGCAAACTCTTAAATAAATAAGCCTTATTTATTTCATCATAGCCATCTAGGCTCACCAGCTCTTTTAGATTTCGATGGCCTTCTTTATCTCGCTCTATATAAGCAATCATATCTATGGCTTGAAGAATTAAATTTCTGGGCACAGTCATCACTACTTCTTGTAATAAATCTTCGAATCTATACGGCGCTGATTCCGCGCTATTCGCATGAATCGTACAGATCCCGCCAGGATGCCCGGTATTCCAGGCTTTTAATAATTCTAGCGCCGCCCCATCTCGAACTTCCCCAATAATAATTCTATCGGGACGCATTCTTAAAGACCCTTTTACTAAATCTCTCATCGTCACATGCGAGCTCGTACACATGAAGACCACATCTTCTGCTTTGATTTGTAATTCGGGCAGATCTTCTAAGACTAAAATTCGATCATGAGAACCATTTAATTCAGAAACTAAAGCATTGGCAAAAGTCGTTTTACCAGAGCCCGTCCCCCCGACTACTACAATATTTTTTCTATTTTTAACCGCCTGCTTTAAAGCCTCATAAGCTTTTTGAGTGATCGATTTTTTTTCTAGATAATTTTCTAAAGTAAAAATATGAACCGCTTTTTTTCGAATCGCAAAAGTAGGTTTAGCGACAATGGGCGGCAACCACCCCTGGAATCTTGCGCCTTTAAACGGAATTTCAGTAGAGACTTCAGGAGCCTCATCATCTGCCACTCTATTTTTAAAAGAGGCCACTAATTTTACAATATTATCTGACCGCTCTTCAGGGATATAAACCCCTGTTGGCTCTTTGCCTTTATATAATTTTTCGACAATGAGCTGCCCATCGGGATTCAGCATAATTTCTATCACTTCATCATCGTCTAATAATTTCATTACTTCAGGACCAAAGGCCGTTTGAAGCATGTTTAAATATCGTTTATGCGCTACATCTCGACTCATAATTTAATCGCCTTAGAAATCATTTGTTCCCGCATAATTGGCCCAAAATATCGACTATCAAACGAATTTGGAACGCGGGTGCTCATCATGAAAAACTGATTATGGACGAGAGTCTGACAAAAAGTTAAACGCGGTAAGGGCCTATTTTGAGAATCTAATTTTTGAATATCCCCAATTTTTTTATGATTAATAAAAATTTCAGTATTTCTAATACAAACAAAATCTCCTGGCAGTCCTTTTAGATATTTCATCATGGGAGAACCCGGTAAAATCCATGATCTACTTAACATATAATTTTCAGTATTTTTATCTGGCTTAAATAAAATAATATTATTTCTAGAAATATTATTTTTTAAAAAAATCGGGTAAGTCACATACCAACCTGGCGTCATACTGGTACTTTCTTGATAGCTAAAACCAAAGCCCCAATTTTTTAAAAACAATATAAAAATATAAAAAATAATTAAACCCAACAAACTTAAAAAAATAATTCTCATATTTTATATTTCTAATATATTTCTAATTCTAATTAAATTTACTTTCTTTCATGGCCTGCTTAAAAGTCGACTTAAGCTTGCTCAAAGTTTCTCTGGACATGCCCACATCCGAGCCTTCTTTGGCTCGACTTTTTCCGTCACCACTACCTAAAAATCCTGCACCCCCAGGCCCTGATGCACCAGCTGATCCAGAGCCACTTAAATTAGCAGACACAGACACTCCACCGGCACCTGCACCCCCCTGCATATTGGCAGCGGCTGAAACCCCTTGAGCGCCATAAGAACCTCCCGCGCCAGAGGTATTAATTCCTGGGCCTTGCATACTGGCCCCTGCAGCCACTTGAGCGACCGCCGCTGGTGATGAAACAGTCACAGAACCTCCAGCTCCCGACAGATTGGCAGGCCCTGACTCCACCTCATCGCTTAATTTTCCACCAATTTTTCCAATGGTTTCTGCTAATAAACCAGGCAGTTTTAAAGCCAAAATATAAATGACTAAAGTCGCAATAATCAACCCTAAAGGCGCTGTCAAAGTCATGGCCGCCTCCCCAGAACTCCCCGCTATAGGCGCTGAGCCCATATTAGACCCCATGGCTCCAGCACTAGCGCTAGCCGTCACACTCGCCGCTGCACTCGCAAGGGCTGACAAATCAAACTGACTCCAGACAGACTCTCCAATACCCAAAACAATCACTAAAGCAAAAACACGCGCCCCTGCTTTAAAGACAGTCTCAATACCTCGCTCGAAAAAATTCTGAGACGCAAAAAAAGCCCCCAATGGCAATAATAAAAGAGCCAGTAAAGACACCATATAAAAAGCAGTGACTACTAAAATAATTTGCGCGCCAATCAAAGAAAATAACAATAAAATTCCACCACCTAAAAATAAATAAATCGTACTCAGGGCGCTATTACTTCCTGCAGCCTGGAGACTTAATTTCATGAGATTAATACTGGCATCAAAGCCATAATTCCATAAATGCGAAGGATTAAATAAAGCATTGCTGCCATCCGATCCTGCAATTCCATAACCCGCTTTAGTAAACCCATCAATCAGGGCCTGTAATAAATTAGGAAACTGGGTAATTAAAAAAAATAAAACCCCTAATTTTAAAGTTTTTAAAACAAAAATACCCAAGGCCCCTTCTTGTCGAATGGCCCAAATCAATCCAAATAAAACTATTTCTAAGCCCGCCAAAATATAAAAAAGCTCTGAGGCATAAACCCCAATGACAGAAAATCCATGAACAAAATGATGAATAAACTGGTTTTGAATACTGGATAAAACCATCGGACTCTGCGCTTGCATGGCTGCTAAATTAGCAAATCCTCCAGCACCAGAATTACTCACTCCACTAAAATCAGCACCGCTCATGTTTGACTGGGCTCCTTAAAAATAAAAATAAAAAATTAATTAACAAGCTAATTAAAACTAGAACTAGAACTAGAAGCAGAGTTTAAATCAGCACTTTCACTATCAGCAGAAGTTGACGGTTTAATTTGAAAAGTCTTCTGCGTATTCGCTGACCCAGAGTTATCAAAAAAATCTTGTTTCGTTGGCTTACAGCCTAAATCCTGACAATCGACATTTTGAAATACTTGCAATGCAGACTGAAGTCCTTGTGAACTCTGAGCACTTCCCGCCGTGCTTGCAGTGCCAGGAGAACCTGATTGATTGGGATTATTATTATTATAATTATACTCATCACTCCAGCCCCAGCTGTTTTGAATAATCAAGCTACTAAAAATAATCATTAATACAGTCGTTATAAAAATCTTCATTCGCTCTCAGCCACTTAAAAAATATTTTTTAATTGTTTAAAAAAAAAGTATATACCGCTTTACCCCTCTTGCACTCCAGCTCATTCAGAGCGCTATTACATATTACCCAAGCTCTAAAGGCTGTATTGACCCAAATTTCACAGGCGTTGTTAAAAAAAGCAATGACTGATTTATTTGATTTTTTGAACTCACAAAAACATTTTTTTTAACACTGATTTTTATACTGACCAAAGAAAAAATTAAGCCCAGCCCCATAGAGCCAACCCCTAATAAAAAAGCGATAGAGAAATTAGAGCAAACAAGAGGACTACTTAAAGAAAAAAAAGCTGCACCTGACAGGCTTAAAACTAAGCCTGTTAAAGCAAGGCTATTTGCAAATTTTGAGTTATTTTCATTTTGAACCGCTGGCACTGGGCGATCTAATATCTCTAGTAAATTCTCTGACCCAAAGTCTATAAAATTTAAATCTAAATTTAAAAAATCAATTGGCTTATTAAAACCTAATTTTTGGTCGCTCCACGCATGCAAATTTTTTAAATTAAAACAAGAAACCCCAGAACCTATAAAATCTATTAAATTAGAAAAAACAAAAAATAGGCTATTAGCAATCGCACAGGTCAGCGCTAAATTAAAAGCACTAAGAGCAAAGATTTTTAAATAAAAATTAGTACTCTCAAAAGAACCCATCGATTGAACAAGATAAGAGAGATTCCAGAGAGCTCCAGGAATCCAAGCCAGAAAATTTTTTTTAATCAATCTAGCAGGCTCTAAATTTAGAACCCCCTGCGGATTTAATTTAAAACAATGCGCTAAAAAAACTTCGCAAAAACCTCCTAAAAAACCCTGTGCAAAAGAAAAAATAACATAATTAATCCAGTTCCCCTGGTAGACATTATAGTCTTGACTGGCAACCCACCCTGGAATATTCCAAGCCCACAAACCCAGGATAGAAATCAGAACTTCTAAGCTTGTTTTTTTCAATAAATTTTTCTTGCTAGGTAAATTAGGTAAATTAGGCAAGTTATTAATCACTGGCCTCCATAAACGCCAGAGGATTTGAAAAAGATAAATCAACAATCCCGCAAGCAACGTTCGAGCGCAAATCCAAGCATTAGCCTCAAAAGAAGTTAAAAAAGGCCGATAAGGGTCTAAGATTTTCCTATAGCCAAAAATGCTCATAAGATTCCAGACCCCAGACCAATCGAAATCTCGATAAAAATTGATCCAAATTAAAGGCTCACACCAGGCATAAGTGCTTAGTGCTAAAAATTTTAAAATTAAGGGCTGCGCTTGTTTAAGCCTTGCGCATTTTTTTAAATAAACCAACGAAAAAAAACTTAAAGAAAGGTAGGAAAAATTGGCGGCTAAATTTAATGCCATCCCTAAATTTAAAAACGAATTTGATCTAGAAATTTTTATTCTCCTTTTTTATATTTTTATATTTT
>CAMCUU010000029.1 GCA_945879065.1 Francisella tularensis subsp. holarctica
TGCCTTCAGTTGGCCCAATGCGTTAATCTTGAAGTCATTAAAATCAAAATTTGAAAAATCTATTTTACTGTTGTCCATGTTTACCTCTCTTTATGTTAAAAATAATAACAATTTCTAAGAGGTGACACAGTTATTTAAACACTACCAAGGGCGTCAACAGTTTTTTTATGGCTTTCATTTTTTACATCTTTTACATCTTAATTTTTTTAAAACTTTCAATCGCAAATTTTCTTTGCTTTGAGTAATTCACAATAGGCGCTGGATACCCTAATTTTTTTCTAGTCTCTAAGTCAGGCTCATGTATTTTTTTAGAATCTAAGCTTTTTAATTCAGGCAGGTATTCACGAATAAATAATCCCTCTGGATCAAATTTTTGGCTTTGTAATAAAGGGCTAAAAATTCGAAAATACGGCGCTGAATCTGTCCCTGTCGATGCACACCATTGCCAGCCACCATTATTCGCACCCAGCTCTCCGTCGATTAGATTTTTCATGAAATAAGCCTCACCCCAGCGCCAATCGATCCATAAGATTTTTGTCAAAAACATGGCGACGATCATTCTTAAACGATTATGCAAAAAACCTGTTTGATTTAAGCATCTCATACTGGCGTCAATAATAGGAAAACCCGTTTGGCCCTCACACCAAGATTTAAATAAATTTTGATCTTCAGACCAGATGATTTTATTAGTTTCTAATAAATAGGGCTGGTGCTTGGAAACTCTGGGGAAATTAAACAAAATCATTTGATAAAAATCGCGCCAGATGAGCTCATTAATAAACATCTCTGGGCCTTCTTGGGCTAATAAATCTAAAAAATTCCCACAAGATCTCTCTTGCATTAATAAATTTAAAATACTCCTAATATTAATCAAACCAATGGCTAAATAAGGCGACAGCTGACTGTTTTTATTTAAAGCAGGAAAGTCTCTATTTTTCGCATAATTTTCTAGATCATTATTAATAAATTTTTTGAATTTATTTTTTAAATCTTCTTCGCTCAAAACCCACTGCGTATAACTCTGATTTTCTGGGCAAGAAAATCCTGAAATCTTACTGGGGATAGGATCTGAAACAACACCAGTTTCTGGCTGTTTTTTTAAGGCCTGAGTACTTGAATTAAAAATTAAAAAATGGTCTGGGGTTTCTATAATTTTTTGGATCCAGGCTTTTTTATACGCTGTAAAAACTTTATAGGGCTGACCATCTAATTTTAAAATTTTATGGGGAGCAAAAAATACAAAGTCATTTCTGAAATTTATTTTGATATTAAATTTTTTTAACAACTCAGCGCAGTTTTTATCCCGATTCAGCTCATCCACGCCATAATTTCGAGCGGCATAGATATTTTGAACTTGATAAGTCTGGCAAAAATTTAATAAGGCTTCTGGGATTTGTTTAAAATTTTTTAGAGTTAAAATTTTCAAAGGAATATTTAAATTTTCTAGTTTTTCAGACATTAATTTTAAATTTTCCAACATAAAATAAATCTGCTGGGGCGATCGATCATGGGCCAGCCAAGTTTCTGGCGTAAAAATATAAAGCGCTATACAGCTTTGATCGGGATGATTTTCTTGTGGCTGTTTAAATCCTTCATGATCTTGAATTCTTAGATCTTCACGGAGCCAAATACACTGGGTTATTTTTATTATTTGTTTAATTTTTTCTGTCATTTAAAAAACCATCATTTTCTATGGGCTGAGTATATCTAATTTAACCAATATCTGGTTAATGCGTGCTTTTAAAAACTAAAGTCTTGATCTATTTTTTCGCCCTATTTTTTTAAATCCAAAAGCGAGATATCAAAAATCATGAAAGCGCTCTTAGTTTTTTCTTTATTTCTTCCTTTGATTGCTTCTGCAGATCAAACTTTTTCTGATTTTTTTATTCCAACTGATTCTTTAAATTCCAGCTCAGCTTCACCCATCAAAGCCCCGCCCAGTGGCAGCGTGTTTTATGAGATTCAGGGTACCGCGGGAGATTCTGTTGATTATCTTTTGCTTTATACGGCAACAGATAATACTTGCGGCACCGCAACAGCCGCGCCTACGGTGACAGAGATATCACAAGGGACGCATTTAGATGTCGGTTTGACTTATCGCGTGAGCACAGCCGGCGTGACTAGTTTTTTAGGTGGTAGTCCTGCTGATGGACCGCATTACATTGGCTTATATGCCGTGGGATCTGGTCTGAATTGCGCTGGGGCTCACTGCAGTAATGGTTATGACAACACCGACACTCAGCATCTATGCATGACAGCGACTTATACCAGCGGCACTTTAAATTCTATTTCCCAGTCAGATAACGGGGTTATTAATTTAAACAAGCCAGCGCAGTTTTTATATTTTCCAGATGCCAGTGACCGCTCAATTAAAAAATGCAATTTGAATTCAGATGGGTCGATCAGTGTATGTACAGTCGCCGCAGATTTATCGGGCATAGGGGCTACCTATTTGCCGACTGATATGGCTTTTGCAACTTCTTTTGGAACTCAATATGCCTATATCGTGGATAATAATAGTACGGGTGATAATGATGCTGGAAATGTGTATCGATGCGGTTTAAATGCAGACGGCTCTGGTAATTTGACAGATTGTGCTGCAGCGGTGACGCAGGGTACTTTTGTCCTTCCTAGACGCATTACTTTTGCGACGGTAAATACAGAGCAATATGCCTACATTGGCGATGATTCTAATGGGGATGTCTATCAATGTACCTTGGCTTTTGGTGGTGCTTTTGGGTCTTGTTCAGACTTAGGCGCAACAGGGGCGAATGGCGCGTCTAGTCTTATTATTGCAAATGCTGTTGATGGGCAATATTTATACATCGCCGGGTACTCAGATAATGGAAATATTCATAAATGCACTGTTAATAATACCACTGTTAATAATATCACTGGATGGCTCAGTGCTTGTGGCGCTACTGGAACGGGACAAACTAATCCTGATGGGTTTGGTTTTTTGATTGCGCCAAATCCAATTGATCCTTCGGTGATTGATCATAATTTATATGTCCTAGATCACACTTCAGTGTTTTCTGTGACTAACTATGTTCTGCAGGATGATGGTGGTCTGGGGGGAGGTGGCTCCGCTAAACTGAACAAATTTTTAGGGTTAACAGGTATGACTTTCAGTTCGGTGAGCGAGCCTCAGTACGCCTATTTAAGTGATTTTAATAGCGATCAATCAGGTGATAATCCTGCTGGTTATAACGGCGGTAAAATCTGGGTTTGTCCCGCTGATAATTTTTTTGGCTGCACGTGGACTCCGGCTAATGATCCTGGAAGTTGGCAACCCAATGGCAATCCAGCTTTGGCCTATATGACGACTTAAATTTTTAATTATAAATTTGATAAAAAGACGAAGTAATAAACATGAGCGTTCAAAACAAAGGCAAGACAGTGAATCATTTAAATCAGCCAGACCAGCCAGATCAGCCAGATCAGGTTTTAGAAAAACAAAAAGCAGAATATCAGGCGCCTTGTATTCGAGATTTTAGTGCTGCTTTTTATACGCAAGGCGGTAAAGATAAGTTGCAAGAGAGCAATGTGTCGGGGTTTTTTTCATAGTGATGGGGGCCCCCTCTCTGTCCTTCGGTTTCACCTTCAGGCCTGTCTCTCCGGCCGGGGGAGAGACAAAATCAAAGTAGCGCTAATTTCTAATCCAAAGTTCTTCGATATCTTTTTAATGCAATCACACCAACCACTAAGATAAATAAAAACAAGGGCCAGATATTCGGCCAGATTTCCATAAAACCAGAACCTTTGAGCATGATGCCCCGGACTATTCTTAGAAAATGCGTAAGGGGTAAAATTTCTCCAATACATTGTGCCCAGACCGGCATGCCATAAAACGGAAACATAAAGCCAGAAAGTAATATGGATGGTAAGAAAAAGAAGAAGGTCATTTGCATCGCTTGTAGCTGGTTTTTAGCAATGGTTGAAAATGTTAAGCCCACCATGAGATTCGCAAAGATAAAGGGCAGGGTGCATAAAATTAATAAACTAATACTGCCTGAATTGGGCACGCCAAAAATAGTCTGAGCCGCGAATAAAATAATCGCCTGCTGGACATAGCCGACGATAATATAAGGCAAGATTTTTCCGATCATAACTTCGAGTGGCTTAACGGGCGTAGATAACAAACTTTCCATGGTGCCAAACTCACGTTCACGCGTAATGGCCAAACCCGTAATCATGACGAGAGTCATAGTAAGAATCACACCCATGAGCCCTGGAATAATATTGTAAGAAGTAATATTCGAAGGATTATATTTAGCGTGAATAATTAAATTAAACGGCAGGGCGGTTTGATTTAAATTCCCCATGCCACGACTTAAGGGCAAAGTAAAAACCGTATTTGCTAATTGCTGAAGGGCTGAGATGGCATTGCCAGTGGCGCTAGGGTCTGTCGCATCCGCTGTGACTAATAATTCAGGGGTCTTATCTTTTAATAAATCCCGCGTGAAATTAGGTGGAATATGAATAATAAATAAAGCTTTGCCTTGGGTTAATAATTGATTCGCCCGAGACTCAGTCATGAGATTATTTAAATTATTTTTATTTAAATTATTTTCTGGATTAATCATTGAAAAATAATGGGTGTTTTCAACCGCTCTAATAAATTCTCGGGTGTATTCGCTTTGATCAGCGCTGACTAAAACAGTCGGGAGGTGTCTTGGATTGGTATTAATGGCAAAGCCAAATAAGACTAGCTGTATTAAGGGAATCATGATTAGCATGCCAAGAGTCACCGGGTCTCTGCGCATTTGAGCAAACTCTTTACTCATCATGGCTAGTAATCTAGACGGGCTGAATTTAAAAAAATTTAACAAATTAAAAAATTTAAAAGAGCTCATGCAAAATTATCCTTTTGTGATTGCATGGTATGAATAAAAACATCTTCCAGGCTGGGTTGAATAAGTCTTAAACTTAAGCCTGAATACTGAGCAAGATTCTCTCGAATTTTTGTTTGAATCAGGGGTTCTAAATTTAAATTATTTTTTAATCCAGAGACATGAAGCTTGGCACCAAAGGCAGAGATTTGTTCAATCTCTGGGATGGCTTTTAAAGCTTTTGCTAATTGCCCGAGTTGGAGGATTGACTGGGGGGTGGCACTGATTTCAAATGTTTGAATATTCGCTTTTTGAATCACTTCTTCGTGAGTCCCCGAAGTTAATAAATTTCCATAGGCTAAATAGGCCAGATGATGGCAACGCTCAGCTTCGTCCATATAGTGGGTACTGACTAAAGTCGTAATGCCTTCGTGAGATAAATCAAAAATATGCTCCCAAAATTCTCGCCTTGCTTTGGGGTCAACGCCAGCGGTGGGCTCGTCGAGTAATAATAATTGTGGCTCATGAATAATCGCACAGGCCAGAGCTAGGCGCTGTTTCCAGCCGCCAGAAAGATTTCCAGCTAACTGTTTAGATCTGGCCTGTCCAATCCCTAATCTATCTATAGCTTGATTCACTCGCTCTTTACGACGGTCCATCTGGTAGAGCCTGGCGATAAATTCTAAATTTTCTCGGACAGTTAAATCACTATATAAACTAAACTTTTGGGTCATGTAGCCCACTTTAGTTTTAATTTTTTCAGCATCTTTAAAAATATCCAAGCCTAGGCAAGTGCCAGATCCAGAATCTGCCGTTAATAAACCGCAGATCATTCGAATCGTCGTTGTTTTTCCAGAGCCGTTGGGGCCTAAGAAGCCAAAAATCTCACCTTTTTTAACTTGTAGAGAGACGTTATTCACTACTTTTTTATGATCAAAAGATTTATTTAAATCTCGAACATCAATGGCGTAATTGTGCTGTAAATCATCCATTATTTTTTGGGTCCTGATTTTTTGGGAGCATCGTCACAGTAACGGGCTCTCCAGGATGCCAGAGCAGGGCGTCTTGAGGATTAGAAAAACTGGCTTCGATGCGAAAGACTAAGTCTTCTTCGCGATCTCGGCTGTAAATCACTGGAGGGGTATATTCTGCCGTAGGAGAAATATAAGTAATCGTGGCAGAGCCAGTATGTAAATTATTTGAATTATTTAAATTATCTTGAAAACTAATTAACTCACCGAGTTTGATTTTTACCACTAAAAACGCAGGGACGTAGAATAAAACTTTAATATGATCAAGACTTAATAAAGTCAAAACAGGGGTGTTGGCAGGGACCTCTTCGCCGGGCCAATATAAATTATCAAAAACAAAAGAATCCTCAGGGGCTCTAACAATGGTCTGATCTAAATCCCAAGCCGCTTGCTCTAAGAAACTTTGAGCGACATCTACTTCAGCCGCAGCGGCTTTAATTTGATTGGTTCTGGCAGGTAGTTGAGCCGTGGCTAATTGGCTTTCGAGATCTTTGACATTTTCTAAAGCCTGAGTGGCTTGATCAACGGCTTGGTCAACCGCTTGTTGTTGAACGGCTT
This sequence comes from Francisella tularensis subsp. holarctica, assembly GCA_945879065.1. Classification (GTDB taxonomy): domain Bacteria; phylum Pseudomonadota; class Gammaproteobacteria; order Francisellales; family CACEW01; genus CAMCUU01. Next base: position 6,422 of record CAMCUU010000029.1, read on the forward strand.
CGGTTTTAATTAAATATTTATTTCTCTCAAGCTGGAGATTGCTATACAACAACTCTGCTTCAGCGCTTTTAATTTGAGCCAAGATCGACGCTTGTTCCGTGGGTCTTTTAATGGGATCTAATAAATCTAATAAATTATCTTTGGCCTGCTCTAAAGACGCTTGAGCATTTTTGAGAGAAAAACTGCGCGGCTCGGGTTCTATGGTAAATAAGACTTGGTCTTTCTTCACTTCTTGGCCTCTGGAAACAGCTAAATAACTTAAGCGTCCTGGCTGGGAGCTGGCTATATAAGTTAAATCACCTTCGATATAGCCCTGTGTCTGGTTAGGGTTAGAAGATGAGCAGGAATTTAATAATAAAAAACAGCCCAAAAATCCTGAAAATATTGGGGTTAATAAATTGGTTAATAAATTGGTTAATAAATTGGGTAATAAATGTTTAGTTGCGTGAAATTTAATCAAGATTCAGCCCTCTTTGAAATTTTAAGGGGCGCAGGATAACAGTAAAAATTTAACAGGGCTTCTGGCGTATTTTTTTATTAAAATATTTCTTGTTTGCAGCGGAGAATTATTTATATGCGAGTTGCGCTGCGAATGACTTAAAGCCAGGGGCAGAAAAAATTACCGCAGCGGCTAGTTGCATAATTAAATATAAGTAGCCTTCTATGGAGGGCTACTTTTTATGAAAAGCATACCTCCACAGAAGGATACTTTTGAATAATTAAATAAAGACTTAATCGGATATTTTTGGCCGCTGCCCAATGCTCATCTGGTATAAAACAGCGCCAATAGGCCCGCCTAATAAAGACCCCAAAATAGTGGGGATCCAAATTAAAGAATGCTGAGTTAATCCATTATTTTTAAAGCCCATCAAAGCAATAAAAATTCGAGGGCTTAAATCTCTCGCAGGATTCATTGCATAACCATGCATGCCTCCTAAAGACATGCCAATCCCCATAATTAATAAGCCAATCGAAAAGGGTGCTAAATAGGGCAAGTAGGGTGATTTTTCTTGATGAAAATGATCCGTAATTGCCAAAATAGTAAATAGTAAAACCCCTGTTGCTATTAATTCCGCCATAAAGCTAGGAAGAAATCCGGGAACTGCTGGAAACGTCGTAAAAATACCCGCGCTATGAATTAAACCGGGGTCCATTAATTTTAATTTGGCTGAGTAAAAAAAATACACTAAAGCCGCGCCAAAAAATCCTCCAAGCATTTGAGCGGGGACATATAAAAATAACTTTTTCCAATGGAATTTTTTTGTAATTACTAAAGCCAATGTCACCGCAGGATTTAAATGCGCGCCGGAAATTCGATGGCTGACAATAATGCCTAAAAATACGGCTAATCCCCAAGCGACAGTAATCACTCCGTAGCTTCCCAAATTAAATAACTGAACCATCGCAACAACGCCATCGCCGAATAATAAAATAAAGAAAGTGCCGATGAATTCAGCCATGAAAATTTGATATTTCGAGTATTTTAAATTTTTTAAATCCATGAGAATTTACAGCCTTAATTTTTAATTTAATTAATAGATTTTTTTATATTTTTTTACCGTGTATTTCATTCTTTTATTTGTCACCATTGGGTTACAATTTCTTCGCTTTATTTTTTTATTTTAATTTTTATTATTTTAACCAGAAGGAATTGTTTATGAACGAGCGCACAGAAGATTCAGCCGAAGATTTAGTTACTACAAAAGATAGTAATGGGACGGTTTTATCTAACGGAGATGCTGTTTCTTTAATTAAAGATCTCAAAGTCAAAGGGTCTTCAATCGTCTTAAAAAGAGGCGCTGTCATGAAAAATATTCGACTAACTGATGACCCTGAAGAAGTCGAATGCAAAGACGGTAGAACAACCGTTGTTTTAAAGACCTGCTTTTTGAAAAAAGCTTAGAAAAAGGGGGCTCTCAATGACTCATATTAAATCCTGTATTAAAGCCTCGCCTTGCGTTCAGTTGTTTTATAGAGAGTGGTTGCTGGACCCCCAAAGAACGGATTACCACTTGGTCTTTGATCAAAGTGTTTCTGGTGATTTAAATCTGGATTATTTAAAGCAAGCCCTAGATGCTTTATTAAATACCCATATTTTATTTCGATCTCATTTAATTAATAAAAAAAACACAGAAAAAAATATAAATCTTTACTGGCAAGAAAATATTTCAAATTCCCCAAATTTTTCTTTTTTTTCTTTGGAGTGTTTTGATTTTTGCGATCTAGAAAATTCAGTTAAAAATTATTTATTCACGCCCTTTGATCTGGAAAAAGGGCCTTTGTATCGCTTTTGTATTTTTTCAGATGCATTAAAAAAAGAGCATCGATTATTTTTAATCATTCACCATGTTTTATTAGACGGTCTTTCTTTTAAAGATTTTATTAACACTATTTCTCAAAATTATAAAAATATAAAAAATAAGACCGGTCTTGTAACTCATAAAATAACTTCAGAAATTTCAGAAGACCTGGACTTGAAAGCCCAGCTTCTAGAAAAAAAACAGGGCTTACTAAAACAATATCAGCCAGAAATTTTTTGGGCAGAGGCTTTAAAAAATCTTCCAGAATCTAATCAATTGCCTTATTCCAGATCACCCATTCCACCTATTCCAGCAGGACCTAAGCCTGGAGTTAAATCTCAGCGTTTTGATATTTTAATAAATTCCCTTACGCCAGCATTTAATAACTACGCAACTCATAACTTATTACTCTTAACTTGGGGTGTTTTAATTGCGCGCTACTGTCATCTTAATATGCCTCAGCAAGCGGCTTATATCAGCTACCCCGTGAGTATTAATAAAGAAGAGCGGGGCTTAGGTTTTGGCGCACAAATTAATAGTTTAATGATGCCCATTAGGCTGTCGCGCACTAAAAATTTTAAAGATCTTTATCAAGAAGCCAATAATTTAATTCAGCAGTTTAAAATCAATAACAATTTAAAATATAGCGACTACCCCATTGACCAAATTCTCCAGGCAGTTTTTGCTCAAGAGCAGCAGAAATTAAAATTAAATATTGGTTTTGCTCAAACAGATTTAAAAAATAGGTGCTTAGATTTTTCAGATTTTACAAAAATAAAAATTAATCATGATTACGATGATATAGATATAGCGGGCTCAGAGCTGGTACTGGAATATGATTTATATTCTCCAGCTTCTGGAGTCATTAATTTTAGGCTGAGATATCGCACGGATTTATTTCAAGAATGGCAAATTAATTTACTTATAGAACAATATAGAAACTTATTAAACGCTATTTTAAAGAATCCAGAAGCACCGCTTATTTCTCATTCTTTAACTTCGTCTCTCCCCTTGCAGGAGAGTAGAGAGCGAGAAGGGCAGAAAAATAATATTATTGACCTTTTTGAATCTTACGCTTCAGATCCAATCCATTCAGCTCGTCTTGCTTTAATCAGTTACCAAGATGATCAATTTTTATTTGGCCAAAAAAGTTATTCGTATCAAGAATTAAATCAAAAGAGCAATCAACTAGCGCGATATATTGAAAAAACTTATTTAAATTTAACGGGCCAATCTATCCCTCCAGAGATTTTAATTCCCCTGATTGCTGAACGCAGTATTGAAATGATCATTGCTATTTTGGCGATATTAAAAACTGGCGGGGCTTATGTGCCGATTAACCCTAGTTATCCTAAAGAGCGTATTGATTTTATTTTAAAAGATACGAAAGCACGTTTGGTTTTAGCGGATTCACAAGAGCGAATACAAGATTCTTCCCTACACAGATCATTGATTAATGTGGATCAATATGACTTGTATGCCCATGAATCCCCTGAAAATTTAGGTCTCATAATAAACCCAAAAAATTTGGCCTATGTCATTTACACTTCTGGTACAACAGGTCAGCCCAAGGGCGTCATGGTTGAGCATCATTCCGTAATTAACTTAGTGAAAGACAGCGGCTATATGACCGTTAATTCACAAGATGTTTTTATGCATATCTCAGATCCTTCTTTTGATGCCGCTGTTTTTGAAATCTGGGGGGCTTTATTAAATGGCGCTTTATTATTTTTACCTAAATCAGGCTTAGATTTATTGGGGAATCCTAATTTTTTTAAAAATTATTTAATTCAAAATAAAATATCTGTTTTATTACTCACCAAGACTTTATTTGATTATTTTTATCAAGCTGATCAAGACCTATTTGCTAGCTTGACTTATTTATTAGTCGGTGGAGAGGCGCTCAATGCCCATTTAATTCAAAAGCTTTGTCAGCAAAAATCGCAGCCCAAATATCTCTTAAATGCTTATGGACCAACGGAAGCCACGACTTGCAGTGCGATTTATCACTGCCAAGAAAAATCACCCTATGCTTCGTCTTATCAAATTCCGATTGGGAAGCCTTTTAATAGAATTAGTATTTACGTCTTGGATACTTATTTACAAGAAGTTCCAGTGGGCACGGTGGGGGATTTGTATATCGCTGGAGAAGGCCTTGCTCGGGGCTATTTAAATCAAGAAAAATTAACGGCTGAAAAATTCATAACCCATATTTTAAAAAACCAAAAAACGCCTAAAAAACTTTATAAAACAGGGGATTTAGCACGCTTTCTTCCTGACGGAAATTTAGAATTTTTTGGTCGAAAAGATGCGCAAGTGAAAATACGCGGTCATCGTATTGAGCTTTCAGAAATTGAATTAGTGTTAACTCAGCATCCTAAAATTAAACAAGCGGCGGTCTTACTCAAAACGCAAAAAAATGCCCTATCTGACTATTTATATTTAGCCGCTTACTACGTGCTTAAAAATCCAGGAGATCCAGATAATTTATCCATAAATTTAAATTTAAATAATGACTTAGCCAAATTATTACCTGACTACATGATCCCCAGTATTTTTATTTTAATAGATCAATTGCCCATGATGCCCAATGGAAAATTAAATTTTAGATTATTACCAGAGCCTGATTTTTTAAATTCTTTAAGATCACCAGGTCAAATATTTAAAACTCCAGTTGAGCAAGAAATCTCAAAAATCTGGGCCAGTATTTTGGGTTTGCCAGATCATAAAATTCAATCCAATGATCATTTTTTTAGGCTGGGCGGGGACTCTATATTAAGCATTCAACTGTCTGCTGCTTTATCTTCCCATGGTTATGCTTGTCAGGTTCGGGATATATATCAAAATCCTGAGCTCAATAAGCTTGCCGATTATTTAGTAAGAGCCAGTTCAAATAGTTTAAATAATTCAAGTTATTTAATTTCTGAAAAAACAAGTCCTGTTCTTATAACCCAAATGACTTATATGCAGCAGTATTTTTTTCAATATGCCTGTGGAGAAAAAGAAAAATTTGGCGTGCTTTTCCCGCTGATTTTTACAGGAGATTTAGATCTGGCTCGATTGAAAAAGGCCGTTCAAAATATCTTAGAAATTCAAGATGCTTTTAGTTTAATTTATCAAAAGCAGGGCAACACCAGCAGCTGGGTTTCTAAAATTAATCAAAATAATTTATGCCAGTTTATCCAAGAGCCATCGCCGATAAGTTTGACGCATCTTGTTTCAAAATTAGAGCTGCTCTCAGATACAATTAATATTCAAACAGGGCCTGCTTTAATTATTTATATATGCAAAGTAGAGGGGTTTAAACAAGAGCAAATTATTGTTATCACGCATCATTTATATTTAGACCGAACCTCTTTGGGCATTTTTAAAAATCAGCTGAATTATTTTTATAATCATAAAAAATACCCACTTAAAACTTACTCTTTTTTAAGCTGGGCCAATGATTTGGCTCACTATGTTATAAGCCAAAAAGAGCGAGAAAAAATTAATGAGCTATGGGGTTGCAAGTTAAATAATTTAACTTATTCAGATGGCTTTTTTATGGATCAGGGTGGTTTTAATTTATTAGAAGACCGACCTGAAAATTACGGAACAATGGCGTTTTATTTAGATTTAAATTTCATTCAAGAAGCTGAGAAAATTAGACAAAAATTACCGCTGTTTAATTTATTGTTTTTAACTTTATTTTTAACCAGTTATTTTTTAAATTTAAATAAAGAAAAAAATAAAACCATTGCCATCGACAATGTCTTTTTAGGGCGAGATCTCCAGGGGAAAATCGCCAAAGAAAGCCTGGAAAATACCATGGGATGGCTGGCGACGAATTTACCGGTCCGATTGGATTTTAAAGATTTTGATTTGAAATCTTTGGATCAAGATTTGATTTTAAATTTAAACACGCAGCTTTTAGATATTACTCAGCCAGGTCATGATTTACTTTATTCAATGGCTAAAGCCAGGACTGACTTAGGTTTTAATTTAATCGGAAAATCCAAGGCTTTGTTTAATTATTACAATCGTGAATCGGATCAAAGAGAATTAGAAAAAGAGCCTGAAGAAAATGAATTTTTTTTATCTTCAATTCATTCGAAAATTCCAATGATGTATCTAGAGCAAGTCGATTATAAATTAGCGTTGACAGTCTTTAAAAATAAAAAAGAAATTGGGTTTAATCTTTATTTCAATCGCATGAATTATACCGATCAGAGCATGATGGATTTTATAGAGATCTATAAAAACACAGCTGGAAATTTAATTAAATTAATGACTGAAAGTAAATCCAATGTCCTGGCTTAATACGCATTAAAATTAAGCTGGGCTTTGGGTTTAAAAGATTTGATGTGCTTTTGATATATACTAGCCAGTAAATCACATAATGCTTATTATGTTAAAGCATTTATAAAAATAATAAATCTTAATCTCACCTCTAGAAATCAGGCACAAACCAACTAAGTTCCCCGACTTATTTATAAACTTAAGGGGTTCTTGATTTCTTATGCGATTAAAATTACTAACTATTTCCCAAACTATTTTACTCAGCTTATTTATAACTCCAGTTGTCTATGCCAATAATTATCTTGGAATTGGCTCTTTATTTAATGTCTCATCGAGTGGAACACCCGCTAATTTAAATATCACTTTATGTTTAAACAGCTCAGGACCTATCTCTTGCCAGAATTATTCAGTCACGGGTTTAACTTTAAGCATCAGTACAAATATTCCTAACCACAGTTATCCCAATGCAGGGATTAAAATTAACACAGCGGGATATACCCCTTCAGGCTGTAGCTTAATTAGCAACGGCTACTGTGTATTTTCTGCGAGTCAAAATACGCCTGACAGTATTGCCATTGCAGAAAATAATCCTACTAGTTTTTCATATCCAATGGTCGCTATTACAGCCCCTGGAAATTCAGCGGATATAACGGGCTTTGGTGCAGTCAATTACCAATATGAAATAGGAAAATATGACGTCACGACTAGCCAATACACTGACTTTTTAAATTCAGTGGCACAAACAGATACTTATGGGCTTTATAATTCCAATATGGGTACTGATTTAAATATTGCTGGAATTAGCCGTTCTGGATCTAGTGGATCTTATAGCTATACCGTCATGAGTAATTCAGGAGATAGTTCCAACCGCCCTATTACTTATGTGAGCTGGATCAATGCAGCGCGTTTTGCTAATTGGATGGCCAATGGCAGGCCAACAGGCGCTGAAGACAGTACAACTAGTGAAAATGGCGCTTATGATTTAAGTACTATTGACGAAAATCTTGAGAATTTAAATCCAGAAGCACCCTCTAAAAACAATGTAAACCCCAATACTAATAATGCCCCGACTTATTATATCCCGACAGAAAATCAATGGTACAAAGCGGCTTATTACGACCCAGAGCTAGATAGTGACATGGGAGGCTATTATTTATACCCCACCCAAAGTAATACAGCACCTGGAAATTCTATTGGGAGCAGCGCTAATCAGTCCAATTATTTCACGACTGTTTTTTCGCTCACCCAAGAGTCTATTTATATTTCTATGGAGCAAAATTATTTAACAGACGTGGGCGCTTTTTCGAATAGCGCTAGTTATTACGGGACCTTTGATCAAGGCGGTTTGGTCTGGCAATGGAATGATTTAGACGGCACGGAACTTCCTTATCGTGGCCTTCGCGGAGGTTACTGGTGGAGTGGTTCTATTCCGCTTCAGTCTGTTCTTTACAGCACAGACAGTATTACACGCGCTAGTAATGACATCGGCTTTAGACTTGCTGGCCCTGTTTAAAATTTTTTTAAATTTAATTTAAAAATCTAAATCTATAAAAAATTACTCAATTACTCTAAGAGACTTAAATTACCCATGAAAATATCTATAAAAAAATTATCTTTAACTTATTTAACTTTTTCTTTTTTGATGATCACAGCGCCCTGGGCCCATGCTTCACCTCCTGTGGTGACCTACCCGATGATCCCCGTTGGAACCCCAGAAAATTCAAGCGATCAAAGTACTGGATTTGGGGCGGTCTCTGAGCCTTACACCATGGGAGAATATGATGTGACGATCGGCCAATACACAGCTTTTTTAAACGAGATTGCTCAGACTGATACTTACGGACTTTATAACAGCAGCATGACTAATGTTTTAAATACGGCTGGCATTACGCGCTCTGGATCTAACGGCTCTTATGAATATACCGTTATGAATAATTCAGGGGATAGCTCCAACCGCCCCATCACTAATATTTCTTGGTTCAATGCGGCACGTTTTGCCAATTGGATGGCTAATGGTCAGCCACAAGGAGGCTGTGAAACGAGTGCCACCACTGAAAATGGCGCTTATGATTTAAGCGTGGCGGATGGGCTCTATGCTCAAAATAAAAGTACTGAACTTCGCGGAAAATATGGCTGTGTTGAGTATGTAAAATCGCCTACTAGTTCTAGCTCCAGCTCATTAAAAGATATGCCCCAGGCTGTCATTGCTCCAGCGAAAAATACGGAGAACCCTAATACCCATAGTGCCCCAACTTACTATATCCCGACAGAAAACCAGTGGTACAAAGCCGCTTATTACAATCAGTGTGCCGGTGGTAGTTACTCTCTCTATGCAACGCACAGTAATGAAACCCCTGGGAACTCAGTCGGTGATGAGAATAATCAGGCGAATTATTTATCTGAAAGTACGGGGTACTCCGTCACTCAATCTAAAAATTTTTCTGCGAGTCAAAATTATTTAACAGACGTTGGGGCTTTTCCTAACAGCTCTAGTTTTTATGGCACTTTTGATCAAACCGGAAATATCTGGGAATGGAATGATTTAGACGGAACAGCCTCGGCCTCTAAAGGCCTTCGCGGGGGTGCATACACCTCGACACCGCCTTATTTAAAATCCACTTATCGCATGGGTTATCTTGCAACGCGGTACAACCCCAATGGCGGTTTTCGCCTAGCTGGCGCTGAGGGTATTTGTGCCGGTCAGCTGTGTTCAAAATCAAAACTAATACTGGTCTGCTAACTAATAAATAAATTATTTAAATAAATTTTTATAGGATCTGAACTAAGCATGTTAAAAATAAAATCAAAAAATAAATTAAATTTAATCACTCTGGGTCTGTTATTAAGCAGCTATTTAAATACCAGCTTTGCTGAATTAAATTCAAATACTGCTTGGGTGATTCAAGCTGGTGGATTTACAGCTACGCAGGGCAAGGCTCAGCACGTAGATATTAATAATTTAATCGGCGATGACTTTAGTGTTAGTAACTCTCATGCTCAGAATTTTTTACTGGGTCTTGGGTATTATTTTAAAGGCTTAAGTTTTAACAAAATTAATTTACTTTATGGCCTCAACGCTTTTTATTTTGCACCGACCAAAGTCAAAGGTGAGATCACTCAAGAAGGTTTATTTACTAATTTATCTTACCAATATGACTTAGCTAATTATCCTATTTATTTAGCTGGAAAAGCCCTGATTCAGCCTGGTCAAAATTCAAGTTATAACTGGAGTTTTAATCTGGGCCTTGGGCCTAATTTTATTAAAACTAATAGTTTTAGCGAAAGCTCTTTAGATAATGGGCAAACAGAACCAGACAATATTTTTACTGGAAAAACGACGGTTACTCTCAGCGCCATGGCAGGATTTGGCCTGCGAATTAATCATGCCATTGCCCAGCTGCCAATAGAAATAGACTATCGGTTTTTTTATCTAGGCCAGGGAGAATTAAAAAGTAATAACAGCGAAGTGAATAATAATCTTTATACCGGACATAACTATGCCAGCGCTTTATTAATCTCTTTGTGTTTTTAAAGAGTGTTTAGATTGCAATTTCAATGCTCATTGAGAAAATGATAATCCTATTGATATTGTTTATTACTAAGACGGAATTTTTATGCACCAATCTCAGAAAAAAACATGAGAAGCGCCCAAGGTTATTCACATTGGTTTGACTCATACTTTGAATAATTCAAGCGGCGGCGGAGATGGAGATTCAGCACAAGCTCATTCTTAAAATAAGAAAAACCAAACAACCAAACAACCTAGGGTTTTCATAGAGCAATGATTATTTTAAAAAAAATTAATAAAAAAACAGCCTTCATCGCTACGACCAGCAGAAAATTTTTTCTCTGTTTGAAAATTATCCTTATTTTGATCAAGCTCCCAACCGCCGAGAAACCAATGAGATCAGCCATCAATTGCTGCGCTGCTTAAGCATGAGCTGGTATTTAGCTGGTATTTAAAATCTTGTATAAATTAATTTTTTTATTTTTTTAAATTTTTTAAAAACTTTAATCTCTCTTGAATCTGCTTTTCTAACCCACGATCAGAGGGCGTATAAAATTCATAAGAAACTCCTGCTGGAAAATAATGCTCTCCAGCGGCGTAAGCATGGGGTTCATCATGCGGGTATCTATAATTTTTCCCATAGCCTAAATCAGTCATTAATTGGGTAGGCGAATTTCTTAAATGCATGGGGATTTCTATTTCAGCCGATCCACTTTGTTTAACTAATGCCATGGCCTGATTAAACGCTAAATATCCCGCATTGCTCTTTGGCGCGCAGGCTAAAAATAAAACAGCTTGGCCTAAGGCTAATTCGCCTTCTCCAGCGCCTAATCTTTCCAAGACATCCCAAGTGTTAATACAAATTTGTAAAGCTCTAGGGTCTGCATTGCCAACATCTTCAGAAGCAATGCGAATTAATCGTCTAGCAATATATAAACCATCCACACCGCCGACTAGTAATTTCGCGAGCCAATATAAACTCGCATCAGGATCTGAGCCCCTAATAGATTTGTGCAGCGCTGAAATAGCGTCGTAAAAAATATCGCCCTGCTTATCAAAAGATAAAATATTTTCACCCAGATGCTTTAAAAGCGGGTCTATCTCTATGGATATTTCTGCTTGCTCTCGTCTCTCCCCTTGCGGGAGAGACAGACCTGAAGGCGAAGCCGAAGGGCAGAGAGGGGAAAAACCAGACAGCTCTATAACTAACTCTAATAAATTCAATAAAACTCTCGCATCCTGCCGGGCTAATTTAATTAATTTCAACTTATCTTCTTCTGAAAATTTAATTAAAAAATTCCCATAGCCCTGGTCTTGATCTTTCAAGGCCCTGTTTAATATTTTTAATAAATCTGGAGTATCCAAAGCTTTTAAAACATGCACCCGAGTTCGAGATAACAAAGCCTTATTTAATTCGAAAGAGGGGTTTTCAGTCGTGGCGCCAATCAAAGTAATTAAGCCTGATTCGACTAAGGGTAATAATGCATCTTGCTGGGATTTAGAAAACCGGTGAATTTCATCAATCAATAAAATATTTTGCTTTTGCTGCTGCGTATTAAATAAATCTTTTTTTAAATTTTCTAATTCCAGGGTGATTTCTCTGATTTCTTTCACCCCCGAGTTCACCGCTGATAAAGTTTTAACATTCGCTGAAACAGCCTCGCCTAAAAGATGCGCCAAAGTGGTTTTACCCACACCTGGAGGCCCCCATAAAACCATGGAATGTATTCGCCCCGCTTGAAGCATTTGAGAAAGCGCACAGCCCGGCCCCAATAGATGCTCTTGGCCTATAAAATCAGTTATTTTTTGAGGTCGTAGTCTAGACGCCAAAGGCTCATGAGAGTTGCTTGAAAATAAATTAAAAGACATGGGGTTTAGCTCAATAAAATTAGTCAAGTCAGTGTATCAAACTTATCCACAGAATCTGTGGTTAGATTACTCAAATAGCTGTGGACAAGTTTTGTAAAACTTTAAAAAAAATTAATCTGGACAAGGGTTTTAAGAAGTTTTAAAAATTAAAAATTTAGGCTTTAAATAAATTTTCGAGGGTTAAAATAAGATGGGTTAAACTCTCTGAATAAATATTTTTTTTAACGCCTTGCGCAGAAATTAAAGCCATAAAAATTAATTTTTCTGATTTTGTCTGAACTTGAAAGACTCTCTTTTTCTGATTTAAATTTTCATGCATGGCTTTATCAATGATTAAAATTTTCTGCGTGTATTTAATTTCACAAAGAGTAATAGCGCCATCAGGTCGATCAAATAATAAATCAATCTGCGCACCCTCCCCTTTAGAGCCTTTGGGTGGGCTATATCTCCAGGTCGCAATTAGACTATCCGGGGTAATATTTAAACCTTCTCGTATTTGCTTAATATGTTTATAACAAAGCGCTTCAAAAGCATAACCAGCCCAGGCATAAAAAGAAGGTGATTTGGACGCATGCATCCAAAACCCAAGTCCTCGATCTCTTTTTTTAAGATCTTTTTTGTAAGGCTCAACCCAGTGAAGATAAAAAATAGAGAATTCATCAATTAGGCGATAATAATGACCGCGAGAATTATTTTGATACGGTAAAAATTTTTCTATAAACCCTGCTTCTTCCAGTTCATCTAATCTTTTTTGAAAGCTCCCTCCTTTGGTCTGGCGCGTATGCTCAGCCAATTCTGAAATACCGATGCCATAACGATTTTTAGCCATCACACGAACGATATCTTCATAAAGCTCATGGTTATTAAATAAAGAGGCATAAAGACGATCAAATTCATCGACTAAAGGTGCATTGGGTGTAAAAAAAACAGATTCTATATTTTCAGCGACCGACTGATGCGCCTGTAAAAAATCTAAATAATAAGGAATCCCTCCCAAAGCCATATAAATTTCGCAGACCTGTTTTTCTGGATAATTAATTTTTTTAGATTTTAAAAACTCCCGTGTTTCTAAAAGCGTAAAAGGCTGGACACGGATCACTCGAGTTACTCGATTATATAAACCATCTTTGTTATCAATAATATTTTCTTGAACCCAGGATGCTGAAGAGCCGCAGGTAATTAAGCACATTCTGGACTCTTTGTACCAATGCCGATTCCAGTAAAATTCAAGTGAGCTCATTAAGTCTGATTTAGGAGTTGCCATCCATGGCAGCTCATCTAAAAAAACAATAATTTTCTTTTTAGATTTTAAATTTTCGATAGCTCGCGTGAGCTGAGCGAAAGCATCGTACCAATTCGATGCTGGAGATAAGCCCTGCCCGGCATAAAAAACACGACTAATTTCATCCGTAAACTGCTTAATTTGCTGCGCTTGATCCGCATTTCTTAAGCCTGTTGAATGAAAAAAAGTACAGCGATTTGCCTCAAAAAAACTCGAAGTAATATAAGTTTTTCCAACACGGCGCCGACCATGAATGGCTACAAATTCTGGTTTTTCAGAATTAAGTAATTGTTTAAAAACGGTTTTTTCAAACTCTTTTCCAGTGATTTTCATGGGAAGCCTCTTAATTTATACCCGGCACCTAAAATCAACTTTCTGGATTTAGGGGCCGGTCATGAGGCTACGATACCCGGCACCTAAAATCAACTTTCTGGATTTAGGGGCCGGTTATATTTTAATGAATTTTAGAACAGCTGGAGTCACCGCAATGCCCAGCATGGGCATGCTCAGGACTTTCAGCAGGGCCGGTATATAACCACTGACCATTCTCTTGTTTTACAAACTCACTGAGTTCTTTCATTTCAAATTTTTTCCCAGCTTGTTTATACATCGCTGAGAATAAAACATAGCCTTTGTTCAAATTATCTTGATCTAAATAGGCTTTGAAAATCTTTAATTCTTGCCACTTAACACTTAAGGCCCAAGCACGAACTTCTTCGGGATTAAATTCTTCCCCTAAAGCGCCCTCTTTCATACTGAACTGCATATAGTCCGCATCGGCTTTCGTAAACGCTGTGTATCTCGAACGCATGAGTTGTTCAGGAGTTTCGGGGAGTTTTTTTCTTGAAATAAAAATTTCACAGCACTGCGCATAAATTTTAAGAGAACCGCAGGGGCAGAAGTTATTTTTTGAATTTTTTAGATTTTTTTGCATTTTTTATTTTTTCTTTTTTTTTAATTTTTTAATTTTTAAATTTTTAAATTTTTTTAAATTTTTTATTTAATAAATCTTTTAAAACTTCTGCATATTTCACAGGGTTAAATTCTGTGAATTTATAGACAGCTAAATTATTTTGATAAAACGGGTCTTCTTTAATAATTTCTTCCATCTGAGATTTGCTACCCAAAGCAATAATAATGCCGCCCTCTCTGGGGTTCTTAGGCCCTGAAGCTAGCAAAATTCCTAGGTCATAATATTTTTGTAGAAAATTTCTGTGCTCTAACAAAACCTGATCAATTTGATCCAGCGTCCCTGTATAAACTAAATCAATAATTAACATTTTTTATAACCCTAATTTTTTTAATTATCCCGCTAAATATTTTCTAATTTTCCCAGCGCTTAAATAAATTAAAACGCCGACTAAAACAGTCACAGAGCCGTATATTAAAAAAGCATGCTCATAAGAAAGCTCGTTTAATTTCATCGAAAAATGCATGGTATTTGAATCATCAGAAGGCGTTGCATAGTCGGCTAGATAATTAGATAAAGCCCCTGCTATCCCCGTAGATAATTGCCAGATACCCATCATCAATCCAATTCTAGAAATAGGCACTAAATCTCCGACCATTGCATAGCCGATGGGGCCGACAAATAACTCACCGACGGTCTGGAAAAAATAACTCAAGACGATCCAATATAAAGCAATCTGGGTATAGCCATGGTCTAAAAATAAACTCAAAAATAAGATTAAATAACCTAGGCCCATTAACACAGTCCCCAAACCAAATTTAGCGGTTGTGCATAAAGCCCAAGATTTTTTCTGTTTTAAATATCTTAATAAAAAAGTTAACAAAGGCCCCATGGTGACAATAAAAAATGGATTGAGTGAAGATAAGTTTGCAGTAGGTATCTGAAAAGAACCAATAGTTCGATCTACATAGCGTTCGGTAAATAGCATGATTAAAGACGGCGAGAGCGAATACAAAGTCCAGAAAATAATAGAAACCGTGGTTAACAAAGTAAAAATCACTAAGCCCCTTTGAGCTTGTATTGAATTCACTGCTTCTTGCTTCGCAATGACTAAGACATAACCCAAAGAGAGAAACCCTAAAATCAACATGAGATTGTTACTAATACTGGAAAAGATCGTCAGCGTAATGGTTGCTGATACCATTAATAAAGATAAAAACAAACCAAAGTAAATTTCCTGATTTGAATAGCTTCTGGTTTCTTTAAAGACCTGCTTCTTAGCCAATAAAATTGGCAGCATGCAAGCAATAGCAAAAGCGCCTATTCCAAAAGCCACGCCGAAACCTAATTTTTCAGAGATAGTCCCCGAAAAAATACTGGTGATAAAGCTACCAATATTCATGCCAATGTAAGACAGCACAAAACCATCGTCTCTCTTGGGATGCGCCTTGCCATATAAATTTCCCAGCAAGACATATAAACAAGGGACTGACATGCCGTTTGAGCAAATAAAGATCCCCAAGCCTAATAACATTGCGGATTTGAGCGGAATCGCCATGACGCTTAAGCCAATAATTCCCAAAATAATGCTTAAAAAAGTACCCTTTTTAAAGCCTAAATATTTTTCAACAATCCAACCCGCTGGCATCGACGTCACAAAAACTAAGGCATTGAAAGCCGCTGTGACGGCATAAGCTGATTCGTCTTTGATATGTAAATAATTCGTGCAATATAAAACTAATAAAGAAAAAACAATGGAAAATCCCATCATGCTCAGCATCTGCATAAAAAATAAGGTGGTCTGGCCCTGGGGATGTGAAGCATGTGAAGGGTTTAATTCTATTTTTTTCATTATTTAATCAAGACTTATATTAATAAATAAGCCGGGGATTTTACTGAAGTGCCGTGCTCTTAGTTAATGAATAAATTGGTTCATTTGGAAACAAATATTGATACAATTTTTTAGCTTTTTATTTTAATTTTTTTTTAAATTTTTAAATTAAATCAAATCTTAAATCAAATCTTAAATCTCAAGGATTTTTACCCATGGTTTTTCAATCTAATATTTCTGCCTTTAATCAAGCCAAGCAAGTCATCTCAGGCGGTGTTAACTCTTCAGCACGAGCTTTTAAAGCCGTGAGAACCAATCCTATTTTTTTTAAAAAAGCTGAAGGCGCTTATCTTTATGACTTAGAAGATAAAAAATATATTGACTACATCGGCTCTTGGGGCCCCATGATACTGGGTCATAACCATCCTAAAGTAATTCAAGCGATTCAAGATCAAATTAAACTTGGCCTAACTTATGGCGCACCAACGCTCATAGAGACTCTGATGGCTGAAAAAATTATAGAACTCATGCCGAATATCCAAATGCTGAGATTCATGAGCTCTGGCACTGAAGCGACCATGACGGCGATTAGATTAGCCCGGGGCGCAACTGGCCGAAATAAGATTATAAAATTCGAAGGTTGTTACCATGGTCATGTGGATTCTTTATTAACTAAGACCGGCTCTGCGGCTCTCACACTAGGCGTTCCAAACTCTCCAGGAATTCCAGAAGCTGTGACTTCAGATACTTTGACTGCTGAATTTAATCATTTTGAACAAGTCACTGAGCTGTTTAAATCTCACCCGGGCCAAATCGCTGGAATTATTCTGGAGCCTATTGTTGGCAATATGAATTTTGTGCGACCTCAGCCTGGGTTTTTAAATCATCTAAGAACCTTATGTGATCAACACGGCGCTTTATTAATCACCGATGAGGTCATGACTGGTTTTCGCGTGGCTCTAGGCGGCGCTCAAAGTATTTATCAAGTTAAACCTGATATCACCTGCCTGGGTAAAATCATCGGCGGCGGCCTACCAGTCGGCGCCATTGGCGGCTCGCGTGAATTAATGTCCCAGCTAACACCCGATGGGAAAATTTTCCATTCAGGGACTTTATCTGGAAATCCAGTTTGTATGGCGGCGGGTTTAACCACTTTAAAGATACTCAGCGAGCCTGGCTTTTTTGAAAATTTAACCGACAAAACCGCGCGCCTGATGAACGGCCTACAAGCAGCTGCTGATAGTTTTAATATCCCCTTTTTAACCGACTATGAAGGCGGCATGTTTGGTTTTTACTTTACAGATCAAACAGAAATTAAAAATTTAAAAAATATTTCTTTATGTGATATCGAGCAATTTATTAGCTTTTTTAATTACATGCTAAACCACGGTATTTACTTAGCTTGCTCGGCTTATGAAGCCGGGTTTATGTCCATTGCTCATACTAATCAGATCATTGATGAGACTATCTTGAAAGCCTCTGATTACTTTTATTTATTAAAAAAATAAAAAATAAAAAA
>CAMCUU010000030.1 GCA_945879065.1 Francisella tularensis subsp. holarctica
AATAAAATTTTAAAAATAAAATTTAAAAAATAAAAATATAGGACTTAAAACCATGACGACTGTTGCTGATGTTTTAGTTGATACTTTAAGCGCTATTGGTGTTAAAAGAATTTATGGAATTGTCGGGGATTCTCTCAATGGAATAACGGATGCATTGCGTGCCAAGAAAAAAATAGACTGGATCCATACAAGACATGAAGAAGTCGCCGCTTTTGCAGCAGGTGCTGAGGCGCATCTGACTGGGGATCTGACGGTTTGTGCTGGAAGCTGTGGTCCTGGAAATATGCATTTAATTAATGGTTTATATGACTGTCATCGTAATGGCGTGCCTGTATTAGCCATTGCAGCACATATTCCAAGCAGTGAAATTGGCGGCGCTTATTTTCAAGAAACAGACCCCAAGGCTTTATTTAAAGACTGCAGTTATTTTTGTGAAATTATTTACTCTCCAGATCAAATGCCCCGAATTTTAGCGCTGGCAGCTCAAACAGCGTTGAATAAACGTGGTGTCGCTGTGATTGTGATCTCTGGGGATATTGCTTTAAAAGAAGCGACCATAACTGCTATTCCTAAATATATTGCGCAAGCAAAACCTAAAGTAATTCCCAGTGACCTTGAGTTAAAAAAAATCGCGGAGTTATTAAATCAGTCTCAAAAAATCACTCTATTAGCGGGGAGTGGCTGTGCTGGAGCTCATGCAGAACTACTGTCTTTATGTGAGACTTTAAAAAGCCCAGTGGTTCACGCCTTACGTGGGAAAGAATATGTCGAATATGACAATCCTTATGATGTCGGCATGACGGGTTTTATTGGCTTCGCCTCGGGTTATTACGCCATGGAAGATTGCGATACTTTGTTATTACTCGGCACTAATTTTCCCTATAGACAATTTTATCCGTCGGAAAAAACACGAATTATTCAGATTGATATTCGTGGGGAAAATTTAGGACGGCGATGCAATCTTGAATTGGGTGCTGTCGGCGGTATCAAAGAAACCATTCAAGCTTTACTGCCTTATCTGACAAAAAAGACGAACGACGACCATTTGAAACAAGCCTGTGAGCACTATAAAAAATCACGAAAATCTTTGGACGACTTAGCTTTTGGTTCTAAGCCACCGATTCATCCTCAGCATTTGGCTCGAGTGATTAGCGAACTAGCCAAAGAAGACACTATTTTTACCTGTGATGTTGGTACGCCGACGGTTTGGGCTGCTCGTTATTTAAAAATGAATGGTAAAAGACGTCTTATTGGCTCTTTTAATCATGGGTCCATGGCTAATGGGCTCGCTCAGGCGATTGGTGCCAAAGCGTCTCATCCTGATCGCGAAGTGATTGCTTTATGCGGCGATGGCGGCTTTTCCATGCTGATGGGCGATTTTATTACACTGACCCAGCAAAAATTAGATATTAAAGTTGTTATTTTTAATAACGGCGTCCTGGGCTTTGTTGAACTAGAAATGAAAGCCAATGGATTTTTAAATACGGGGACGGATTTAATTAACCCTAATTTTGCCAAGATGGCTGAAGCCATGGGTGTTCGGGGTATTCGAGTGGAAGACCCCAGTCAGCTTGAATCTGCTCTAAAAGAAGCCCTAGCACATCCGGGACCTGTTTTAGTGGATGTGGTCACTAATCGTATGGAATTAGTGATGCCGCCTAAAATTAAAATGCAGGAAATAAAGGGTTTTAATTTATATATGATTAAAGCCATTATCGATGGACGGGGATCTGATCTTGTTGATCTGGCAAAGACTAATTTGTGGCGTTAGCCAATCTGAGATCCCAGATTTTAGATCTTAGATCTCAGATTTAGCTTTATACCAAAAATTTATTTTCTCATGGGCCAAAATATGACCGTCCATGCCACGAATTAATTCACTCATAAAAAAACCACGCTCTAGTTTTAGACTGGTATCTAAAGCATAAAAATCAATGGTATATAAATGGGCTTTATCAGGCGGTGCAGAGCCGCCATAGCCCGTCGCATCTTCTTTATTTAAATGCCGTTCTTTGGGGAGTAATCCCGAATTCCAGCTCGTGACACCTTCTAATAATTTTTTTTCCATGCTGATGTTTTCATGTAATTCACCAGAGCCATTTTTGCCTGGGGGAATATTAGCCACGGTCCAGTGAATCCAAGGGAATCCACAAACTGGAATAGCTTCGTAGTCAATAAAAATAAGCGCTAGAGATTGCGTGTTTTTAGGCGCGTCTTCCCAGGCCAAGTGCAAAGATCGACAAGGTTTTGTTTTTAAAAATTCTGTACCGCGATGACCAAAGGCATCGTCTAAATAATTATTTTTAATATTTTGACTCCAGATTCTCATCAGGGATTTCCTCTTAATTTATTTATTTATTTATTTATTTATTTATTTATTTATTTATTTATTTATTAATTTATTTGACTGAGTGAATAGTTCAGGCCCAGTCCAATAGTCAGCTGATTTCGAGAGCCTCTTTCTGAAATTAGCGGCGAATTAGCCAAGTCTTTACTGAGGCGTTCGTACGATAAGAAAACAGAGCTTGCAAGATCTTTATTCAGAGGCATGAGAGCGAAAACATGAGCGCCATAAGAGACAAGGCCATTCTTAAGTTGATACTCAGCAAGTCCAGAATTAATAGACTGAGTTTGATCAATACCCCAATAAGTATTGTTATATTGACCATTGGCCCAAGTAAGATCTGGACCAAAAGAATAAATAATAGGGGGGCCAAAATATTCAAACGTGTTTGAATAATTTAAATCCCAGCTCGCAATAAGCCCATTGTGGCTATTGACTCCCTGGAGCAGCTCAGCTTTTGAACTCCAGTATTTTTCAAAGCGGTATTTTGCAAAGCCTCCTAGTTCAACAGTGCCATTGACATTGCCTAGACCCTGAAGGGCGTTTGTTTTATTACCAATAATTCTAAATGGATTGCTTGCATCTTCTTTTCTAGCAAATGCATATCGAACTAAAGGGCCCGCTTGCCAATTTTTTTGATTAATAAAGTTGTAACCCAGGCCATCCTGAAAAGATAAGAAAAATAAATTTTTATATTTCAAGCTGAAATCGGGAATGGCGGAAAGTTCATAATCTTTTGAGCCTAAAAATTCTGGGCTGTAAATAGCCCCAGCACCCAAATTAACTTGCCAATTATCTGCTGTTTTTTTAGCCTCTGTTGCTGTGTTGGCCTGTGTAGATAAAGGTTTTGAAACTGCTGAAGAAGCTTGGTGAGTAAAGCTTAGATCGCTGAAGCAGTGCGTGCTAATTAATGTCAATAAAATAATTAAAGTAGATTGTTTCATATTCTGATTTCCATTGTGATTTTTAATATATTTTTTAATATTTTTATTAGATCTGATTCATAAGCCCTAAGTCTTCAGGATAGGGATTTAAATAAGACTGAATTTCTAGATTGGGCTCATCGAAAGCGGTTAAGTAATGCCGAATCATTCTAATAGGAATAGACAGTGGAATAGATCCAGAAAGATATTCTTGAATTAATTTTAATAAATCTTCTTTTTGTCTTGATTCTAGATGCTGATTAATTCTTGCCATGATTCGCTCTAATACTTGACCATGATGTCTTTTATCTGGAGTTTTTTTGATGGTTTGCATAAAGAGCTGAATATACTGATCAGCAATTTTTAAAAAACCCAGCTGATCTATATGAGGGTCTAGATTCGCAATGAATTTCCCCAGTAATTTACTATTGCCATAGTGATGCGCGATCAGTAAAAGCTTATGCCGCGTATGAAAATTTAAGAGCCCATGAAAATTAAGCCCTTCTTCACATAACTTTTGCCACTCTGAATATAAATACACGCGTTTTATAAAATTTTCTCTCAATCTGGGGTCATAAAGACGCCCTTCTTCTTCAGTAGGTAGCAGGGGTAAGTGTGTGATTAATTCTTTAGCATAAATCCCCATTCCATGGCCTATGGGCATCCCTTCTGGGTTGTAAATTTTGACCCTCTCCAGGCCACAAGACGGTGATTTTTTCTTAAAAATATAAGCGCTAATTTTAGTTAATTTAGGCGCTGAAATTTTCGCAAATTCTTGTAATTCAGCCGTATGGTTTGTGTTTTTTTTTGGCATGATAGCTTGAGGATTTAAGCTATCTTTCGAAAAATTAATTAAACGCAAACTACTTCTTGGCACCCCTAAGCCAATGGCTACCTCTGGGCATAAAGGAATATAAGTAAAATATTTTCCGAGAACATCGGTAATATAATTATCTCTCTGGTGCCCCCCATCAAATCGTACTTCCTGGCCTAGTAAACAGGCGCTAATGCCAATTTTGATTTTTTCTGGGTTGGTTAAATTTAAACTGGTCATAGATATCCTGATTAATTATTAAATTTATTTTTTTATAAAAATTCTTTGTAAAGCCGTTTTGAGATCTTTGTCTTCAAAAATAAATCCATGCTGATCTAAGCGCTTTGATTTCACACAAAGCCCTGATAGCAAAAGTTCTTGAGCCATTTCCCCAAATTGAAGTTTTAAGACCCATCCAGGTATTTTTAAAAAACAGGGGCGATTAATAATTTTTGCCAGTGTTTTGGCAAAAACTTTTTGGGTAATAACCTCAGGGGAAACCATATTAACGGGCCCCGTGATTTCAGGATGATCTATTAAAAAAATAATGGCCCGAACAAGATCATGCAGACTAATCCAAGAAAATAATTGTTTTCCAGAGCCTAGTATTCCGCCTAAGCCAAATCGGAAAGCGGGAAGCATTTTACCAAGAGCGCCACCTTGATCACTCAAGACCACTGAAAATCGCATTCTTGTCACGGGAACACCTGCTTTTTCAGCAGGCTCCAGGGCTCTTTCCCAAGCCTGTGCGACTTGAGATAAAAAAGTTTTAGGTGTGAGTGATATTTCGGCATTTTCATCGTGAAGATTTTCACCCTCATAAATACCAATTGCACTGGCATTGAGTAGGCGAATTTTTTTATTTTCTTTTTCAGAAGCTCTTGCCGCACAAAATTTGGCTAATAATAAAGTGCTTTCAACACGACTTTTTATTATTTTTTCTTTCTGTTTTTCTGACCATTTTTGCTCGCCAATATTCTCACCTGAAAGATTAATGATTAAATCAATAGGGTCTAATAAATTTTGGTTTTGACTCAGCTCATCCCAGGTCATTATTTTAAAATCAGCGCCAAATTTTTTGATTATTTTAGATCGATCACGGCCTAAAAAATAAAGCTCATGATTTGAATTCAACACCGCTTGACTCAGCTCTTGACTCAGCGCTTGCCCAATCATGCCCGTAGCACCAGCTATTAAAATATTGATTTTTTATTCTCCTGTTAATTTTATAATTTTATGATTTTATTTTCAGGGTCTGAAAACTTCGAGGCAGCAGTAAAGCAAAGAAAGCCGCAAGAATCATTGAGCTGGGCAGTAAATAAAAAACCAGCTTCAAATCACTGCCATTCACCGAATATAAAGCCTGTAAAGCCGAATGAGCCCCATGATGACTTAAAAAATTAATCAGCGCTCCAATAACTAAATCTGCCACTGCAATAAACAGCATAATGATTAAATTAGTCAGTGCACTAGCCAAGCCAATCAGATTTTTCTCTCTTGAATAGCCGTGGATAATTTTGGAGAAAAATCGCCAAATTAATACTTGTGAGCTTGATAAAAAACCAAAAATAAATAGCGCGCCTGCGAGGGCAAATAGAGAGATATTTTTTTCTGAAAATAAAATAAAAATTAATAGGGCAGCAGTAAGCGCGCTGATAAAAATTAAATATTTTTCGAGATTAAACCTTGCCGCTAAGAGGCTAAATACAGGACCTCCAAGCGCCCAACCCATAAATAAAGTCGTAATGGCAATGGATCCTGAATTTGTATTTTCATGAAAAGTATCTTTAAAAAATTCGACACCCCAGGTCGCAGCAATCACCGAAGTTGGCAAATATAAAAGACCGCCAATCAAGCCATTTAACCAAAGGGATTTTATTTTGATTAATTTAAATAAATTTTTAAAAAAAAGTGGCAAAGCCATTTTTAATTTTTTTCTATGTCTTGATGGTTTTACTAGATAAATATTCGGAACAAAAATAATGCAAATAGTCAGAATTACTCCCCAAGTTGCCATGCCATCAATAGTCAGATGCCAGCTCAAATAATAAATAATATTCACAGCAAAGACTTGGCCGACTGCTCCTGCAATGGTTCCAAGGGAAATAACCAAAGAAATTAAAATGGCAAAGGCATTCTCGCGAAAAAAGTTTCTGATAAAACAAATTGCACCAATAAAAGCAAAGGCAGAGCCACAGCCTAAAATAAACCGACCAAACAAGCCCAAAATCAAATGATGAGAAAGGGTAAAAATTAAAGTGCCTAGAACACAGGTCAGTAAAGCGGCACTGATCACTTTCTTAAATCCATAAGAATCCAGTAAAAATCCTGCAGGTAATTGCATCAGCAAATAACCCGCAAAATAAGCGCTTGAGAAGCTCGCTATTCCAAAGGCATCCGTATGGTACTGATGAAGCAAAGAGCTAATTAAGACCGAAGGTGAGATGCGTAAGAAAAACTCATAGGCATAAAAAATAGAAAGTATTAAAAAAACAAAATAAATATAATTATTTGATTTTTTTGTTTCTGATTTTTTTAATTGAATCGGCGTTAAGAGATTTTTTATATTTTTTATTTTTTTCATTTTTATTTATTTTAACTTTTAATTTTTTTAAAACTTTCAATCGCAAATTTTCTTTGGGCTGAGTAATTCACAACAGGCTCTGGGTAACCTAAATTTTTTCTAGTTAATAAATCAGGGTCATGAATATTTTTATAGTCTAGATTTTTTAATTCAGGAATATATTGGCGAATAAATTCACCTTCTGGATCAAATTTTTGGCTTTGTAATAGGGGGCTAAAAATTCGAAAGTAGGGCGCCGAGTCTGTCCCTGTCGATGCACACCATTGCCAGCCGCCATTATTAGCTCCTAATTCTCCGTCAATTAGATTCTTCATGAAATAAGCCTCGCCCCAGCGCCAATCGATCCATAAAATTTTGGTTAAAAACATGGCGACGATCATTCTTAAACGGTTATGCAAAAAGCCTGTTTGATTTAAGCATCTCATACTGGCGTCAATAATAGGAAAGCCAGTTTGACCCTCACACCAAGATTTAAATAAATTTTTATCTCCAGACCAGTGAATTTGATTAGTTTCTAATAGATAAGGCTGATGTTTAGAAACTCTAGGAAAATTAAACAAGATCATTTGATAAAAATCACGCCAAATCAGTTCATTAATAAACATTGCTGGGCCTTCTTGGGCTAGCAAATCTAAAAAACTCCCGCAAGATCTTTCCTGCATTAATAAATTTAAAATACTTCGAATATTAATCACGCTAATAGCCAGATAGGGCGAAAGCTGACTGTTTTTATTTAAAGCTGGAAAGTCTCTATTTTTTGCATAATTTTCCAGATGATTTTTAATAAAAATTTTAAATTTATTTTTTAAATTTTCTTCACTCAAAACCCAATTTTTATAAGCTTGATTTTGAGGGCAAGAAAATCCAATGATTTCACTGGGAATAGCATCTGAAGCCATATCAGTTTTGACTTGAGACTGAATTTGATAAGGGCTATTAAAAATTAAAAAATTACTGGAGATTTCTAATACTTTTTGTACCCAGGCTTTTTTATAAGCGGTAAAAATTTTATAGGGCTGCCCGTCTGGCTTTAAAATTTTATGGGGTGGAAAGAACACAAAGTCATTTCTGAAATTTATTTTTATATTAAATTTTTGTAATAACTCAGCGCAGTTTTTATCCCTATTGAGCTCGTCTAAACCATAATTTCGAGCGGCATAGATATTTTCAATTTGATAAGTCTGGCAAAATTTTAATAGGGCTTCTGGGACTTGTTTAAAAGTGTTTAAATTTAAAATTTTTAAGGGAATATTTAAATTTTTTAGTTTTTCAGACATTAATTTTAAATTTTCCACAATAAAATAAATTTGAGAAGCCGAGCGGTCGTGATCTAACCAAGTCTCTGGCGTGAAAATATAAAGCGCTAGGCAAGTTTGAGCTGGAGTTTGACCTGAAGTTTGACCTGAAGTTTGACCTGAAGTTTGATCTGAATAATTTTCTTGGGCTTGTTTAAATCCCTCATGATCTTCCAGTCTTAAATCTTCACGAAGCCAGATGCAGTGATTTATTTTTATTAATTTTTTAATTTTTTCTGTCATTTAAAAAAGTCCAATTTTAAAAGCCCAATGATTAATTTTAATTGTTAAAAAATTTTTGTGCGATAACTAATTGACGATTCTATCGGTCGTGGAAGTCAGGAGACAAAGACACCCTGGCGTCTTTGTCATCGCTCAGCCCGCCTGACTAAACTCGATTGATTATTTTTTGATGGCTTCGAGTTTAAAAAGGTTTAAAGCATGGCGCTTTTTAATAAATTTAGTTTTTTGAGTGTTATAGCCTATCTGGGTTTTAGCGCGGGTGTTTTAAATACAGCAGAGGCAGATAATTTAAATAATAATATTTATAGCTACAGCCTAGATAACGGCTTGCAAATCATTGTCCAAGTGGACCCTCGAGCGCCGGTGGTCATGAGTCAGATGTGGTATCAAGTAGGCTCGGCCCAAGAGCATTTAGGTGAGACGGGTCTGTCGCATTTTCTAGAACATATGTTATTCCAGGGGTCTGAGACTTTTCCTCCCAGTGATTTAATTAAATCCATTGCTAGCCATGGGGGATTAAGCAACGCCTATACCTATCAAGACGGGACTGTTTATTCAGACTTTGTGCCTAAAGATCAGCTCGCGTCAGTTTTTCAGCTGGAGTCTGATCGCATGGAAAATTTAAGCTTTGGTTCGAATCAGCTAGACCAAGAAAGAAAAATAATTCTCGAAGAGCGTCATCAATTAATTGACGATGACCCGATGGGTGATGCCACAGAGATTTTAAATTATATGACTGAAATGGCCTCGCCTTATGCCACTCCAGTGATTGGTTGGCAAAGTGATATTGAGCAGTTATCTAGTGATGATCTCTATCGCTGGCATGCGCGTTATTACGTGCCTAATTTAGCGACTTTGATTATTGTCGGTGATGTGGATCCTAATAATATTTATCAATTAGCCACGCAGTATTTTTCCAGTATTAAAAAAGCGCCTGAGCTGTCCCCTAAAAATTATCCGATTATTTTTCAAAACGGCGTGAAGCATATCTTAGTCAGACGCCCTGGAAGCCTGCCGACTTTAATCATGAGCTTTCGTGTCCCCAGCATTGCCAGTGCTGAAAAAGCTTATGCGCAAGATCCCACGCAGAATCCCATGCAAGATCCCATACAAGATCCTTCTGCTGGTTTTGGCCTAGTCGTCTTAGCAGATCTTTTAGCCAATATGGATAGCTCTAGATTTCAGCAGGACTTAGTCCGGGATCAAAACTTAGCAAGCTATATTCAAATTAATTACAGCCCTTTAGCTCGGCTTAACACAAGCTTTCAAATTATCGCAAGGCCCATGCCCGGGGTGTCTTTAGCTCAGCTGGAAGCGGCTATTTTTACAGAGTTTGAGCAGCTGGCCCAAACGCCGCCGACGGATGCTGAAATAGCTCGAGTGATTACTTATGCGGAATCTCAGCATTTGTATTTTTTAGACAGTCCTTTTGGCGAAGCTAGTCTTTTAGGAGAGTTAAACAGCGGTGCAGGATTAGACTGGCATTTAAGTCAGAATTATTTAACTCATCTACAGAGTGTTAATTCCAGTGAGTTAATCCAATTATTAAATCAATATCTTTCGCCTGATAATCTAGTCGATGTCGATTTAGTCCCTATTAATAATCTTAATAACCCAGCTAATTCAGCTAATTCAGCTAATTCAGCTAATTCAAGCCCAGAGATTAATTTAAATAATTTAAGTAATTTAAATAAAATTAATAATTTTAATCGGGGTGGGTCTCAGAGATTTTCTTTCTCAAATAATAATTTAAATACCAATTCAAATTTAAGTTCAAATTTTATGGGACTCTCAGAATCTAAAAAAATCAGTGATCTCAATCATGATCCCGCTTTATTAAATAATTTGGCCATTCGAGATCGTGAGCAGGTCAACCAAGTGAATCAAGATCCTGCGAATTCTGCGAATAAATTAGGAGATTTTTTGTGAGATTATTTTTTATTTTTAATTTTTTTATTTTATTAAATTTTAATTTTTTTAATTTTGCTTTCGCAGATAATTTACCTTTTAAAATTAATTATTTTAAAACCCCAGAGGGTCTATCGGTCGAATTTGTTCATGAAGACCAGCAGCCTATTTTAATCATGGAGCTGGGCTTTTATGCCGGGAGTGCTTATGACGGAGCTCAATATGGCCTAGCAGAATTAGTAGCTAAGAGCATTGGGCAAGAAACGAGTTTAAAAACAGGAGATCAGCTGGCCCTTGATTTTGATAATTCTGGCGCAGAACTTTCTGCCAATGTCGATCGTGATATGGCTATGTTAATCATGCATACCCAGACCCAGCCTGATTTATTACAAGCGGGAGTGAGTACTTTAATTACAGCGGTGACTGATTTAGCCAGTTCAGACAAGGTGTTAGAGCAGGTCAAACAAAATCAAATTCAGCGGATTGAAATTGGCCAAGCGCATCCTTTACAAATTGCTGAAGATGCCCTGATGGCTGATCTTTTTGCGGGAACCCCTTATGAACATTCTGTGCATGGAACAGCAGACAGTTTAAATAATATAAATCCCAATGATATTTCTAATTTTTATCGTCAGTACTATGTCGATCAAAATGGCGTCATGGTTATGGTGGGCGATATTTCTTTGGCTCAAGCTCAAGAGATTGCGCATGGTTTTTCTCAGGCTTTACCAGAAGGTCAAAAAGCCGTTCCTATTGCACCCAATAATTTTGCCAATATGCCTGCCCCCTTGAATACAACGATTCATATTGATTATCCCTCTAAACAAGCCGTGATTATCATGGGCCAGCGAGCGCTTAGTAAAACGAGTCCACAAAATTTAGCCTTATTAACAGCTTCCAGTATTTTGGGCGGCGCCAGTATGGGGTCTGTGTTATATCAAAAATTGAAAGAGCAGCAATTTTTAGCAGATAACACCAGTGCCGATTTAAATACCTGGGCAGGTTCTGGAGTTTTATCTCTTTTAGCTGAAACCAGTCCGCAAAATATGCAAGCTGTAGAAAGCATCATGAACCAATCTATTGCTGATTTAGCTCAAAATGGACCGAGCCAAATAGATCTTGAACAGGCTCAAAATTATTTAACAGGGAGTTTCCAGCTCAGCTTTTCTTCAGATCAAGAATTAGCAGATGTTTTAATTACACTTTTAGCTTATGGGCTTCCAGAAAATTATTTAGACAATCGGGCTCAAAATTTATTATTGTTAACCCCTTCTGATATTTCTGGGGCTTTAGCCCAGTTGCAACAAAATAATAATCCGTGGGTGACTGTCACTGTCGGTGGAGAGGCTTAAAAATTAATATTAATTCTAGTTCTAATTCTAACTCTAATTCTATTCGCATTATTTCTGGGAAATTTCGAGGTCGAAAATTAAATTTTAAACCCGCAGAAGGTCTCAGACCTAGCGCTGATCGGGTGCGAGAGACTTTGTTTAATTGGCTCATGAATGATGTTATCGATTCCCGATGTTTAGATCTTTATGCCGGCACCGGCGCTTTAGGTCTGGAGGCAATTTCAAGAGGAGCCGCTGAAGTTGTTTTTCTAGAATTAAATAAATCCAGTGTTGAAAATATTAAAAATACACTCAGTGACTGGAAGATTGGCGATCCAGCTTATTCTCCAGGTCAATCTCCAGGTCAATCTCCAGGTCAAGTAAAGCTATGCAATGCTTTAAGTTATTTAGCAGAGCCTCGGGAAAAATTATTCCCAAAAATATTTAATTTAGTTTTTTGTGACCCGCCGTTTCGTCAAGATTTACTATTGCCCACTTTAAATTTATTAATTAAAAATCACTGGATAGACAAAACTACTTTGATTTATCTGGAGTGTGAGGCTGATTTAGATTTGAATTTAGAATTATTAAAATTAGATGCTGGAAAAATTAAAATTTTAAAGCAAAAGAAAACCCAGCAAGTAATTTATAGTCTGGGTGTTTTAGATTATTAAAAATAAAAATTAGCTAATTCGGCTGTAGACCCAAATTCTAGCCGGTGGGATATTTCGCCAAATTCGATGGCTAGTTTTAATTGAAAATAAATTCAGATGCTCATGAATTAATTTTAAAGGGATGGGGGATCTTAATCCGTAAGTAAATTGAATAAACGCACTGTCAATTGGCAAAACAGATAGAGAGCTTTTAATAATATTAATTAAGGCTCTTTTAGATAAAGACCTTAAGGGAATGCCAGAAACAATCGAATTAACTTCAGTAATATTATTTTGTTTTAATACTTGGGCTAAGTTTTGGGCATCGGCTTCTAAAATTAAAGAGTGAGTAAACTGCTTTTTTAATAATTTAATAAAATTGGGATTTTGCTCAATGACTATGAGACGCTTGGGATCAATGCCTGAATTTAATAAAGCTCTGGTTAAAGCGCCCGTGCCACCGCCAAGTTCAATAATCACCCCAGGTCTTTCAAGATTAATTTCCGCGGCAATAGCTTGGCCTAATAAGCGGGAAGAGGGTGCAATGGCGCCAATATTTCTGGGGTTTTTAATCCAAGCTTTAAAAAAATGAAAGCACATTTTTGAAACATAAAAGGGGCGTTTTAAAAAAGAAGTCATAAGCCGATAGCCCTGTTTGAAAATGGCCGGCATGCTAACAGTTAGGGTGATTGAATGCTATGATTTTAATAATAATTTTAGTTGGATTTTAATTGGATTTATTCTTCACTCAAAGATCAATCTGTGATTAACTTCTGCGCCAATTTTGTTAGACAGAAAAATAAGAAATCAAGATGGCAAATCAAGCAATTTATCCAGCAAAAAAATCACAGAAAAATCACCCAAAAAATACTTCAGATACTTTAGAAATTTGTCAGTGGAAAGAAATAGCAGATGATCTTTATCAATTAAATCCAAATCTTGTTGAGGCCTTAGATCAGCTGTCAGGAGTGAGGCATTTTTCTTGTGTCTTAGCTTCTTATCCTTTTGGGGCCAAAGTGATTGAAAAAGGCCAGTTTCACTTGTATCAAGAGGGGCGAGAGTTTGCTTTTGGTTCAGATCAAGTGCCTATTGATGTTAAAAATCTTTTTGACTATGACTGGCAGAGTATGCCCTTTGGCGTGGTGTTTGATGGTGCATTCGAATCGCACAGTCAATATGGCAATGCAGTCGTCCCTTATCGATTAAAAAAGCCAGGCCAGTCTTTTTCTTTATTAACCGTTTTTTCTAATCCGCATCTAATTGCCAATCTTTGGACAGAAGTCGCGGGGTGTCGATCCATGCTGATGCTGCCAAAGATTACGCAAGAGGCGTCTTTACAGGCTTTAGAGAATATCTATGGCTTTAAAATTAATTCAGAAGACAGTAAAGAGTTTTCTAAACAATGGGATATTTTTAAAAATTTAAATACAGCCAAGAATTTTCCTAATCCTTGGTTTGCGAAATTAATTTTATTTTCAAAAGAATTTACAGCGGAGCTGAAAAAAAATACGACCGTGAGGGAGCGTTTATTAAGTAATCTCTGGAGTTTTAATTCTTTTTCTTTAAATCTGCGTAGCTATGAGTTTTTATGGTCCGTGTATTTATCCCAGCGCGAGGTGAATAAAAATTTGTCTTCCCATGTGTTGCAAAACCCATTAATTACTGAGACTGCAAAGCACTTAGTTAAAATAGCGCTCAGAGCCACGCCAGGGTACAAGCCGGCTATAGATGATGAGGCCGGGCCCATTAGTACTTTTATGAAAATTTTTATCGAAGATTATAAAATTCGTTTTCGTCTCCCCAGTATTATGATTCTGGATCATTATGATGGCGTGGGGCCTATTTATTACACCTTGGCGCATCATATTTTTACCCATGCGCATCCTCATCCTAAAAATTACAATCGTGAGACGGTGACTGATTTAATTCATATTCGAGATGTGGTCTTGGGATTTGTGGATTTTGTTTTAAAAAGTGGCAGTGGTCATGATTTGTCTAATACGCTTTTGTTTAATTATTTATCTCAAGTCGAATTTAACTTTTACCATCCCAAGGGGAAGTCAGGGATAGACAACGATATTGAAAAGTTATGCGCTGAAGACCCGCGATTTTCCTGGGCGCCACAAAAATTAAATTCTTTAAAAATATTAGAATCTGCCTCAGGATCCAATTTCTTCAACGGTTGCATCAGAATACAGTCGAAAAAATCATCATAAACCACCGTACACTCCCTTGTTAAAAATCGATTTCACTTCTTAGCTGCCTCCGTTCTTCATAAAGAAGATACTTCCTGAGATGCATAAGGGCTTTCTCCTAGGTATTCCTAAGGATTCCTAAGAAATTCCTGGCCGTCTCGGGCGAAATAAAAATGATAACGGAGGATGTAATGAATCAGTCTAATTTAAAAATCGTGTTAATCGTCGGCTTACCTTTTATGCCTATAGATGATCCGCTGGGGGCAGAATCCATATCGATATAAAAGCATAAGTAAAAAATTGCATTTCAATCGATATAACACCATTGCAATGCAATCGACCAATTCTTACTATGACCCTCGTTCCATAGTCTAAGTTCATATTGTGAGTCGGCCTTCTTAAGTTGAATAAATTTAAAAAGTCCGGCTCTTTTTTTTTGCTTAATTTTCCTCATGGTTTCTTCATGGTTCTTGAAAAAGCAATGCAACTGCATTACCATTGGCTTGTTCCAAAATTTTTAATATAAATGAACGGAGATAGGCCATGAGTCATTTATTGCGTGTCGAGTCAACACTGACGGATCGGTACCAAACAACCATCCCAGAGCTTGTAAGAGAGTCATTAAATCTTAGTAAGCGCGACAAAATAACTTACACGGTGGGTGAAGACGGTTCTGTTTTGCTTTCTCGTGCCGATGAGAGCGACCCTGTCTTGGGAGATTTTTTGTCTTTTATCGCCGCTGATATCCGTAATAATCCGAAAAATATTAAATCTATTTCTTCAGATTTATTAGAGCGTGCGCAAAATCTGGTTGCTGGAATGACGCTGGATCTCGAGGGCCCATTAAGTCCTGAGGATGAGTAAGTATGGCCAAGAAAGCCATTCCGAAAGAGGGGGTATTAATTAATGGTTGGTGTCTCTTGGCGCATCCTTTGTTTTTAGATCAGCTGGAATCTCTAGTGAAAAAAGTAGAAACACTGCGTAAAAAAAATCCGGCTACTTATCAAAGTAAAAATATAACTAAGCGCTTGGCTGCTATTTTTTATCTCATTTTTGACAAAATTCCACAGGACCCGACCTTGCCAGAGTATCGTCAAGGTTCAACGCTAGGTGCAACGCATAAGCATTGGTTTAGAGCTAAATTTTTTCAACAATATCGCTTATTTTTTCGATACCACCTGGAGAGCAAAATCATTGTTCTTGCCTGGGTGAATGATGAAGAGACAAAACGTGCTTATCAAAAAAATTCAGATGCCTACGCTGTATTTAAAAAAATGTTGGATAAGAGGCATCCACCGGATGATTGGAATGACTTGTTAGCAGCCTCTGAGAAAGAAATCACGCGGCTTAAAAAACAGAAGACTTATCATTAGATATCCCATAAAAATTTAAATTGAAGTGAGCGAGCCAATTGGATCAAAATTTTCTAGATAAAATCAGAATTATTCTTATCGAAACAACCCATTCGGGGAATATTGGATCAACGGCTCGGGCGATGAAAACCATGGGCTTATCTGATCTAGTTTTAGTGAATCCCCAAGATGAAATAGATGATCAAGCCCGCGCTTTGTCTTCTAATGCTTTGGATATTTTGGATGGCGCCAAGATAGTTAGAAATTTAGATGAGGCCATCAAAGACTGTGATTTAATCTTGGGAACCAGTGCACGGAAAAGATATTTAGATTGGCCTTTAATTACGCCTCGAGAAGCCGCTGAAAAATCTAAAGAAATTATTTTCTCGGGTATGAAGGTAGGAATAATTTTTGGCCGTGAGCGTAATGGTTTGTTAAATCAAGAATTAGAGCGCTGTCATATGCATGTGCATATTCCTACTAATCCAGATTATTCGTCTTTAAATTTAGCTCAGGCGGTTCAGCTGATTAGCTATGAAATGAGGTTAAGTTTATTAGACCCGAAAAATCCTAGCCCTAAAGATAAGCTCGCCAAGCCTGAAAATTTAGAAGGTTTTTATACTTGTTTAGAAAGTGTGTTATTAGATATTGGTTTTCTAGATCCCAAAGCACCCAGAAAGCTCATGCCCAGATTAAGAAGATTATTCCAGCGGGTTGTGCTTGAAGAAACTGAGCTGAATATCTTGCGGGGAATTTTTGAAGAAATTAAAAAAAAGAAATAAACCATCTTTAATGCGTCATTTCTTTTTTGATCTTCGCAATAGCTTTTAAAGATAAGCCAGTGGCTTCATGAATAAGTGCATGGCTTTTTTCTGCCAATAACATCCGACAGGCGACTTCTTTTAATCCTTCCATTTTTCCTTCAGCTTTCCCTTCAGCTTTCCCTTCCTGCATGCCTTTTAATCGGCCATCTTGATACCCTTTTTTGACCCAGTGTTCTGCAAGTGTCATGGCTATATCCTTATCTTTTGGTAAGCAGCGTTGAATGAGATTTGAAAATTCATCTTCTGAAAATTCAGTCACAGAAGTTAAATATTTTAATAAAATTTCTCGCAACATGTTATTGCAAGTTTGTAATCCTGGTAATAATTTTTCAAGATTATTTTTATGCTTTTTAAGCCCTATGTATTTTAATAAAACCTCTATTTTTCCAATGTCCTTATGTTTTAGCAAAGTTTCATCAGGTATTGCTGGAAGATCAATCAAGAGAATTAATCCAGGGGAGTAATTTTTAAAATTGACAAGATCAAGGTCAAGATAAGGCCAGGGTTTTTCGCCTTGATAATAAATAAGGCTAATAACTTTAGGTGGATAATCTGTTTTAGGATTTTCTTTCATATAGCTCGCAATTTGAGCTGTTTGATAATGAGCAATTCTAAAAACTATATTTTTGTCAGGCGTCGATTGATGTTCTATGTGAATAAATAAAAGATAGTTCCAGTCTGTATTTTTTAATAAATAAACTACATCTGCCTCAAAGGTTTTATTAGTTTTTGGCTCTAAATGTCTCAATGGCCTAGGTGTAATCTCAGTGGTGTCCAAGCTTAGAGAGCTTCGTAAGTTTTTTGGTAAATAAGTTTTTAAAAAAGACTGGGAGAAATCTGGTTCTGACATGAGTGTTTTAAAATTTTGATCATGGATATTGTGAGAGATTCTTGGCATTCGAAAAGATTTTTAATTTATTAATAATTGATAATTTTAATGAGACTATTTTTGATTTTTTAAATCAATCTAATTACAAGATAAATACTTTATTTTTTTTTATTTAAAAATAAAAAATTATAAAAAAATAAAACGCGGTAAAGAGACCGTATAAAATTCATGCTAATTTTTATGAGCAATATGCTTATTAAATTATTCTTTATATTTATTTTAAAAAATTAGGCGACTTTCTATAACAAGCTATGAAATAATATTTTTTTATTTTATTTCATTAGGTTTTATCATGTCAGGTGATTTTTCTGATTCTGGTTTTTCTGGTTTTTCTGGTTTTTCTAATTATTTAGGGTCAAAGCCCCCAGAACGTCTCTGGAGTTTGGTTCAATTGGCCTTGAGGTCTCATGCCTTTTTAGCTGGTTTTTCTACTGGGGAATCTGAGGGCTCAGGCAGTGAATCTCCAGCACCAGCGGGAGCAGGCTCCGCGGCGAGGCCTAGTGGGGATAGCGCTAGTGCTAGGTCTGGTTCTGGGCCTGGGTCTTGTGTTGAGAGCCTGGAATTGCGGCCAGGTTTTATTTTTTCTGTAGATGAAAAAACCAGGAGCCGCATTGATTCACGGGAAAAAATTATTGCCAATTTTGAAAAATTAAAACATGGGTTAACACAAATTTATAAACAAGAAGCTTATGCTCAAAGCTATGAATTAATTCCAGAATCTGATGCAGTTTTAATTAAGCCCTTAATAGACAAAACGCCTGATTATTTCAAAATTAATTGTCACTATGTGCCTTATCTCCAGCAGGGTTTGGGTATATTTCAGGGGGCTTATGATTTATGTGTTATTAAAGCAAAAAGTTTGGGCTTGCCGAGTTTGCCTTATTCGAATTTTCTAGAATTAGAAGAATATTTCAGAAAGTTTTTTATAAAGATGCAAGGGCAGGAAAAAAGTCTCTCTGATCCAGTCACTCGAGTGGCTGAAGGGCACAAAATCTTTAATCAAGAGTTAGAAATTTTTGCTAATAATATTTTAGGTTTTTTTACCGAAATTTTTCCTAAAGCATTAAAACAAACTTTGCTGAAAGACTTGGAGCAAGGGCGTCTTTGGGCGCCTTTAGCCTTTAGGCCAAAGTCTTATATTGTGATGGATCGAGATGGAGATATTTTAGTTAGAGAGCCAGTGATTATTATTCCTGAACCTGAAGTTTTAAGCCGAGAATTAATAAAAAGTGGAATTAAAAAAGAGTTATTTATTTATCACTATAAAAATTTACTAGCAGGGCGTTTGATCCCAGCGCAGCTGACGGATCAGGGTATTAAAATTAATGGGATAGGCGCTCGCAATAGTTGGCTAATTAGTTTTTTTAAAAAAAATAAATCTAAATTTAGAGATGATTATTATTTAGCCTCGCAGGTGAGTACTTCCGGTGTTTTTAGTTTTAATAGTGTTGATCGAGCCGCTGATATTTTTATTAAATTAAAAACAAAGTTAATTGAAATGATGGGTGTCAGGCCTGAGCATAAAGCAGGCTTTGGTATGACGGTGGCGACGCTGACTACGGATTCAAATTTAAGAGATGTAGGTAAGTGGCTGGCAGGGGCTGGAAATGAAGCCAGCGCCCATAAAATTTATAAAAAATTAGAAGATAGTTTAAGACTAGATGGCTTAATTACTTCGCCTTTATTTATGCGATCACTGGGGACTGTTTATGACGGATCGACAGAAAAAGTCATTGATCAAATTTTTTCTGAGACTGGGTTATTAAATGATAAAAAAGCAGGATTTTTAAAAGCCTTTTTAGATTTAAGTTTTATAGAAATTAACCCTACTGATTGCGCTAATGACCTGGAGGCTAAGTTAGAAGGAGCGCGTAGGTTAAAATTAATTTATCAGCTTAAAGATAGTGTTTTGATGGAAATCTCAGCTGAAGTAGATCCTGTAAGACAGCGCCTAATGCATGCTTTATTAAGCTGGAAAATGCTGGAATTTAATAGTCAAAACGCGGGCCCCGTAGTTTTTGAATTAGTCTTAGATAAATTTAATGATGAGATGAGTGGGCAGCGGCCGATTTATCATATTTGGCAGCTAGCTTTAAATGCCACGATTCATGAAGCTGCTGGAAAAATTTTCAATATTCAATGTAAGAGCGGCAAAGATCGGACGGGCTTAGCTTTAACTTGCCATCAGATTTTAAATAAAATTTATGATCCAGAAAGTGGGTTTTTAATGGGGGGTAAAAAATTATTTATCCAGGCAAGAGATCAGGTGTTTTTGAGGGGGGATGGTCAGTTAATTGCCAGCGAAGGCGGAACTCAAGGCTGTTTTGGAATTATGGATAATCCAGAGGTGAGAGAAGTTTTTTCGAGAATATTTGGTGTTAAATATAAAGACCTTGCAGGCTTATTTGGCGTTTTAGTCTCTCGTCAGGGGAATGGGCGAAAAGCAATTAAAGCTAAAGCTGGAAAAGTTAAAACCACTGAAGCTGAATCTAAACCAGAAACTCAGATTATTGAGTTTGAGCAAGTGGCTATTTTGATCGATCTTATTTCTCAAGATCGAGCGCTTGCTGAGAAAATTGATTATTTAGCGGTTCATTATGAAGCTCTCAATAAAGTATCTGCAGGGTCTTTGAGGGTTTTTGAGCGGCTAAGTTTAGCTCTCGGTCTTACGAGTGCACCGGCTTGGACTTGTGCTGAAAGTTTGAAAAAATTATTTAATATGGCTGCAAAAAAAGGCGGTGCTTTGGCGGATCATGAGTATAAAGAAACTCGAGAGAGCGTAGTTCTGGCTTTTAGAGAGTTATTAGAGCGTTTGAAAATAAGCAGTGATAAAAAAGCAGTTTGTTTAGAAAATTTAAATCAGGGTCTGGATCAGCTTATTTTTAG
Source organism: Francisella tularensis subsp. holarctica (assembly GCA_945879065.1). Taxonomy (GTDB): domain Bacteria; phylum Pseudomonadota; class Gammaproteobacteria; order Francisellales; family CACEW01; genus CAMCUU01. The sequence goes on from CAMCUU010000030.1 coordinate 20,242, forward strand.
AAAATAAAAGGTAAGCTGTTATTGATTTGATTAATAAGTTAATTTTAAAAGTTAAAAAATCTCCCAAAAAATCTCTAGGAAAGCCCAATGAAAAAACCAGTAAAAATTTTATTTATCACCGACCCTTTGGAAAATTTTAATATTAATAAAGACAGTACGTTTAGTTTGATAAAAGCGAGTTTTTCAAGGGGCTATGAGGTTTATCAGGCGGGGATTGAAGATTTATTGGCCGAGGGGCCCAGCGCAAAAGTGTTAGCCAGAGAGATTTTTTTAAATATTGATTTAAATAATTTAAATAAAAACTGGTTCGAATTTAAAAATTTTAATAAATCAAAAATGGATTTAAATCATTTTAATTTAGTTTTTATGCGCAAAGATCCGCCTTTTAATATGAATTATATCTATGCGACTTATTTACTGGAGTTGGCTGAGAAATCGGGTGTGAAAATTATTAATAGCCCTAGAGCGCTGAGGGATGCTAATGAAAAATGTTTTATCTTAAATTTTCCAGAGTTTATTACGCGAACCCTTGTGAGTTCTGATATCTCAGAGCTCAAAAATTTTTTAGTACAAGAAGGCGAGGTTATTTATAAGCCTTTAGATGGCATGGGTGGGATGAGTGTTTTTAAAATTAAATTAAGTGATCCTAATCTATCCGTGGTCTTGGAATTATTAACTCATAATGGGTCTATGCCTATTATGGCCCAGCGATATATTCCAGAGATTAAAAACGGGGATAAAAGAATTTTATTAATTAATGGAGAGGCTATCTCTCACGGCTTGTCTCGAATTCCTAAAGAAGGCGAAACCAGAGGGAATTTAGCCGCTGGAGCTCGTGGGGAAGTGCGGGAATTAAATCAAAGAGAATTGGAAGTGTGTAAAAAAATTGGGCCTGAGTTAAAAAAAATGGGCTTGTTATTTGTAGGTCTAGATATGATTGGTGATTACATCACTGAGATTAATATTACCTCACCGACCGGGATTCAAGAGATTGAAAAAGTAGTCAAACAAGATATTGCAGGGAAAATATTAGATGCAGGTTTTTCCAGCTAATAATTTTTAGGTTAATAATTTCTAGGTTAATAATTTCTCTTTGGTCATTCGGGGTCCAAAAATTAATAAAATTCCAGTGATTAATCCTGTAATTCCCATCAAGCTAAACGCAATGGAAAAATTTAAATGGCTAGGAAACAGTGCCATCACGCCAAAAATAATTTGTCCGCAGAAAGCGCCGCCTAAATGTCCTAGGCCATCAGTGATCGAAACCCCAGTAGCTCTGCAGGCTGTTGGAAAAATCTCCGTGGTATAGGTGTACATCTGGGGGATAAAAAGGGCAATCGATGCTGAAGCTATGAATCCCAAAATTAAAATAATAGATAAATAGGGTGCCCATGAAATAATGCTTAGACACAAGGCCCAAATGAGCGCTGTGACGGCTAATAAATATTTTCTCTGAATTTTATCACCCAAAAAAATGGCTATTAAAGCCCCAGAAATAAAGCCCAAAGAACTTAAGGCCACTAGTAAAATACTGTCGCTTAAGTCAAAGCCCTCGAGTGAAAATAATTTGGTGTTCAGGGTCAGCCAGCCGTAATTACCAATGTAATAGACCAGCCAAATGATTGAAAATAAAGCAATACGGCCAAGTAAAGCAGGGGTTAATAAAGTATTTAAAAAAGAGGATGTTTTATTAGCTGAGTTATTAGCTGGATTATTAGCTGGATTATTAAACATAGGCTCTTGAATTTTAAAATCTGAAAGATCTTTTTTAAATTTTTTCTGGCATCGTTCTTGCGCTATTTTTTCAGCTTGGATTAATAGAATTTCGGCTTCTTGTAAATGATTTTGATTAATCTTCCAGCGAATAGTTTCAGGGATAAATTTTCTGGAAATTAAAATTAAAAATCCGGCTAATCCGCCAATTATAAATAATAAGCGCCAGCCCCAGGTGAAAACGGGAATAATTAAAAAGCCAATAAAGGGCACAAAGGCGAAGCCCATAAAGCCAAAAGAAATCGCCAGGCTATTCATGCGGCCGCGACATCTTGCTGGAGAGAGCTCAGAAATATAAGTCGAAACATTGGCGATTTCAGCGCCGATGCCCATGCCAATTAAAAATCGCCAGAAAATCAGCCAGTAAATATCTGGACTAGTGGCTGATAAGAGCGACCCTAAGCTGAAAAATAAAATCGATAAAATTAAAGCAAGACGTCGTCCAAAAAAATCAGATAAAACACTGTCTAAGAGTGATCCTAAGATATAACCCATTAAGCTGCTTGTAATCGCCCAGATGCCCATGTCCAGAGAAATATGAAATTGTTTAACAAAGACAGGAAGGGCAAGGCCAATGCTGACAATGTCGAAAAAAGCGAAGAAAAATCCTGCGCCAATCATGATTAAAATCCAGTAAGAATAAGGCCAGACGGGGATGCGATCTAATCTGGCTAATAAATCTTTTGAAGAAATGTTGGGTAAGGGCATATTTTTTATTTGATTTTTTAAGTCGACGTGTTTCTATTTTTGTTGATGAACTGGAAAATAAACAGTGTTGTCAGCTTTCTGTTTTTTAGTTTCAAATCAAGTTAAAAGGGAGTGTGTTTGTGAATCTGTCTGAGCTGCTTAATAAGTCCGCAAGTCGTCTTGTTTTTACGGAAGCCGCGCCTTTTATGTTAACAAGGCTGGTAGAGGTGGGTTCTGATTTTGGAATGATGTTGATGCTTTCTCGTTTGGGTTCATTGGAGGAGGCTGCCAGTCCCTTGATTTCAACTTTGCAGGCTTTTTTCCGAGGGATCTTTGCAACCAATCTTTTTTCATTGGGTATTCTTGCGGGACCTTTGATTGGTCAGGCGGAGGCAGAGTCTCAAAAAGAAGTCGGGGTGTTATATCGAGGGGCTTTAAAATTAGCCGGGTTTTTTTCAGTGATAGCAATGCCTATTAATTTGTGGGCCCTTGAGCCTTTTTTAAAATTACTTGGAGAGTCTGAAAAAACATCAAAGATTGTGGGTGATTATTTCTGGGCTTATACAGCTGCTTTATTTCCCAGCTTATTATTTGTCGTGCATCAGCAGCTTGCCCAGGCTTCAGGCAGGTCATGGGTTGTGTTTGGTTTTAGTGTAAGGGCGTGTTGAAATCTGATGCCAACTGTTCAAAAAATTATTAAAATGCAGGGCTCATAATTTTTGATTTGAACAAGAAAATAAATGCATCAAGTAGAGATGGTCAGCTTAGAAGACTTAGTCCCAGCAGCTCATAGTTATCGCCGAT
>CAMCUU010000031.1 GCA_945879065.1 Francisella tularensis subsp. holarctica
AATAGTGTTATGGTTTTTAAAATACACCCCACTAATTCCCGACTCATTTAGATTCTCCCAAGACTTAGGAACACGAGGCCAAAAAGATATTCCAACGACAGAATTAATCCTAGATTACTGTAGAAAACAAGACCGCCCAATAGATGACATAGCCTTAGCCACTGACATTCTTTTAACCGCTTCTAGAGTAACTTATCCAGAAGTTGGAGCCTATCTATTAGAATTATGGCGATTAAAAGAACGAACAGACGCGCCTGAGCTTTCAACGCTCAGGCTTGCTGCAGAACACTTTTCACTCAAGAGAGATAAACTTCAAAAAATTCATAATGAAAGAAAACCTGGCCAAGCATCATGTCAAAGCATGGCTAACGAAGCAGGTAAAAAGTCAGAGCGATTAACAATCTACTCATCCGACGCTTACGCGCCTTTATTTCAGACCGCAGCTCCGTTTATACAGCAATATCTCGACTGGAGTGCCATAAGAGCCGCTTGGTGTAGCGCTGTTACTCGAATGGCTGAAAAAAACTCAGGAAGAAGCCGAGTCAAACCAACAGAAGTCGCCGTTGCCTTCGCAGCTTCCGCAGGCTTAGATGGCCATGCTTCTGGTGACCAGGACCCGCCGCCAAGCTCAGATAATAGGGGCTGTGTTATTTTTTAGAGCAACTCATGAATCCACTGGTCTATATTTTTTTCAGCCACTGAAAAATTCATGCCAATTAAATTAATTTTTTTATTTAAACTTAAATAGGGCTGGAAATATTTCTTAGCCTTAATTTGATTCAAAGCATCTTGGGCGGTTTGATTAACTTTGTATTCAAAAATAAAAAGCTGATCTTTAGTTTCTAAGACCGCATCAAGCCTTCCAAAGCTGGTATAAACCTCAAGATTCATGCGATAGCCCAGCAAAGTAAAAATTAAAAACAAAACAGTCTGAAAATCTCGCTCACCCATTTTGGCAAATTGGGTGTAGGGAATTCCCGCTATAAAAATTTTTAAATTTTCAAAAAATAAATCATAGTCTCCATCGATTAAACTTTTATTCATTTGAATAAAAACCTTGCCCTGCGCGGAACTCTCTCTTCCTGAAAAAGTGCTTAATAAATTACTAGTAAACGCAGTTTTGACTTCAAGATTGGGGTAATTCAAATCATACGCTCTGTACTCACGGTCATAACCCGTAATGGTTAAATAGCCTGTTTGATACAAGAGCGCTACCAATTCCATTTTATTAATATCACTCATACTTAAAGCATCTGCGCCTACTTGCAGCTCGTTTAATTCCGCTAAGTTAAATTGCTCTTTTTTTAATAAATCCATGAGAAAACCAGGGGTTCCAGTTTCAAACCAATGTGCTTGGTAGCTCTCATGCTGAAACAATTTCAAAACGGAAAAAGGATTGTAAACACTTAAACCTTCAGCTGAGAATTGATACCCGTTGTACCAAGTTTTAATTTGCTCCAGCTGATTTTGAATCGGTGTATTAAATTTGCGAGCTAGATTTTTAATATAAGGCATAAAGTTATTTTCTAGCTCTTGTTGGGTATATCCCACTAGGTCCGCATTCATATCAGTGAGCGTTAAATCATCCGGATTATTCAAACCAGAAAAAATCGAAACTTTGGTAAATTTAGTCACCCCAGTGAGTAATAAAAAATGAATATTCCCATCTTGAGATTTAAAAATCGTATAAAAATTTCTTAAAATCTCTCTTATTTCATCGGCTTTTTTCAAGTCCAAAATATTATCCAAAATTGGTTTGTCGTATTCATCAATTAAAACAACCACGCGCAGATTTTTTAATTTCACCAAACCTTCAATCAAAGAACTTAAGGCACTTGCAGGATCAATCAAGGGCTCTGGTAAATAAACCCCATAATCAGAGGCGATAGAGAGTATTTTTTTTAATAAGCCCTGTTCAAGATTTTCTTTTGAACTGCGACTAACTTCGCCCATATCCAGCCTAAGCACGGGATATTCTTTCCAGTCATAACTAGCAGCTTCTGAGCTATTTAAAATCCAGGTATTTTCAAATAAATCTTTACGCGCTTTAAAAATAGACTCCAGCGTCGAAATCATTAAAGACTTTCCAAATCGTCTAGGCCTTGATAAGAAATAAGCCCGCCCTGTTTTGATTAACCTATAAAGATGCTTTGTTTTATCGACATATAAAAAATTTTCTTGTCTTAGTTTTTCAAAATCTTGAATCCCTATAGGCAAATTTTGCAGCGGCGAATCCTCTAAAAATTCTTCATCCTGAGAAAACAAATCACGCATGCCATACCCCTAACTCACAAGATGAGCAATCAAGCCATTAGTCGAACTATCAAAATTAAACTCTTCTGGATTCTTAGCTTTTAAAGCACTGAGCAAATTCCCTGCCAGCTGCTTGCCTAATTCAACGCCCCACTGATCAAAAGGATTAACGCCCCAAATAACACTTTGTACAAACACTTTATGCTCATACATGGCAATTAAACTTCCTAAAGATTCTGGTGTGAGCTTATTTAAAACAATGGCATTAGAAGGCTTATTTCCAGGGATGGCTTTATGTGGCGCTAAAAATCTTGCCTGCTCTTCAGGCATACCAGCCGTTATTAATTCCGCCATAGCTTCTGCTTCTGTTTTTCCACGCATTAAGGCTTGCATCTGGGCTAAGCCATGAGAAAGCAAAATCTCATGATGATTTTTCAAATCATGATCGGGCCTTTTAATTAAAATAAAATCCGTCGGAATAACACTAGTCCCCTGATGTAATAATTGATGAAACGCGTGCTGGCCATTGGTCCCCACACCGCCCCATATCACTGGACCTGTTTTCAAGTCCAATAACCCTCCCTCTTTACTCACTCTTTTACCATTGGATTCCATATCTAACTGCTGAAGATAAGACGGTAAGAAATACAATCTGTCATCGTAAGGTAAAACAGCATGGGTTTCGTAATTTAAAATATTTCTATAAAACACGCCTAATAAACCCAAAATCACTGGGATATTATTTTCAAAATCAGCCTCTTTAAAATGCTGATCCATAGCTCTGGCGCCACTTAATAATTTTAAGAAATTCTCATAGCCAATACTTAAAGCAATGGGTAAGCCAATAGCCGACCAAAGAGAGTATCTGCCACCAACAAAATCCCACATTTCAAAACAAGATTTAGGATTAATTCCAAAAGCTTTGGCTAATTTTGGCTTCGAAGTAATGGCAATAAAATGCTTATCTGTACTGCCTTCTCCCAAATTTTTAATAATCCAATCACGAGCAGTCAGACCATTCTGTAAAGTCTCCTGGGTGCTAAAAGATTTCGAGGCCAGAATAAACAAAGTCTCAGCGGGATTTAATTTTTTAAAGATTAAATCCAAAGCGGCACCGTCGATATTAGAAATAAAATAAATCTCACAATGACCTAAAGAATAATTTCTCAAAGCCTCTGTGACCATATGAGGCCCCAAATCAGATCCCCCAATCCCTAGATTCACAATATTTTTAATCTTCTCCCCAGTGGCACCCCGCCATTTTCCAGAGTGAATCTGGGTAATAAATTTTTGCATCTTTTTCTGCTCAGACAGAATCTGATCCATGCATTCATAGCCATCTTCAGGCAGAGCACGACAAGCCATATGCAAAGCGGGCCTATTTTCTGTGTTATTCACACAGGCTCCAGAAAATAATTGTTCAATCTGATCAGAAAGCCCCGAATTATGAGCGAGTTCTATTAATACACTCATGATTTCTTCTGTGATTTTATTTTTCGAATAATCTAAAAATAACTCCGGCCCCTGAATAGAAAATTTAGAAAATCTTTCCGAATCCTCTGAAAATAAATGCTTTAAAATTAAACCCCGATGTTTTTGAGCCAATAAACTTAATTGATTCCATAAGGACGCATGCGGTTTTTTTGCTTGCTCAGATTTTAAAACAGAATCCATACCAGCCTGATTTATTTGATCTACTTGGCCTACTAGATCTACTGGACCTACTGAACCTAAGGGCTGATTGGATTGGCGAGCGAGAACCTGCTGAGAATCTTGATTTAAATCACGAATCCATTGTTTTTGCTTTGAGATCTCTAATTCTTGGATCCCTGTCCACCAGCCAGCTAAGCCTGGCTCTATCTCTTGGACTAAATCTCGTAGCAAGAAAAAATCATAAGCGGCCCGAAATCTTTTATGACCTAATAAAGTTAAGACCTGCCGAGGACGTCGACGTTCAAGTAAATGCTGCAATTGCCAAATTTCTCGAACTGTTTGAGTCAATCTTTTAGGCACGGCCAAGCTTTCTACTTGCTTAGATAAAACATCATTGACGGCTCTTAAATAAGCCTCATAAGAAGAGTGTAAATTAGCTTCATAATTTTTCTTTAAATCCTGCATGGGGTGCCATAAAAATACAGCTAATAAAAAAGCAGGATTAATAGGCTTACCCTCAGCAACGCGTTGATCCGTATTAATCAAAGCCTGCTGAATCATTTCCTGATTTGGCTGATTTGGCTGATTTGGCTGTGTATTTAACAAGGGAAATAAATAACTTAATAAGCCAAAAGCTGCCAAAGCATCAAATACTTCTTTGGCATGCCCATGAAGAAAAAACTTCATGTGCTCGTCAAATAATCTGGCAGGAGACACGTGAGCCAGCATCTCTCTTGATTTAACCAAAGCTTCGCCTGTTTTTTTCTCAATACTTAAACCTAAGCGCCCTGAAAATCTTGCAGCTCTTAATAATCTAATAGGATCTTCTTGAAATCTTTTTAACGGGTCTCCAATAAGTTTTAAAATTTTATTCTGAAGATCTGAAAGCCCACCCGTGAAATCAATAATCTCTTCAGAAACAGGATCGTAATACAGGGCATTAATCGTAAAATCGCGACGAATAGCATCTTCAGCCATGGTCCCAAAAACATTATCTCTCAGGATTAAACCATGCTCACTGGAGCTACCCGTTTCATCATGATCCGCTTGAGTGTGATCGCCTCTAAAAGTCGCAACTTCAATAATATGATATTTAAAATACACATGAGCCAATCTAAATCGCCTGCCAATCAGCCGACAGTTTTTAAATAAAGCTCTTACTTCTTCAGGGTGCGCACTCGTCGCCACATCAAAATCTTTTGGATGTTTTCCCAGTAATAAATCCCGAACCCCCCCGCCAACGATATAGGCACTGTAGCCTGCATCCTGAAGCGCCAGAACAATCTCCAGCGCTTTTGGATCAATATCGTCAATATCCAGACCATAATTTGCCGCAGGAAAACGGTGTTCTGTTAAGGGGTTCATTCAGTTGGAATCTCACTATGTTTTTATATATTTATATTTTTAAATATTTTATTTTTATTAACTATAAAGCTGCTTTTCTTTGATTTCGTCCAGCGTCTTGCAGTCAATACATAAAGTCGCTGTTGGCCTGGCTTCTAGCCTTCTTAAACCAATTTCAACGCCACAAGAATGACAATAGCCATAATCATCTGCTTTGATTTCATCAATAGATTGCTCAATTTTTCGCAATAATTTTCTATCGCGATCACTCGCCCGCAATTTCAAGCTGAACTCTTCTTCTTGCGTAGCTCGATCCGCAGGATCTGGAAAATTCATGGCCTCGTCTTGCATATAAGACACAGTGCGATCCACTTCAGACATCAGGCTTCTTTTCCAGCCAATCAAAATTTCTTCAAAATGGGCCTTCATTCGGGGCCCCATATATTCTTCACCCTTCTTCTCTTTATAGGGTTCAAACTGATGCAAACTATCCGCCATTGGCCTTCTCCCAAACAGGTTTCAAAGGGGCGGGATTATAACGTCACTGTTTTGAATATGCACGAGAAAACCCATACAAAAACTCATACAAAAAAACCAATCTTAGAGTGCTCCTGCAGAGCCTCAAGAACCTGGAGAACCTGAAGAAGTTGATAATCCAGCTTGAGGCAGACACTCTAGGCGCCGATAAGAATAAGCCGTCACACAAAGTGCATTGCAAAAAGGCAGGCAAATCGCTGCTGCAAAGATCATTAGGACATTGATAATCGCACTAGATATATTTAATAAAACCAAGTTTTCTAATAAAACCTGGGGAATTAAATAAAACAATGAAGTTAAAACATAAAGCAATAACAAAGACCAAAACCGTCCTTTAGATAAATCCCAGCTTCTTTTAAATGCCCCGATCACAGACACTTGCTCAAATAATAAGCAGGGCAAATATAGAAAAAACACCGCGCCTAATAAAACCGCCGGCAAGACATACAGCATCATCCCCAAACTCATCAGCGCGTAATAAAGCACGGAGGCTATAAAAATCTTCCCAGCTTTACTGGAAAAAAACTTCAGAACCTCGCCTATTTTAACATTCGGTGATTTAAGACAAGCCACAAAATAAGCCTGCATCATCGAATTACCGACACTGCCAATCATTAAAACAATCACGGCTAGGCTCAATAAATTCAGGGCTTCTGAAAGACTGAGACTTTTAGTTAGATCTAAATCCCCCATCAATGGCAAGGGAAATAAAACAATCACCAGGCGAATTAATAAAGCCTGAATAAAAGCAATTAAAAACAAAGTGCTAAAAGCACGCAGGCCCAGCTCAAAGCTTTTAAAAATAATAGCGCCCACGGGATGATGTTTATTATTCTGAGACCCAGAATTATTTGACCCAGGATTATTTTCCCCAGAGCTACCAGAGCTATTTTGCGAATGATTGAACACTCAAAATTCCTATTTAATACCAATTAATCAAAGCGCGGCATCTTAATAGCGATACCCCCTAGGTGCAATCGGGATTAATTTACTATTGAAACTTATTGAAATTCCTTGACGCTTCAAAACAAATTTTGTTTAATGGCGCGCCTTAATTGGTCTGGTAGCTCAGTCGGTAGAGCAGAGGACTGAAAATCCTTGTGTCGGCAGTTCGATTCTGCCCCGGACCACCATTAAGCCCTCTCCTCATTAATTTAATTCAAATTAATTCAAAATAAATACTCCGAATACACGCTGCTTTTAATTTAATTTGCAAGTTTGTGACGCGTTTCTATTAAAAATAAATTCTTGTTTAAATACAAAAAATCTAAATCTTAATTTTTAAATTAAATTAATTTTTAGATTTTTTATATTTATTTTTAATATTTACTCGGAGTAATTTCTCAATGAAAAATTTTAATAACAATCTCAAAAAACCTCTTAGCTTATCTCTAATAACTTTATGCTTTGGACTTGGTCTTGGCCTAGCTGCCTTTACTTTTACCAACCACGCCAGTGCCGCTGAAGTGAGCAAATCTGCCAGCGCTAAAGCCAGTCTCCAGCAAGAAGCTTTGGTTTTAAATACTTTAGCTCAAGACAAAACTATTCAGACAGCCGTCCAAACTGCTAATCAGGCCCAGGCGAGCGATCAAAATAAAAACAATAAACCCAGTAAAGCTGATCTAGAAACTCAGAAAAATAGTCTGACTACAAATCCAGTCGCTCAAAGATTGCTGCAAGCCCAAAAAGCCAGCCAGCTTAAAATAGTCGGCATGATGTTGACGGACATGAATGGCAATGGCTTGGGTCAAACCATGCCCGTTAAAACTTTAAGCCACCCTATGGCGGCTAAGTTTGTCAGCGCGCAAATTAAAACCCCTAAGATTGCGCAAAAAATCAAAGTGTCTTTTAACCCAACGCCTGTTGCCAGAATCACCGTCGGGATCTTAGATGCTAGTAATAATAACCAAGTGATTGGAACACTCACCGAATGGATTGATATGGGAAATCAATAAGTTCAATTTTAATTTTTTAACCAGGCTTTCCGTCGCCCCGGCCTCCGCCGGGGTGATGACGATGCCGAAAAATGATTCCTGTTAGGTGTGCACCAAAACATCAAACAGAATCTATTAATAGGCCTATTTATTCATGATTGAGTCCATGGTGGATCAAGAGATATTAGAGATATTAATAATTGACTAATTTTTGATACATCAAATTTGCCGCTTCTTGCTCAGCGCTTTTTCTAGTCGATCCCACGCCTTCAATACTTAAAACCTCTAGTTTTTCTAGCTGTTCTAATTTTTTTAAATTCTCTAAATTTTCAAATTCTTTCATTTTTAATTTTTTTAAATTTTTTAATTCTTTAATTTTCACCTGGCACTGAACAATAAAAATCTGTTCATGATCCTGACCCTGAATTGCTTTGACTTCATAGACTGGCAGATCCCAGGCCATTTTTTGCAATAATTCTTGTAAGCGACTTTTTGAATCCTTCGGTGAAATCGTCTCTGCTTCTAGATTTCCCAGTCGAGTTTCGTACCAAGACGCGATGACTGCTTTAATACTTTTAAAATCAGAGTCTAGAAAAATAGCGCCTATTAAAGCCTCTAAACTATTTTCTAAAATAGACTCTCGATGACGTCCACCTGTTTTTAACTCTCCAATCCCTAATTTTAAAAACTCTGCAAACTTTAACTCTTCAGCAAGCGCACACAAAGTATGACCCCGGACTAATACAGACCGCATTCGCGTTAACTCACCCTCTGCGCTTTCTGGAAAACGTTCATATAACAAATCCGCAATGGCCAAGCCCAGCACAGAATCCCCTAAAAATTCTAATCTTTGATTATGGGGGGTTTGATAAGAGCAATGGGTTAAAGCCAGCTCTAGTAATTCTGGATTTTTAAAAATATAAGCAATTCGGGAATATAACTGGGAATAATTAGCTGAATAATTTTGCATTTACTTTCTCAACAATTAATTTAATAAATGCCCGATACGACTCCAGCGGACCCCTTGATCGCCCATGCTAAAAATGACCATTTCAGGCTTGCCTAGCAAATATTTATCCTGGACAAAGCCCCAATATCTAGAATCTTCGCTGTCATCTCGGTTATCGCCCATCACGAAATACTCGCCTTTGGGAACAATCACATTGGTAAAATTATGCGTCGGCGCCCAGGGCATATTAATAATCCCATGAACATCCCCACTAAGATTTTCTTGATAAACCTGAACAGCTTGTGTTTCTGAATCATCTGCCATGATTTGATTTGCTATGAGGCTCGTAGGCACTGGAACACCGTTAATACTCAATAATTTATTAATATAAGAAACATGATCTCCAGGTAGACCCACAACGCGCTTAATTAAATCCACTCGGGTATCAGGCGGATAGCTGAAAATCACCACATCACCGCGTTTGGGAGTCCCCACAGGGATTAATTTAACGCCCCAAATCGGAAATCTAAACCCATAGGCAAATTTATTAACATACAAATAATCACCGATTAAATAATTGGGAATCATCGATGCTGAAGGGATCTGATAAAACTCGCCAATAAAAGACCTCAAAACAAAAACTATTAAAAATACGGGGAATAAACTCCGGCAATAGTCTATTAAAAACGGCCCTTTTAATTTCTCTAATCTTTCTTTTTTAGAAAAAATTTTCGAATTATTTAAATCAGGCGTCTCAGCCAATATTTTTTCTTCTCGGGCTTTTTTAAAAAATACTTGATCCATTAAAACTACTAGGCCAGACCCAATCGCCAAGATTAATAAAATCAGAGGAAAATATTCCCCCAATACACTCATAAAACTCATGTCCATTTATTTATATCCAAAATTTATTTAATTACTTATCCATCTTCAAAACAGCTAGGAAAGCCTCTTGAGGGACCTCCACACTACCGATTTGTTTCATGCGCTTTTTACCGGCTTTCTGCTTATCTAACAACTTGCGTTTTCGACTCACGTCCCCGCCGTAGCATTTAGCAATCACGTTTTTGCGCATGGCTTTAACGGTTGATCTGGCAATGACTTGCCCACCAATCGCCGCTTGAATGGCAACTTCGAACATTTGTCGGGGGATTAATTCTTTTAATTTTTCAGCTAATTCTCGACCCCGCCGATCGGCTGACTCTCGATGAACAATGGTTGCTAAAGCATCAACTTGATCGCCGTTAATTAAAATATCTAATCTGACCATTTTAGCGGGTGAGTAATGCGAGAAGGCATAATCTAAAGACGCATAGCCTCTCGACGTCGATTTAAGTCGGTCAAAAAAATCCAAGACCACTTCGTTCATGGGTAGCTCATATTTTAAAGACACTTGTCGTCCGACATAGAGCATATTTTTCTGAACGCCGCGTTTTTCAACACAGAGAATAATCACATTACCGAGATGCTCTTGCGGGACTAAAATATTGGCTTCGACAATGGGCTCTCGAATTTCTTCAATTAAAACCAAGTCTGGTAATTTCGATGGATTATCTACATAGACAATACTTCCATCTTTCTTAACCACTTCGTAAACCACAGTGGGCGACGAGGTAATCAAATCCAGATTATATTCTCGCTCCAATCTTTCTTGGACAATTTCCATATGAAGCATGCCCAAAAATCCGCATCTAAAACCAAAGCCCAGAGCCTGGGAAGTTTCAGGCTCAAAAAAGAGCGAAGAGTCATTAAGAGATAACTTATCCAGCGCCACCCTAAAAGCCTCGAAATCATCAGAACTAATAGGAAACAAACCCGCATAAACTTGCGGCTTAATTTTCTTAAAGCCAGGGAGTGAACTTTGAGCAGGGTTCTTAGTCGACGTCAGAGTATCTCCTACAGGCGCGCCATGAACGTCTTTAATACTGGCGCAAATAAAACCCACTTCGCCGCAGAATAATTCCTGTCTGTCCAATCTTTTGGGCGTAAACACCCCCAATCTATCTACTAAATATTCTTGCTTAGTAGACATGACAATAATTTTGTCGCCTTTTTTCAAGCTGCCATTTTTAATTCGAACTAAAGACACCACGCCTAAATAACTATCAAACCAAGAATCAATAATTAAAGCTTGTAAAGATCCTTGAGAATCTCCTTTTGGCGCCGGTACTCTTTTAATAATTTCTTCTAGGACTTCATGAACACCAAAGCCTGTCTTAGCACTGGTTCTCACAGCATCAGTGGCTTCAATTCCAATAATATCTTCAATCTCTTCACAGACCCGCTCAGGTTCTGCCTGGGGTAAATCAATTTTATTTAAAACAGGAATAACCTCTAAGCCTTGCTCTATCGCCGTATAGCAATTCGCAACAGTCTGGGCTTCGACCCCTTGAGCTGCGTCCACGACTAATAAAGCACCTTCACAAGCAGCCAAAGACCTGGAGACCTCATAGGTAAAATCTACATGACCAGGGGTATCAATAAAATTAAGTTGATATAACTCGCCATCGTCCGCTAAATAATTCAGGGCAACCGACTGGGCCTTAATAGTAATCCCCCGCTCACGCTCTAGATCCATGGAATCTAAAACTTGCGATTCCATCTCACGGTCTGACAAACCGCCGCAAGTTTGAATAAATCGATCGGATAAAGTGGATTTCCCATGATCAATATGGGCAATGACAGAAAAATTCCGAATGCGATGCATGGGAACAGAAATAGGAGAAGAGTGAGAATGAGAAGAGTGGGGAGTATCAGCCATAAGAATTAATGCAAAACGCGCTTATTTTAAAAGGCGGCGAGTATACCTAAACAGCCGCCAAAACAAATAAAAAACTTTGCTAAAAATTTTTAAGAAGCTTTTAAGAAGCCTGCACTCTCAAGGCTTTTTTCTTAGCCATCCCAGCCATGCCATTAGTCCAACGGCGGGAAAGAAAATTATGCATATTCACTTGAGGGTCCGAGAAATACTTAGAAAACTCATCGATCTTGTTCTCTTCGATTCCCGTGTTTAAAGACAATTCAAAACGAGTGGCCCATTTACGCAAAGTGCCGCGCGTGAATCCTGTTTTTTTCTCAAGTTCAGCATAACTCAAACCTTCGTTCACACACTGTTTGAGAAAATCTTCTGCGCTTAAGCCGAATCGTTGAAACACCTTGTGTTCAAAACTGCCTGAATACTGGTTAGCCATCGATAGTCCTTATCAATAATCAACACGGAACTGAAAATATCAAATCTAGATACAAATTAATTAACTTAGATTTAAAAAAATTTAAATAAAAAAAATTTAAATAAAAAACTAAAAAATTTGCCTAGTTCCAATTCAAAATGCGCCGCCAAATTAGCTATTTTTTCTTAAGGCATCGTTAACCGAATTTATTCCCCTCAATAAGACCCAAAAGAAAGCAAAAGATATTTTTAACAACCCTCAATCTCCCAACAATCTCTTGATTGCGAGGGCAAAAATTAAAACTTAACATGGCGGCTTCCTATTAATACTAGAGACCGAAAAGTAAAATTCATGAGCCCTATAAAATTTATTAAATCCTCCGTATTTCTTTCTTTCATTTCCCTGGGAGTTATCACTTCTGTTTCCTCTTTCTCAGCAGAAAATCCAGTTAATAATCCAGCTAATAATCCAAACTCACTGCCCAGTACCAGTACTTTTACTGCTTCACCTAATGCCTCTATGAGCATGAACAATTTAATACTTAATAATGGGATCTATGTTTTGGGTGACTTAGGCGCTGCCAGTCTGCAAACACCCAGTGAAAATTTACCTAATACTAACGACGCCTCTCATGCGAAATACCAGTTCGCCTGGGGCCTAGGTCTTGGGTATTTATATTTCGATACTCAATATCAATTTGTGGGTGTAGAGCTCGGCTATGACCATAACGGCAAGGCGATTTATAAAGGCACGGTGAGTTCAGGCTCTGAAATGGGCAATTCAGTTCAGACCAATATTGAACAATATGATTTTGACATGCTTTTTGACCTAGGATTCACCACCCCCATTGGCTTAAATATTATTGGCAAAGCAGGAATGGCTAGGGTCTCTCAAAATATTTCAGGCCAGAGTGACGGCACCCCGAATGCATTTACTGGCCGCAATGATTTAACCCGCTATGTCCCCAAAGCTGAAATTGGCCTGGGTTGGATTGCAAACTCTAATACAGATGTTTTATTAAATTACGCGCGTCTTTTTGGCAAAGATATTAATAATTTCCCCGCAGATAATTCCAAAATATTTGCGAATAATATTCTTACGCTCTCTGTCAGCTATGTCTTGCCTGAATAATAAAAATTTAAATAAAAAGTTAAATAAAAGCCCAGATAAAACTCTGGGGTACACCCTCTTAGAAACTCTGCTGGGCTTATTAATCTTGTCCCTTATTTTTTCTTTCTCGCTCATGGGCTTAAACCAATGGAAAGCCCATGAGCATTTAAAACAAGATTTAAAAAATACGCACTTAGCCCTGGAGTTTGCTAATACAGAAGCCCATCTTGGTCAGACTGTTTTTATTTGCCCCAAAAAAAATCAGCTCTTAATTATTCAAGACAGCAATAAAAATAATATTCCAGACTCGGAAGATTCAGTTTTAAAAATAATTAATTTATCTAGCCCAAATACTCAGTTTTCTTTGAAAGCCTTTGGTGAACATAACCAATGGATCAGCTTAAATTCCCAGCTGATTTTTTCTCAAAATTTTACCCAAAATTTCACTTTGGAATTACTTCAAAATAATCAAAAACTCAATCAGGGCTTTCGTGTGAATACTTTGGGGGATATTCAGGCGATGGATTAGTTTTCTTGATTTTTCTATTTTGGTGTAAAAATAAAGCATTAAAAATTTTACACTAAATTGTATTTTTTAGATTTTAGTGTAAGAATCAAACCTATAAAATTTTACACCAAATTAAAAAAATCAAGAAAATCATGAAAAAAGAAGTGTTTATAGGCCGAGAAAAAGAGCTGTCTCTTTTAAATAATTTATTAAAGAAAAAAAGTGCCAGCTTAGTGGCCATCAAGGGCCGCCGGCGTGTTGGAAAAAGCCGTTTAATCCGAGAATTTGGCCAATCCTTTCGACTAATCTCTTTAGCGGGTCTCGCCCCCTCGCCAGGCATGACGGCGGATAAGCAGCGAAAAGCTTTTGCCGAGCAGCTCGTCAAAACTTGTCATATTCCAGAACCTAATAGCGACAATTGGACTAATTTATTCCATGCCCTAGGAATTGAAACAGCGCTAAAAACAGAACCAAAATCAGACGCTGGCCGTGTCATTATTTTATTAGACGAGATCTCTTGGATGGCCCAAGGCGACGATACGTTTTTAGCCAAATTAAAAGATGCTTGGGACACCCAATTTCAACACAATCCCCAGCTCATACTGGTTCTCTGCGGGTCCATCTCCAGCTGGATTGATAAAAATATTTTAAAAAACACGGCTTTTGTCGGCCGTTTATCTTTAATTTTGCACTTAGAAGAACTCTCTCTTTTTGAATCTCAAGCTTTCTTTGGCAAGCAAAGCATGCGCATGAGCGCCTATGAAAAATTTAAAATATTAGCGGTCACTGGCGGTATTCCAAAATATCTAGAAGAAATTATTCCTGAAGAAACCGCAGAGTCGAATATTCAAAGATTATGTTTTCAGAAAGAAGGCATGCTCTATTTTGAATTTCAGACTTTATTTAACGATCTTTTTGGGCGCAGAAGCCAAATTTATACAGACTTACTCAAAGCCTTAATTAAAAAACCATTCGCCACTTTACAAGATATTTATCAAGAACTGGGCGTGAACAAACAAAGCATTATTTCAGATTATTTAGACGACCTGGAGCAAGCAGGATTTATCAGGCGCCACTACACCTGGAAACTTCACGATCAACAAGAATCTCGACACAGTCAATTTCATATTTCAGATAATTACGTTCGATTTTATTTAAAATATATTCAACCCAATGCTCGCAAAATTGAAAAAGGCGATTTTGATCACCCCCAAATCAGCATGGATGCTCTTCCAGCCTGGGACAGTATCATGGGTCTGCAATTTGAAAACTTGGTTTTATCAAATAGACGGGCACTTCTCAAAAAATTAAAAATTAATCCTGCCAATATTCTTTATGACAATCCTTATTTTCAGAAAGCCACTCAAACTCAGGAAGGCTGTCAAATCGATTATTTAATCCAAGATAAATACAACTGCTTATTTATTATTGAAATAAAATTTTCAAAAAATCCGATTCCCAAAAGCGTTATTACTTCAGTCCAGGAAAAAATATACAAACTCCCCTTGACCCCCCACATGAGCTATCGCCCCGTTTTAATTCATGTGAATGGTGTTGATAAAAGCCTGGAAGATGAAAATTATTTTACGCACATCATCAACTTTGGAGAGTTTCTTAAAGAAGATTTTTCAAAATAATAAAAATAATCAGAACAATCATTTTCTCTCACCCTGCTTCTCTTTAAGATTAGCCACCCCTATTTAATTTTAGTTTTTGAAAAACATGCAGCAATCGACCCGAAAACTTCTCCCTCTCTTACTCTTAATTTTTATTGACTCTTTTAGCTACTTCATTGTTATTCCCGTTTTATTACAATTATTTTTTAATCATCAATATCACTTAATTCCAGACGCCAGCTCTTTAAGACAAAGAGAATTACTGACGGGTTTTGTGATTGGCCTATCCAGCCTTGCGACTTTAATTTCCGCGCCTTTAATCGGCCATTTTTCAGATCAATACGGTCGTAAAAAAACACTGGGCGTGTGTCTATTTCTAGTCTGCTTAGGGTTTTTATTACCCATTCTGGGGATTCTATCTCAGCAAGTATTATTAATAATCTTTGGAAGATTTTTAACAGGCCTAGGTTCTGCGAGCCAAGCGATTGCTCAAGCCGCGGTGAGTGATATTTATAAAAGCCGTAAAAAATCTCAGGCACTAAGCTTAATTGCCCTAATGATGACTCTACCTATCATTTTAGGCCCCTTAGCCGGCGGCTATCTTTCAGATCCGAAAATTCTCTTCTGGTTTGATATCAAAACCCCTTATCTTTTTGCTTTGCTACTCAGCTTGTTTAATTTTTTATTATTAATTTTATTTTTTAAAGAAACGCTGAAAAATTCTTTTATTAAAAAAAATCAAAAACAAGCCCAAAAACAGGCTAAAAATACGCACTTAACCCTCACCATTTTTAATTTATTCTGGCAGCTCAAAACCAGTATTAAACTTTATTCTATTGGCCTGCTCTTGTTTTTATTCTTCAGCTTAGAACTGGGCTGGAGTTCGTATTACCAAACAATCCCGCTTTATCTTTCCCAAAGTTTTTTCTACTCCGCTCAGAAGATCAGCCTTTTTTATACTTATATGGGCTTATTAATGTCCCTGGGATTAATTTTAATTTACCCGATTTTAATTAGATTTTTTCCTATCAAAAAAATTATGCAAACGAGCTGGGTTTTGGTTATTTTCACTTTATTTTTAAATTTAATTTTGTCTTATTATTTTAAAAACCCAGAAATACAATGGGTTTTATCACCCATTATTTCTATTTTTACCGGCATGGCTTATGTCAGCCTGGTCAGCTTAATTTCAGACAAAGCTCCAGAAAATCAACAGGGCTGGATCATGGGCTATTTATCTACTTTATTATTTTTCGCCTGGATGCTGACGGGATTTATGTCAGGGGTTTTGGTTTAATTTTTTATTTTTATTAAAACTGCTCCGACATATCGACAATTTCTGAAAAATATCCGCTGTCTTTTAAACTTTCTGTCACGCCATTCACATGAATTAAAACAGGTCGATACGAATAGCCTCTTGGGATAGAGAGTGCTGTGATTTTATTTTTAATCTCGTCAATCACAGAGACTCCAATAGGATCCATAGAAAACTTAATTTCACAAAGATATAAACAATTAAATTTTGTCTGGATCATGTAATCCACTTGGCAGCCCGCTTGCTTACTATTTTTTCTTTGAAGAAATGGATTTTCAGAAACAATATCTTCAGGCCTAACTCCCAATACTTCATGAATTATTTTTCGATTATTTAAAACCAAATTTTCAAATTGCAGCCCTAAAATCACCCGCCACTCACTCAGGGCACTTAAGGATCGAAGTTCAAACGTTCCACGCTGAATT
Source organism: Francisella tularensis subsp. holarctica (assembly GCA_945879065.1). GTDB lineage: Bacteria > Pseudomonadota > Gammaproteobacteria > Francisellales > CACEW01 > CAMCUU01. Next base: position 16,815 of record CAMCUU010000031.1, read on the forward strand.
TTGGTCCGATTATTTTCAATGTATTTTAAATAAAATCTTAAATAATTATCTCTCAAACGAAAGCGACTAAATTTAGAATCCTGCCCTGTTTTAATACTCCAAGTGAAATCTCGCCGAATAAATCCTGCCTCTTCCAGCTCTTTTAAATATTCTGGCAAGCGGCCTAAATATTGAAAATCAGAACCCTGACAAATCATCTCTTGAATCTCTGAAATCTCTTTAGACCCATCACTTAAAGCTCTAATAATTTTTTCATAAAACTTACTTTCTCTTAAAAATAAGTCCGAGAAAATACTGTCGAATTCATGAACAAAAAAACCACCTTCGGTAAAGCACAAGTTTTTAATATTTTCTTCGGCACTTTTTTTAAAATTAATGGCTTCTAAATATCGAGGGACACCGCCCGTCAGACTTAATATTTTTAATTTTTCATAGGCTGAAACACCTTCAGACCAAAACTCTGAACACTCTCTTAAAGACAGTTCATCTAGAGTCAAAGTTAAAGAAATCCGTCCAACAAAAGCCGTGCTGCTGAGTAAATTTTGATTAATCCAAGAGGATACAGAGCTACAAACAATAAAGACCAATTTATTATTTTTAGAAAAAAAGTTATCCCAGACTATTTTTAACTTGGCTAAAAAAGCAGGATCTGAATTGCCCATCCAGGACAGCTCATCAAAAAAAATTAAAACCTTACCCCGACTCACTCGTTCAGCAATGGCTGAAAAAGCATCTGTAAAATCTAAATATTGCGCCTTCGATGCTTTAAAATTTCGCGAAATTTGACTTGAGAATTCTTCTAATTGCTGAGAAATCCCAACCCCTAACAAAGGTGCCAGCCCTTCAAATTTATAATAAGCATCAAATTTTTTTCCAAACTCTTCAACTAAACGACTCTTACCAATACGACGACGGCCTTTAATGACAATAAAAGAAGCGGATCCTTTTTGAGTTTCTTCTTTAAGACGCTTGAGCTCTAAAGCTCTGCCAATAAATTTTTTATTCCCCGAAACAGAAGTCGCCATAAAAATTCAGCCTTAATAATATAAGCCAATGAGATGAGCTAGATAAAAAATAAAAATTGGAGTTTCAAATAGCTTTTTTTCTATTTGTAACTCCATAATAACCCATAAAACTGGAGTTTCAAATAGCTTTTTTGCCATTTGGAACTACATCATCCCAGCACCTCTCAGTTTCTCATCGGCAAGCTGGATAAAACGCATCAACGCCATACTTTCTCCTGTGGAGAAAAATCTCTTGACCATTGTCGTTTATTTTAAGACATCCATTTAAACACCCTGGCATTAATTTCTTCGCAAGCATTATCAATCGATGGAAATAAAAAATTCTTTGTAATTCCACAAATTTTAAGGTGTTCACCTATTTCAACAGCAAGCTGATCTGTGATTATTAATTTATGTAGCCCAGGTTCTTCTTTCTCTGATTTACTCGCAAACAATTCGAACGGAGAGGGAGATTTTAGCATTAGGCCACCCCTCTTAAGATCATCATCCAATAACTCATGAAAAAAACGCTGGTCTAGGGTCATCACGGAAGACTGACGAATAACTCTTTCATCAATTTTAGGCACAGGTACTACAACTGGAAAAACTAATGATTCAACAGCGGCAAGAACCTGTTTTCTACTCAGACTCATTCCTTTTAATTTCTGTATAAATTCTTGATTTATTATTTTACAGTTTTTAAATAATTTTTTGTCTTGTGGTAAGTAATCATTCATGAGGCTATCAAAAAATCCCTCATCTTCTGTAGACTCTCTTTTCTCTTTTTTATAAGTCACCGGACTCTCAGCATATTCTTTGAAAATCTCCAAATACTCAGAGAGAAATTTTGCACTCCGAGCTTTAATCATAAATTGGGACCTACTCTCATCAGAAAAATAGGTGTGATATGTCCCTCTTGATACCGTCTGCAGAGTGCTTTTCACAAAAACATAGAGAGCTGCATTTTCTCCTTTCTTTTTATCTTGAAGGGAAAAATACAGCCCAACTAAAACATTTGTTGTCCAATCTAGAAGCCTTGTTTTCAAGCCATAGTGTTGGGCATAAACCATCCAATCCAATTCAGAATGACAGCGTTCATGTAGCTGAGGATTCTCTAACTTAAACTCCCTTATAAGATCAGCTTCTATAAAAAGCATCTCTGACTTATCTGGATTATCTCGAAAGAGCCCTGCATCTAGGCCATGGGACGCGTTTCGAACACCTCGAAAAAGCTTAATGCTTTTTATATCACCCAAGATTTTAAAAATTTCTGTAATACTTGATGGCTCGTGTATTGGCATTTTTTCAGTTGTTACATTCATAGGCTATGCGCTTCAATATGTGTGTGTATTAGAGGGCCGCCACTCTACTAGAAAAAATCCAGAAGAAAATAAAGCCTGCTGGGCCCCCCACCTTCCAATTAGCCTTAGGTTTTTCTTGAAAAATTTTGAATTTTACAGTCTCGGATCAGGCTATCTAATAGGAAAGGTGTAGGGGCGAATCTTGTATTCGCCCTCTATCGGATCTCGCGACTATAAAAATAATTTTAATCATGTTTAAATGCTGTAAATTTTTTATTTAAATAAGATTTTATGTCTTACGATCCTGATATTCATCACCGACGGTCTATTCGTTTAGATCATTATGATTACTCGCAAGAAGGTTATTATTTCATCACGCTTTGCGTTCAAAACCGGGCATGCCTCTTTGGAGAAATTGCTGAAGATAAAATGGCATTAAATCCTGCAGGAAAGATGATCCATAAAAATTGGAATGAGCTTCCAAAAAGATTTTTAAATTTAAAGATGGACGAGTGTGTGGTGATGCCTAATCACTTTCATGGAATTGTAAAACTTAATCAGATCAAGCCCGTTCAGCACCTAGATAAATTAAAGCCCTCTGGAACACTGGAGCACTCGATTGGTCGTATTTTTCAGGCTTTCAAATCAATCACCACGCATGAATATATTCAGGGCGTAAAGCAAAATCATTGGCCATCGTTCTCTGGAAAATTGTGGCAGCGCAACTACTGGGAGCATGTGATTACTAACGAATATGAGCTGTATTTTATTCGTGAGTACATCAGCCATAACCCAGAAAAATGGGCCTCAGATGGCTTATTTTCAGACAATAAATTGCAGTCACCCCAAGGGCGAATACAAGATTCGCCCCTACGCCTTTCCTGTTAGATAGCTTGATCTGAGACCGTACAGTTCAAAATTTTTCAAGCAAAACTTAAGGCTAATTGGAAGCCACTACCCCACCACTACCGTCTTCACGTTCATAAATTCGCGAATTCCATACTCCGCTAACTCCCGACCATAGCCAGATTCTTTGATTCCCCCAAAAGGTAATCTCGGGTCTGAGCTTACTCGGGCGTTGACATTGCAAGTTCCAGCACGTAAATCTTCACGCGCAATTTTTTCACCCAGTTCTAAATTATTAGTAAACACGGCTGCGCCTAAGCCATAGGGACTGTCATTGGCGATTTCTATGGCATGCGCTGTATCTTTCGCATAAATCACGCAAACCACGGGTCCGAATAATTCTTCGTCATAAGCCGGCGTACCTTTTTTGACATCAAGAAATACCGTCGGTTCATAGTAAAACCCTGGGCCATCTATTTTTTTACCACCGCAGTAAAGTTTTAAACCAGATTTAACAGATCTTTCCACTTGATCATGTAGTTGATTTCGCAAATCTTCTCGCGCCATGGGGCCCATATTGGTTTTTGGATCTAAGGGATCACCGCATTGATATTTTTTAACTTTTTCTAAAAAGATTTTTAAAAAATCTTCGCGAATTTTATCTACGACAATAATTCTTTTCGCTGAAATACAGATTTGCCCCGCATTAGATAATCTTGAAATCACACATTCTTGGGCGGCTAACTCCAGGTCCGCGTCTTCTAAAATTAAATATGGATCTGAGCCGCCTAATTCTAAAACTACTTTCTTTAAAGCTTTTCCAGCCTGAGATCCCACAGATTGGCCTGCTCTTCCAGATCCAGTTAAAGTCACCCCCGCAATTTTGGGATGAGCAATACAGTAAGAGGCTAAGTCCACATCGATAATTAAGCTTCTAAATAAACCCTCTGGAAAGCCCGCTTCTTTAAATAAATTTTCTATCGCAAGAGCCGCTCCAGTCGAATTAGGCGCATGTTTTAATAACCCTGCATTGCCGGCCATTAAATTAGGCACCGCGAATCTTAAAACCTGCCAGAAGGGAAAATTCCAGGGCATGATCGCGAAGATAATGCCCAAAGGCTCATAGCAGACATAGCTTTTGGAATAATTAGTTTTAATTAATTCTGGTTTTAAATAATCCTGGGTATTCTCTGCATAGAACTCACAAAGCGCCGCACATTTTTCGATTTCTGAAACAGCTTGGCTAATCGGCTTACCCATTTCTTCTGTAATTATTTTCGCAAAAAACTCTTTTTTAGATTTTAAAATTTCCGCCACTTTGAGCATTTTAATAGCCCGGCCAGACACCGTACTATTTTTTAAAAACTCTTCGCGGGCCTTAGCCATATTCTCAATAATTTTCGAGACGGCTTGTAAAGACATAAAGTCATAGCTTTTTCTGACTTTTCCAGTGGCGGGATTAATCACTTTAATGCCGGTTTGAATATCAGAAAAATCAGTCATGTTTGTGTATCCCATTTATAAAATTAATTGCTTAAAACCAAACGGGACGAATACAAGATTCACCCCTCCACCTCATTATTTTTCATAAAAAAAATTATTTCACCGCGCTTTTTAAATGCTCAAACAGCCGCATATTTTCACTGTAATCCACGGGAATTACTATGACGCTGGGCCGGTCTTTAATCTCAAACGCTTTTTTCAATTCTGGAATCAAATCTTCTGATTTTTTTAATCTCATGGCATGGGCGCCAAAAGATTTGGAGATCTCAGCTAGATCCTGATTTTTCAAATCAACATGAGAATATTTCCCAAAATGCATCTCTTGCTTCCATTTGATTAACCCGTAATCTCCATCTTCCCAAAGCAAGACCACAAAGCCAATTTTCTCAGCAACTCCAGTCGCTAAAGCCTGAATGCTCATCATAAAACCTCCATCACCGCAGACGGCAACGACGTTTAATTCTGGCCGTAATCTTTTTGCTTCCAGCGCCCCGGGCATCGATCCACCCATCGAACAAAAACCATTGGAAATAAAACAGGTTTTAGATTGCATCGCCCCGTATTGCCGAGCGACCCACATTTTATGAGCGCCGACGTCTGAAATTAAAATGTCCTGGTCTCTTAAACTAGATCTCACATCTTGCAAGATTCTTTTGGGCGTCATGGGAAATCTTTCATCCCCTAAGTCAGATCTCACATCTGCTCTGATTTTTTCCTGCATGGTTTTAAAATAAAGATTATTTAAAAAATATTTTTTATTATTTTTATCTAATTCTATTTTTTCATTCAGCTGGGAAATAATAATTTTAATACTGCCTACTAGTTCTAGATCCGGCATGTAATGGGCGTCTACTTCAGCAATCTCACTATTAATATGAATAATCTTCTTACCTACACCCACATTCCATTTAGCCGGCGGGTATTCGACCATGTCATAACCTATGGCAATCACACAATCTGATTCTTCGAAAGCTTTCACAATAAAATCTTTCATGCCCAAACCAATACAGTGCAGGCTTTTCTCATGATTATGAGGAATCACCCCTTTGCCCATAAACGTATAGGCGGCATAAAGCCCGGTTAGATCCATTAATTTTCTAATCTCAGAATCAGCTTCTTCCCTAACCGCCCCATCGCCCAGTAATAAAATCGGCTTTTTCGCCTGGGATATAAAACCTAAAACTTCTTGAACTAATTCGGGCGTTGTCCCAATAGATAAAGCCGCATGGTGGGGCTTTAAAACCGGTGAATTCGTCTCATGAGCCGCTAAATCTTCTGGCAGCTCTATTAAAACCGCCCCAGGTATTCCCGACATGGCAATCTTAAACGCTTTAGAAATCACCTCTGGAATCGAATCGGCTTCTCTAATAGTCACCGCCCATTTAGTAACGGGCTTATACATCGAAATAGAGTCCATATTCTGGTGAGATTCTTTATGCAATCTTGAACTTTCAGCTTGGCCAATAATCGCCACTAAAGGCGCATTATCCATATTAGCCTGGGCAATTCCCGTAATTAAATTCGTCGCTCCAGGTCCTAGAGTCGCTAAGCAAACTCCAGGGATTCCTGTCATTCTTCCATGCATTTCTGCCATAAAAGCAGCAGTTTGTTCATGCCGAGTTTGAATAAATTGGATGGGCGAATTTAACAAAGAAATCATGAGATCTGCATTTTCTTCCCCAGGCACGCCATAAATAGTTTTCACCCCCTGGGCTTCTAAACATTGTAAAAATAAATCAGATGCTTTCATTAAAAATACCCCTAATAAAAAGCTAAATAAGAATATAAAAATAAAAAAAAGACCGCCCAACTTAGTCTGATTTATTCGCAAATCCAGAGAAATTTAGACAGAGGCTTAGGTTGATAAAAATAATCTCAAAATATTTAACATCCAGTTAATTTTCGTGAATTACATTGCCGGGCCTTCAAGTCAGTCAGATCAGTACAGACTGAATAAAAGTTTAATTTTAAAAGGATGATGACCATGTCGCATGCAGGAAGAGAACACCAAGCCTGGAAAA
>CAMCUU010000032.1 GCA_945879065.1 Francisella tularensis subsp. holarctica
ATTATTGCTGCCTTGAGGTCTGCCGATATGTAAACCATCACGACGACGGCGGGCAATAATATCGGTGGTTCTTTTAGCGACGAAATCGCTTTTTAAGAGCATTAAAAATTGAATTAAAGCGAGGGCATCGACCGCTTTTCCGGGTGTAAATAAGCGTTTGTATTTCACAAAATAGACTTGATAGTCATGTTTAGAGGCGTGCTCTAGAACTTCCAGAATTTGAGTCGTGGAGCATGCCAAAGAAGAAGATTCATAAACTACTAAAGTATCTCCTGCTTTCATGAGGGCGACTAGCTTTCTAAATAAATCCCGTGAGCGCCAGTTTTCTTTATTGACCACCTCGTCTTTGATAAAAGACGCGAGTTTTAAATTATTTGTTTTCACATGTTCTTTGATGCTTTTCTCAGCTTTCTCGCTGAATAAATCGCTTTTAGACAAGTAACCGTATTGCGTGGTCATGCTTATTCACCCTATGGATTAATTATGGATTAAAAATTGCTAAATTTAGTTTTGATAAAATCTGGAAGTATTTTAAAGGCGCTACTTATAACACGAATTTAATAATAAAAAAATGTTTTCTTGAGACGTGAAAAATAGGCTTATTTTTTATTATTTTTTAAGCTTATATTTAAGATATAGGCTTAAGACATGTGCTGAGGAGCGACGGCATAAATTCCAGGAATGTTTCGCAAATATTCGTGGTAATCCAAGCCAAAACCAAAGACATAATGATCTTCAATGCTCACACCAATAAAATCAGCAGTGGGTTCCCCTTCAGGATCCCGAGCAGAGGGTTTGTCTAACATGACAGCACTGTAAATTTTTGAGGCGCCTTCTTTTTGGCAAAAATCTTTGATGGCTTTGAGGGTTAGGCCACCATCCAAAATATCATCGACAATAACGACAACGCGATTTTTCAAGGGAATAGAAGGCTCGCGGCGCCAAAAAACGCTGCGACCGCCGGAGGTTTCGCCGTCATATCGGGTCGCATGGAGATAGTCCATTTGTAAGGGAAAATTTAATCGCATGGCGATTTCACTCATGGTCATCAAACCGCCGTTCATGACGCATAATAAAATAGGATTTTGGTCTTTTAAAACTTGCTCTGCTTCTTGGCACATCTGATCAAAAGCGTGCATTAAGTCTTCTTTGGAAAGTAATAAAGTGGCGGAATTAAATACTTCTTGTACAAATTTTGGGTCGAGCATTTTTGGGGTCCTAATTTAAAGCTAATTTAAAAAATTTAAAAATTTTAACAAAGCGGCACTGAGGGCTGGAAAGTCAGGGTTATAAAAAAGCCGGTATAGATTTTTTCTAAAATTTACGCCTGGAATTTTTTCTCCTAGATAAAAATTTTCTGGGAGATTTTTATATTGAGGACTGTTTTGCCCAAATAGGGGGTCTTCAGGGGGGATGAGTAAGCTCACATGAGAAAGATTTAAAATATTTTTGTTAGTTTCAGAAGGGTCTATAAAAAATAAATTTTGATTTAAAACTTGAGCTTGGATCTCTGCTTGGATCGCAGGCCAATGGGCTTTTCCAGCGTATAAATAAATGCAAGATTGGGGGTTTTTATTTTGATTAATAAAATTAATTAAAGGGCTGAATTTAACCACCGCATCGTCAAAGCTACCGATCATAAAAATAGGTAATTGGGTGCTAGGAATAGCCTGATTGTTTTTATGGGCTTGTTCTGATTTTTGCTTTAAATTTTTGATGCCATGAATAATGGGCAGTACTGAACAAAGAGGGTAATTAGCATACATGACGGGATTTCTTAAGCCGTTCATATTAGCTGCAGAGGTATTGCGAAGATTTCCAAGACCTAAAAAATTTAAAGGCGGTATTAATTTTGCAAGAGGGCTAATGCCAAAAGCAGGCGCAAAAAGAATTAAAGATTTTATTTTCTGATGATCAAAATGATTCAGTCCATTGGCCAATAAAACAGACAGCAAGCCTCCCAGTGAAAAGCCGCATAAATGAATCTCGTCGAACTGGTCTTCCATGCTTTTAATTTCGGCGCTTAAGATTTCCAAGATTTTCTCTAGGTTTTGACAGCGGAGAGCCTCTGGGCAAATGCCATGGCCTGGAAGCCTGGGGGCGTAGCAATAAAAACCCTGCTTAGAAAAAAGAGTGGCCAGCGATTTCATAAAATAAGGCACGCCTAAAAAACCATGAATTAAGATCATGGCTTTTCTAATAGGTGTATTTTTGGGGGGCTCTTGAGTGCTGGGAAATAATTCAAAAGGCTGGGAAAGATCATGATCTAGAAAATTAGTATTTAAATCTGAGTTTAAATTTTCACTAAATTTCTCATACTCTTTTTCAAAAAGAGCCTGGGCTTCTGTAAGCCATGGGGAGCTTGGATGAAAAGAGGCTTGAGTAGTCTGGGGCATGGTGAATTTTATTTAATTAAGTAATTAGAAATACTGGGGAGTAGGAGCTTAGCCATTTTGGGGCTTGCGGCGATAAAGTCGCCTCCTGAAATTTCTAAGCCGCCATTTAGGTTTGCGACTAGACCTCCAGCTTCAGTGACCATGAGTAATCCTGCGGCCATGTCCCAGGGCTGGAGATCAGTGCGCCAGATGGCGTCTAAAAATCCAGCAGCGACGTAGGCAATATCTAAAGTCGCAGAACCGCTATAGCGAAGACCGCCACATTGGCGAGCCAAATCAAAAATAGAACTTTGATATTCGGGCTTAAACCGATCTAGGCGTGGAAATGCCGGGCTAATTAAGCTGCCTTCGATTTTATTTCTAGAAGACACGCGCAATCTTTTGCCGTTGAGCTGGGCGCCTTCGCCTTTAACGGCTGTAAATAATTGATCAGTGATTGGATTGTAAATCACCCCATAGTGGGTCACGCCTTGTATTTTCAAAGCAATAGAAACAGCGAAGTGGGGTAAGTTATGAATAAAATTAGTGGTCCCATCAATTGGGTCAATTACCCAAAGGTAGTCAGGATCTTGGCCCTGAATTAAGTCACGCTCTTCTGTTAAGAAGCTATGGGTGGGGTAGGCTTTTTGAAGCTGGTATAAAATGGCCTCTTCGCATTCGTGATCAATATTAGTCACATAGTTGTTCACACTTTTTTCTTCAATATGTAAATCTTGTTGAGTATTAAGTGTTCGATTAATTACTTTGCCAGCGGCTCTGGCAGCGCGTGTTGCCACGGAAATAACAGGATTCATAAAATTCTTGGGTCTCTTAAAAAAGGGGCGCATTGTACTCAATATATTTAGGGCGTAATAGTATTTTTTTGCGAACTTTTTTGCGAACTTTTTTGATAACTTTTTGCAAGCAAATTTTCTGAGTGTAAAACTCGAATAATCCCTATGTTTTGCTGGGGCTCTTAGAGTACAATCGCCGCCATTTTGTGACCCAAGACAGTATGAAATATGAAGCAAACTAAGAGAAAATTGAAAAAATTTAAAAAAAATATCGGGAAATTTAATCCATGTTTTAATCTGCTGAGAGCGATTTTTATACTCTCTATTTTTTCACCTGGATTTATTTTTTCAGAGTCAAGTCAAAATAATTCAAGCCCAGCTAATTCAAGCATGCCCGCAGTGAGTTTATTAAAGCCTGCTAATACAGATTTAAATAAAGATTTAAATACAGACGCTAGCGCTGGTTTTTCTAGTTTTAAAATAGAAAAAATAGTTATAACAGGCCTGACTAGCCTTCCTGAAAGTGCGGTATCTAATAATATTTCTGTCCAGGTAGGGCAATTATTAACCCCTGAGTTATCTAACCAGTTAATTAATAATTTATTCAAAACAGGGTATTTTACCGATATTCAATTATCTCAAAGTACTGGAAATACTTTAATTATTAATCTCACTGAAGCGCCAACCATTGCTGAAATTTCTATCAAGGGAAATTCTTTAATAAAAACACAGCAGATCAAAGATGTGTTGTTAAAAGTCGGGCTTCAAGTCGGCGATATGCTTAATCCTAGTACCTTGCTCAGAGTCCAGCAGTCTCTGGAAGAGCAGTATGAAACTTTGGGTAAATACCCTGCGGATGTTAAAACAGATCTTGTCACTCTTCCCCGAAATCGCGTGAAGTTAAATATCACTATTTCCGAAGGTTTAAATACTAAAGTAGGTCGGGTTGATTTTATCGGAAATCAATATTTCGATACTAATACGCTGCTCAGTAATTTTACTTTGAGTACGCCGAGCTTATTTACTTTGTTTAATTCAGATGATGAATTTACCCAAGCTAAGATGACACAGTCTCTACAAACTCTGTCAGATTATTATACTAATAATGGCTTTTTGAAATTTCATATTAATTCATCCCAAGCGGCCCTAACTTCTACTAAAAAACAAGCGCTATTAAGCGTGAGCTTAACAGAAGGGGCTTTGTATCATTTTGGAACCGTGGATCTACAGGGCCAATTCGTAGTCCCTAAAACAGATTTGCAAAAATTAATTTTGATTCATTCCGGTGGTATTTTTTCCAGAGCGGATGTCATGAATTCAGCCAAAGCCATGCAGCTAGCCATGGCCAATAAAGGCTATGCCTTCGCGACGGTGAATCCGGTCCCAACTGTGAACGACAGTACGAAAATTGTCAGCATTAATTTTTATATTAATCCAGGTAATCGGGTCTATATCCATGAAGTAAAATTTGAGGGTAATACGCAAACCAATGACCAAACTTTACGCCAGCGCGTGACTTTTTCAGAGGGCAGTTTATATAACCAGACCAAGATTGATCAGTCGAAATTAAAATTCCAGCAGCTGCCTTTTATTCAAAATGTCAGTGAAGACTTAGTGCCTGTGCCTGGTTCGACAGATCAAGTAGACATTGTTTTTAAAATTACAGAGCAAAATGCCAATAAAGTCGGCGGTTCTATTGGGTATTCAGAATTAGATCATTTGATTCTGGGCGCGAATTTAACCATGCCTAATTTGTTTGGCACCAGTGATGTTTTCCAGATCGCCATGCAGTGGTCGCAGCCTTATCAATCTGTTAATTTTACATTTACACAGCCTTATTTTACCCAGTCGGGTATTTCTCAGTCTTTTAATGTGTACATGAGCAAATTAGATAACTCGCATGTTTCTTTAGTCAGTTATTCGATGGATCAGGTCGGTGGTAATGTGACCTATGGGATTCCCTTAAGTACTTTTAATACTTTTAATGTTGGTGCTGGAGTGGACAACTCCCATCTTTTAAATCCCTATGACAGTACGTCTTTAACAGTCCAAGAATTTACTCAAAAATGGGGCAATAATTTTAATAGCTTAACCATGAATTTAGGCTGGTCTCATGACAGTACCAATAATCCTTATTTTCCTTCGACAGGAACTCAAGGGTCAATTGGCGCCCAAGTTGCAACGCCTGTGAGCACTTTGGATTGGTACAAAACTCATGTAACTGGCGCTTGGTATCACCCTGTCATTTGGGATCGTTTGGTCTTTGGCTTAGACGGTGAAGTGGATTACGGAAACGGTTATGGCAAATTAGATACCCTGCCTTTTTATCAAAACTATTATGGCGGTGGTTGGGGCTCTGTGAGGGGTTATGCTCAGGGCAGTTTGGGGCCGGATGATACGATTGTCTGCGGTTCAGATACGACCGATTTAGGTTGCCAATCTCAAGGCGATGCTTTGGGCGGAAACTTAAAAATTGACGCGTCGGCGAATTTATACTTCCCTGTGCCTTTCGCTTATTCTCAACAAAATCTTCGAATGGGTGTGTTTGCTGATGCTGGAAACGTCTATGACACTTATCATTTGGATACGGCCTATAACGAGCAAAATAACCCAACGAGTCCTAACTTTGACAACTTGCGTTATTCCGTCGGTCTTGAATTACAGTGGCAGTCACCCATTGGTGCTTTAGGGTTTAGCTTGGCTGAGCCTTTAAATCGACAAGAGGGAGATGATACGCAGATATTCCAGTTTAATTTGGGTCAGACTTTCTAGTTTTTATATTTTTATATTTTTTAAATTTTACCAAGGAGCATCTTATGAAAAATCTAGGTCAGCAGTTTAAAACTTTGGTCTTAGTTTCAGCGGTATTAAGCGCAGGCGTTTTTGCAGGACAAGTCCAGGCAGATACTAAAATTGGAACCGTTGATTTTCTAACAGTCTTTCAACAAGCACCTCAAGGGAGCGCTACTTTAGATAGCTTAAAAGCTGCTTTGAAACCCCAGGTTGATAAATTAAAAGTGGCTCAAAGTGCTCTAAACGACCAGTTAAATACTTTAGAACGCAATGCGCCCACACTTTCAGCTGATGATCGTAAAAAACAAGAAGATGCTTTGGCTAAACAGCAAGATGATTTTCAAAAACAAGTCGCGGCTTTGAAAGACAGTGAGACAGCGAAAGAGCAAGCAGCAGCAGATGCTTTCGAAACAGCACTAGGCAATGCAATTTCTGACGTGGCTAAAACAGGTCATTATGATTTGATTTTAAATACCCAAGCGGCGCCTTATTCCAATGATTCCATGGATGTCACTGCGCAAGTCGTTGCAGACATGAAAAAATCAGCGTCTTAGTTTTTTAATTTTAAATAAAGGGTGAAACATGAAGCCTGCTCTAACGCTAACGCTCAAAGAGATTGCCAAGATGATTGGCGCAGGGTTTCACCCTTGTGTTTCTAAAAATAAAGCAGCTGGAGAGCTGGGTGAAGAAGTTGGTGAAGAAATTCCGGAAGGCTTAGCGCCTTTAGATTTAGCCAATGCTTTCCAGCTTTCTTTTTTATCTAATATTAAATATCTCTCTCAGTTATCTAAGACAAAAGCTTTGGCTGTTATTTTATCTCCAGATTATTTAGACCAATGCCCAGAGAATACTCATGCTTTAGTGATGAAAGATCCCTATTTAGGTTTTGCTAAAGCCGCAGCGCTTTTTGATCATACGCCTAAAGTGAATTTAGGAATTGCTCCAACAGCCGTCATTCATCCCAGTGCTTTAATAGGCGAGGGTGCCTGTATTAGTGACTTTGTGAGTATTGGAAAAAATGTAGTTCTAGGGAAAAATGCTCAAATTCATCCGCACTGTGTGATTGGCGAAGACGTTAAGATTGGGGATGATTTGGTTTTATACCCTCATGTGGTTATTTATCACGGGGTTGAAATAGGTCATCGTTGTATTATCCACTCAACTTCGGTGATCGGCAGTGATGGTTTTGGCCTAGCGAATGACCAAGGTCGTTGGATTAAAATTCCCCAATTGGGCGGGGTAAAAATTGGTCATGATGTTGAAATTGGTGCGTCGACGACGATTGATCGAGGGGCTTTAAATAATACAGTGATTGAAGATGGGGTAAAACTAGATAACCAGATTCAAATCGGACATAACGATATGATTGGCGCCCATACAGCCATGGCCGGTGGAACGATGGTCGCTGGCAGTACGAAGATTGGTCGTCATTGTTTAATTGGCGGTCAGTCTGCGATTAGCGGGCATCTGGAAATTGCGGATCGAGTGATTATCACCGGTGGGAGTTCAGTGCCTTCTGATATTTCTGAGGCAGGTGTGTATTCTTCGTCCTTGAAAGCTATGCCTCGTAAAACCTGGTTCCGTGCCTTGGCCAATTTAAATCGACTTGATAAACTGCGCGACCGAATTAGAGCGCTAGAAGAAAAAATTTATGGCAGATCAGAGTAATCAGGGTAATCAGGGTAATCAGGGTAATTCAATGGCAGAACCTGCAAAGCAAATCATTACAGAATTGGATATCAGAGAAATCATGCGGCTTTTGCCCCATCGCTATCCTTTTATTATGGTTGATCGCGTCGTTGAATTTCGGGCGCATGATTTTATTCGTGCTATCAAAAACGTCAGTATTAACGAGCCTTATTTTCAAGGGCATTTTCCAGGTCATCCGGTGATGCCAGGTGTCTTGCTTTTAGAAGCCATGGCTCAAACTATGGCGCTCTTGGCTTTTAAATCTTTTGAATTAGATGGTCTTCTTTCAGGCTCGCAAGTGGTCTACTACGTCGGTGTGGATAATGCGAGATTTAGGCGTCCCGTTGTTCCTGGAGATCAAGTGGTTTTTGAAGCCAATATGGGTAAATCCAAGCGGGGCATTTGGAAAAGCTATGTCGAAGCTAAGGTGGATGGCGAGTTGGTTTGCTCAGCAGATTTGATGGCCGCTCATCGGGAAGGGGAAGCTTAAATAGTGACGGATTCTCTGATTCATCCAACAGCCATTATTGATCCCAGGGCAGAGCTTGCACCTGGAGTTTCTGTGGGTCCCTACGCCATTATTGGCGCCGATGTTTCTTTAGGTGAAGGCACTTGGGTGGGCCCTCATGCGGTGGTTATGGGGCCGTCTTTCATTGGTAAAGATAATAAAATTTTTCAATTTGCATCCGTTGGTGAAGGGCCGCAAGATAAAAAATTTGCCGGTGAAAAAACAAGATTAGTTATGGGCGATCGCAATGTCGTTCGTGAATATGTCACCATTCACCGTGGGACGGTTCAGGATCGTCAGGAAACTAAAATAGGGTCAGATAATTTATTCATGGCTTATGCACATGTCGCTCATGATTGTGTTCTGGGTGATCATAATATCTTGGTCAATTCAGCGACTTTGGCAGGGCATGTGCACCTAGGAAATCATGTCATTATCAGTGCGTTCTGTGCCGTTCATCAATTTTGTCATGTGGGTTCTCATAGTTTTTTATCCCATGCTTCTCTAGTCACCAAAGATGTTTTGCCTTATATGATGATTACAGGAGCGGATCAGCCAACGGTCTGTGGTTTAAATATAGAAGGATTAAAACGGCGAGGATTTTCTGCTGAATCTATAGAATTACTTCGTCGGGCTTATAAAATTATTTTTCGTGAAAGTTTGCGGGCTGTAGAAGCTTTAGAAAAACTCAAAGAGCTTCACGCTGAGATTAAACAATCAGATTTATTCCAAGCTTTAGACGCCATTGGCTTATTAATTCAATCCATGGAATCTTCTGAGCGCGGTATCTTAAGATAGTGATCAGGCGCATTGTTTTATTAGCTGGAGAATCTTCTGGAGATGCCATTGGCGAAGGCCTAGTTGCTGCAATTAAAAAAAAATACCCAGCAGCAGAAATCTATGGCATGGGTGGAGATCTCATGATCCAAGCTGGGTTGAAACCCTGGGCACATATAGATCAGCTATCCATCATGGGTTTTCTAGAAGTCTTAAAAAAATTACCCAGTATTTTAAAATTAAGAAAATTTTTATTAAAAAAAATAATAAATTTAAAACCCGATATTTTAATAGGCATCGATTCTCCTGATTTTAATTTATGGCTCGAAGATAAAATTAAAGCTAAAAATATTCCGACCATTCACTATGTCAGTCCTAGTATTTGGGCTTGGAAGCCATGGCGAATTAAAAAAATTAAGAAAGCGACTTCCAGTGTCCTGTGCATCTTTCCCTTTGAGCCTGAAATTTATCAACAAGCAGGGCATCGAGCTGTGTTTATTGGCCATCCTCTGGCTGATAAAATTATCAAGAAATTTCCCTTAGATTTAGATATAAAACAAAATTATTTTGCCATTCTTCCAGGTTCTCGAGCGTTTGAAATTAAAAATCTACTGCCCTTATTTTTAAATTCGGCAGCGAAATTAAAAACAGACTTTCCAGATTTAAAATTTATTTTACCTATCGCCAGACCCAGTTTAAAAAAATTAATTCAAGATTTAATTAACCAAGCCCAAGATGATCATCCCAATTTAATTAATGCTATTGATTTAATTAATAACCAGGCCCAAGAAGTTTTATTTCATTCTAAAGCGGCTGTTTTAGCCTCTGGAACAGTCACTCTAGAAGCCGCTTTATTAAATATTCCCTCCGTAGTCTGCTATCGATTATCTCGATTTTCTTATTGGCTAGGGAAAAAATTAATCAAATTAAAATTTATTAGTCTTCCTAATATTTTATTAAACCAAGAAATATTCAAAGAGCTAATACAAGATGATTTACAAGAAGAAAACTTATATCAGGCCATGAGAAAATCTTATTTATTAGGCTGTGAAAATAAGCTTCATGAGTTTTCAATCACGCTCAGAGCCATGTTGGCGGATATCAATCACACAGCCAGTCAAAAAGCCTTAGGAGAAATAGAGTA
Organism: Francisella tularensis subsp. holarctica; assembly: GCA_945879065.1. Taxonomy (GTDB): domain Bacteria; phylum Pseudomonadota; class Gammaproteobacteria; order Francisellales; family CACEW01; genus CAMCUU01. The sequence goes on from CAMCUU010000032.1 coordinate 10,081, forward strand.
TGTCTTGCTTAATCATCGGCGTTGATGAAGCGGGTCGTGGGCCTTTGGCGGGTCCTGTTGTAGCAGCAGCAGTGATATTTAAACCCGGTGAAAGTATTTTGGGTGTCAAAGATTCAAAAATTTTAAGTTTAAAAAAGCGAGAATATTTATTTGATTTAATCATGGAGCAGGCACTCTCTGTCGGGGTTGGTTTAGCCAGTGCTCAAGAAATAGATCAAATTAATATCTTGCAAGCCAGCTTATTAGCAATGAAAAGAGCGGTAGAGAATTTAAAAAATAATTTAATTAATTTAAATAACTTTCAAGATATTAAAATACTAGTGGACGGTAATAAGCTTCCCGATTGGAATTATTTCTCAGAAGCCATTGTCAAAGGCGATAGTAAAATTCCAGAAATTTCAGCGGCGTCCATTATTGCCAAAGTGACAAGAGATAGAATGATGCTGGAGTTAGACCAAGAATTTCCTATGTATGGCTTTGCGTCTCATAGCGGCTATCCGACAGAATTGCATAGAAATTTATTAATTCAGCATGGGCCTTGTATTCACCATCGACGGACTTTTGGGCCGGTGAAAAATATATTAAAAATTTGATTTAAATTAATATTTTTTTTCTCAAAGTTTTTAAAGCCTGATCTTCAATCTGTCTCACTCGTTCTGCTGAAATATTATATTTAGCAGCGAGCTCATGAAGCGTTGCTTTTTGATCGTCTAAGAATCTTGTTTTTAAAATATCTTGAGCGCGAGGGTCTAAATTTCTTAAACCATCGAGTAATTTTTCATGAGTTTTAGACTCAATTTCTTGCTCAATAACTTGGGTTTCTGGATTGGCATTAGGGTGTTCAAGATACACAGAGGGGCTGTAATTGGGCTCTTCATCGTCTGCATCGACAGGCGCGTCAAACGATGATTCATAGGCATTAAGACGATGTTCCATCTCTATGACATCAGAGGGTTTGACGTTTAATTCTTTCGCCACTTCTTGAATTTCTTCTGGCGTAAACCAGCCCAGTCTTGTTTTTTTAGATCGCAAATTAAAAAATAATTTTCTCTGGGCCTTAGTCGTCGCAATTTTAACCAAGCGCCAGTTTCTAATAATAAACTCATGCATTTCGGATTTAATCCAATGGACGGCAAAAGACACTAGTCTTACCCCAACGTCTGGATCATATCTTTTAACCGCTTTCATCAGTCCAATATTACCTTCTTGAATTAAATCAGCCTGGGGAAGGCCATAACCAGAAAGACCGCGAGCTACTTTTACCACAAATCTTAAATGAGCCATGACGAGTCTTTGTGCTGCTTCAATATCTCCATGATGTTTTAATTTCATAGCGAGCATGTGCTCTTCTTCAGGCGTCAGCATGGGAATTTGATGCACGGAGTAAATATAAGCATCCAAGCTTTGAGTGGGTGGCAAGGCTTTATTAGAAGCGGGGCAAAGAACAGGAAAATTATTATTTTTAATTACTGGAAAGTGGGTGTTTAAATTGTCTAGATTTTCTAAGTTTTCTAATTTTTCTAATTCTTTCAGCTCTTCTAGATCTAAGACTTCTAATTCGCCGGCTTCATTATCCTCACCATCTTCACGATCTTCATCTTCAAGCGCTTCATTTTTTTGAGCTAATAATTCAAAGCCAGCGCCTTGACTGGAGCGCAGGGTTGGTTTTTTTGAGAAATTTTTTGAAAAGTGCTTAGAGAGACTTTTGGAAGAGCTTTTAGAAGAACTTTTGGAAGAATGCGTCACAGTTTTTTATTTATTTTTAATTTGAAACTAAGTAATCCAAATTCTAACAGTCTGCTTTAGCTGATTCTATGTTTAGTTTTTTTTTAGTTTCTAGTTTTTTTTATAAGCGCTAAAAGCGTTTTTTCTGATAGGGCTGTTATTTCTTGAATTGTGTTGAGATTCATTCCTGCGAAAAGCATCCGGCGAGCAATTTCTTGTTGTCCTTCTTCTCGACCTTGTTCTAGCCCTTGTTCTAGCCCTTTTTCTATTAACCGTTCAGCCAATGTCATAGCGATTCCCTCATCTTTTAGTAAGCAGTTTTCGATGATTTCTAAAAATTCAGACTCTGAAAAATCAGTCACAGAGAGCAAGTGTTTTAATGGCATCTCGCGAATTCTGTCACTGCATTGTTGATGTGCTGTTAGCCCAAAGCAGTAATGTTCCTGTAGGGGCGGACCTATGTGTCCGCCCCTACACGTTTCTTTACATCAATGAAAACACAAAATTAAAAATAATTTTTAGAAAGATTTTGAAAGAACCCTCGGGCCAGGTAAACTCTTTTTTTATTTTAATAATTTTATAATTACACGAGTATTTTTTATGCAGATCGAACTTTCTTCTGAGATTCCAGAAGACTTGTCAGGAATGAGGCTAGACGCCGCAGCCGCAAAGATTTTTTCAGACTATTCCAGAAATAAGATTCAAGATTGGATTGAATCTGGAGAGTTATTGTTAGACGGCAAAGAAGCCAAAATAAAAGACAAAGTCAAAGCCGGGCAATTATTAGAGCTAGATGCTGAATTATTAGATCTGCAAGAAGATCTGCCTGAAGAAATAGATCTAGATATTATTTATGAAGATCAGGATTTGTTAGTGATTAATAAACCTGCTGGGCTAGTGATTCATCCAGCCGCTGGAAATAGAACAGGGACTTTGTTAAATGGTCTTTTATATTATTTGCCAGACAGTATTAAAGTGCCTCGGGCGGGCATTATTCATCGCTTAGATAAAGACACTTCAGGATTATTAATCATTGCAAAAACCATAGAGTCTCATTTAAAGCTAACTCAAATGATGAAAGATCGGGAAATTTCCAGGCGCTATTTAGCTTTGGTTAATGGCGTTTTAAAATCTCACATGACTATTAGAACTTTTATGGGTCGGCATCCTATAGACAGAACAAAGATGGCTGTTGTCTCTAAAGGCCTAGGTAAAGAAGCCATTACGCATTGCGAAGTCTTAGAGCAGTTTTCAAATCATACTTTAATAGAAGCAAGATTAGAGACTGGAAGAACGCATCAAATTAGAGTTCACATGGCGCATAAAAAATTTCCGCTATTTGGGGATTTAATTTATGGCCCCAGGGTTTTTATGCCTAAGGGCGCTGATGAAGCCGTATTAAAACAATTTAGAAATTTCAAGCGCCAAGCCCTCTGTGCTTATGCTTTAAGCTTTGCACATCCTAGGACGGGCGAGTTATTAGAATTTGAGATTGATCTCCCTGAAGATATGCAAGCGCTGCTTGATACGCTGGAGAGTCTTGGATAATTTTAAAATAATAAGCAAGCTGGTTGAGATTATTTAGCTCTTTTTGAAGTGTTATTTGATAAAGCGCTTGGGTCGTATTTTTATCTTTATTTTTTTGATTAGCTTTATTTAATTTATTTAAATTACTGGAATTAAGATCTGGGTTATTAGTAATTTTAGAGCGCTCAGGTTTTGAAAAATTAAAGATTTTTAATAAATCATTGCCCTGAATTTTTAAATTAGTTTTTAAATTAGTTTTTAAATTATCTTGGCTAGGATTTTGGCTGGTATAAAAATAATCTCGAGTTTGTAAAGGGGTAAGCCCATCCATGATTTCCAGATGAATTAAAAGTTTTTGAGTTTTTATATTTGGGTTATTTAGATTTGGGTTATTTAGATTGCTGTAGTGAATATCTAAATTTAAAAACAAATCAAAATCAGAGGGCAGCTGGGGTATTAAAATATTTAAATTTTTAAAAAAAATGTCATTAATTTTTAAGTGAATATTATTAACTGGCTGGAGCTGGAGTTGATCTAGTACGATACGGCCGATGGTGAGTTGATAGAGCGGATTTTTAGTCATGATATTTAAATTAGTGACTTCGTATTTTCCCTGCCAGGCCCATAATAAATTAGTATTTAAATCAGAGTAAGTAATGGTTTTTATGATCTCTGGGTTAGCCTGAATCAATTGGCTAATTAGAAGATTAAATTCTTGCTTAGCCTGCTCTTTTTCCAGATAAGAAAAGGCGAAAAAAAATAGAGAGAGTATAAAAATTAAAATAAAAGTTTTAAAAAATAAGCTGGTTTTGAACATGGTAGGTCTTAGTCTTTTTTAATAAATTGAATAAAACGGGTACGAAAGAGTGTATTTAAAAATTTGAAATTTAAAATTGAAATCTTAGTTAGCTGATCTTATGATCCCGCCCTTAAATTTCATAAGGACCCTGTTGTGATTTACCGTCCCCTCTCTCTTTATTTGGGTTTGAAGTACACGCGCTCTCGATCCAGAAATAAATTTATTTCTTTTATTTCCTGGGTTTCTATTTTAGGCATTGCTCTCGGTGTGATGGTCTTAATTACCGTGTTGTCAGTTATGAATGGCTTTGATCGAGAGATTAAAACCAGAATGTTAAACCTTGTGCCCCAAGTGACTATTGCCCCCTGGGGTGGGGGTGATTTAGATCGTTGGGAAGATTTATTAGGCCTTATTAAAACTAATTCTCAAATAGAAAGTTTTGCGCCTTTTATACAAACGCAAGCCATGATTAGTACAGAGGGCAATCCTAATTTTGGCATGCTCAAGGGTATTAATCCCAACTTAGAGCCCAGTGTTTCACCCATTGCGAATTGCCTAGTTGAGGGTGATTTAAATAATTTAAAACCTGGAAGTTTTGGAATTATTTTGGGTGAAGATTTAGCTAGTAACTTAGGGGTGGGTATAGGGGACCCTGTGAGTGTGATTGTCCCTAAGGCAAGTCTTTCAGCTGTTGGATTTATTCCTAGAATTAAAGTTTTTAAGGTCCTGGGTGTTTTTAAGACTGGTTATCAATACGATAGCTCTTATGGCCTAGTTAATATTCAAGATTTGGGTAAGTTATTACAAATGCCAGAAGGTTCTGTGAGTGGGGTCCAGCTGAAATTAAAAGATTTATACCAATCTGGAAATATGGTGACCTGGCTTCAAAATAAATTGCCCTTATCTGATCATGCGTTTGATTGGACTTATCAGAATCAAAATTTTTTCCAGGCTTTGAAAATGGAAAAAGTGATGATGTTTTTAATTCTATGTTTAATCATCGCCGTAGCAGCTTTTAATATGCTGTCCCAATTAGTCATGATGGTGACAGATAAAGAATCGGATATTGCTATTTTGAGAACCTTGGGTGCCAGGTCTGGTTTTTTAATTCGAATCTTTATGATCCAGGGTTTTATTACTGGGGCTTTCGGGGTGTTCTTAGGCGTTATTTTTGGGGTTTTTTTATCTCTTAATATCACTGGATTAGTTAATTTAATTCAAGAGATTTTTCATATTCAATTTTTATCTTCAGATATTTATTATATTAATTTTGTCCCGTCTTATTTAAAGCTCAGTGATGTATTAATAATTATTGGTATTTCGCTGTTATTAAGCTTATTAGCGACGATTTATCCGGCAATAAGAGCCTCGAAAATATTACCCGCAGAGGCTTTAAGATATGAATAGTAAAAATAATAAAATAATTATTTCCGCGAAAAATATTAATAAAATTTTTCACGAAGGAAATTTAAAAACGCCTGTTTTAAATAATATTAATTTAGACATGCTTGCTGGAGAAACCCTTGCAATTATGGGCTCTTCAGGGTCTGGAAAAAGTACCTTGATGCATTTATTAGGTGGCTTAGATCAAGCCAGTTCTGGTGAAATTAGAGTCTGTGATCAGAATTTGGAGGGCTTAAATGCCAATCAGAGAGCGGCTTTGCGAAATCAGTATTTAGGCTTTGTGTATCAGTTTCATCATTTATTGCCAGAGTTATCTGCCCTGGAAAATATCATGATGCCGGGTTTATTAAGTGCTAATAAAAATTTACGAAATTTAAAAAATTTAAAAAAACGGGCGAGAGATTTATTAAAGCAAGTTAATTTACTAGATCGAGAGATACACAAGCCTGCTGAATTATCAGGCGGTGAGCGCCAAAGAGTGGCTATTGCGAGGGCTTTAATTAATAAGCCTGCTTGTATTTTAGCCGATGAGCCAACTGGAAATTTAGATGCTAAGAATGCCCAAGAGATTTTAAATTTATTATTAGATTTAAATAAAAATACGGGCATGAGTTTAATTATAGTGACCCATGATTTAGCCATTGCGAATCAAATGGGTCGAAAAATTATTTTAGGGAAATAATAAAAATGGATTTAAAAAATAAAATTATTTTAATCACGGGAGCAACCAGTGGTATTGGAAGAGCTCTGGCTTATCAGGCGGGTGGGCTGGGAGCGACTTTAATTTTATTGGCTAGAAGAGAAGAAAGATTAGAAAGTTTAAAACAAGAATTAGTCGAAAAATTTGGGGTAAAAATAGCTTTAATCAAAGCGGATATTAGAGATAGAGAATTAATTAAAACTAGTTTAAATAATTTACCTAATGATTTTAAAAATATTAATATTTTAATTAACAATGCAGGGCTGGGGCTGACTAGTGATCTTATTCAAAAAGGTGAGTTGGATAACTGGGATATTATGATTGATACGAATATTAAGGGCTTGCTTAATATGATTAATTTTATTTTACCTGGAATGCTGGAAAGAAAATCTGGACATATTGTGAATATTGGCTCTGTAGCTGGGCATGATTGTTATCCTGGTGGTAATGTTTATTGCGCGACCAAGCATGCCGTGAGAGCTTTAAGTAAAAGTTTAAGATTAGATTTATTAGGCACTGGGTTAAGAGTGACTGATATTGCGCCTGGGGCGGTGCATACGGAATTTTCAGAAGTGAGATGGGGTGGAGATAAGAAAAAATCCGATGATTTTTATGCCCAATTTAATCCGCTCAAACCAGAAGACATTGCTGATAATATTATTTATGTTTTGACAAGACCCCCGCATGTGAATATTGCTGAAATAGTGATTTATCCAACAGATCAGACATCTCCGAATCATTTATATAAATCCAAAATATAAAAATTTAATTTTTACAGGATTTTTACAGGCTTTCCCAGGCTAAGATTCCGCCTTCAAGATTATAAATATTGGAATAGCCCGCTTGGATTAGATTAATCCCTGCTTTTTGGCTGCGAGCGCCTGATCGGCAGTAAATAATAAGAGGGCTTGTTTTTTGGTGAGCTAGGATATTTAAAAGCTCTGAATTATCTGGGTTGTTTAAATTATCTGGATGTAAATACCCCAGAGGGATATGAAGACTAGGTTGAATAGAATTAATCTCTCGTTCCCAGCTTTCACGGACGTCTAATAAGTAAAAATTATTTTTATTTTGATCTTTATTTTTAAACCAGTCGGCTAATTCTTGTGCTGAGATGGGGGTAGGTAGGTTTGAGTTTAAATTTGAAGATAAATTTTGAGACGTATGGATCTGGCAGGAATTATTTATTTTTAATTGAAAGTTATTAAGCTCCAGAAATTTTTTATTTTGAGCGCAAATTTCACAGTGAGGATTTTTTTCTAGAGCGTAAGTTTTTAAGCTGGGCCCTAAAGTGTCATAGATAATGAGCTGGGGTTTGGATTCTGGAAAATTTAAAATAATTTTTAAAGCTTCAGAGACAGCCATGGTGGCTAAAATTCCAGGGACCACGCCTAAGACTCCTGCCATCGCGCAGTTAGGAATAAGTTCAGTAGGTGGCGGGGTGGGATATAGGCAGCGATAACAGGCGGTTTGAATAGGGTTGGCGTGATTTGAATTGTTTAGATTTAAATTAAAAACTCCTATTTGGCCTGAAAATTGAAAAATACTGGCGGATATCAAGGGTATTTTAAGAGTGACGCACGCATCGTTGACTAAGTACCTAGTGGGATAATTATCTGAGCCGTCGATGACTAAATCAAAAGATTTAAAAATACTGAGGGCATTAGAAGCGTTAAGTCTTATAGGGTAAGAAGTAATTTTTATATGGGGATTTTGAGTTAATAATTTTTGGGCTGCTTGTTCTGATTTTAAGCAACCTAAATCAGCCGTGCTGTATAAAATTTGGCGTTGTAAATTGGAAAGATCAACGCGATCGTCGTCTAGGATTCCTAAGTGTCCAATGCCAGCGGCAGTAAGATAAAAAGCCGCAGGTGAACCGATGCCACCCGCGCCAATTAAAAGCACAGAGCTGTTTTTTATTTTTTTTTGGCCTGCTACACCAATCCGTTCGACGGCAAAATGCCGGGCGTAACGCTGTAACTCTTCCTGAGTGAAGCCAGTGTTTAGTCCAGTATTGAATTCAGCCATCTCTAACCCCCAGAGACCGCAGCCACAAGATCAATCTGGCTAGGGTCTAAAAGGGGTAGAGAAGACTGAAGTTGGTCAGAAACCAGTTGGCCATTTAAATAAAAATTCACAAAGCCGCAGGGCTGTGCAGTTCCACGAATGAAAATAATTTCATGCAAGGACGGTGCGACTTGTAAAAGCGAGCTTTGTAACTGAGAGAGAGAATGTATCTCAAGTACTAGCTCGTTTTTACCCGCCGTGAATTTTAAAAGCGCTTCTGGAATCTTTAAGTTAACAATGGACATTTTTAGTTTTACTGTTTTATTTTTGCTCTTGTCTTTCCACTAGCATGTAAGCATTTCTGCTGCGTAGCAAGAAGAAAAATCATGAGCAAGTTCTGAATTTAAAGCGATTGAATATAACTTCATAGTAAACCTCTAATTATTATTTATGACGGATTAAGTGCTGGACGAATACGAATACAACCGTTGAAGAAAATAGACTTCACAGGGAAGTCAAATGGCTTCTCGGCAGTAAACTTATCTGTCAACTTTAAAAAACGCTTGTCCTCTAAAGCTAACTGCCCAATATCACTGATGATTCCATTCTCATTGGTATGAGGATGGAAGTAGTCGAATTCCACGTCTTTGAACATTTTGTAGAGTGCCGTTCCTTTGAGGGAAATCGGCAATTCTTGATCAAGCACTTTCTGTCTAAAGAGCTCGATAATTTCCTTTATTTCTTTCAGTTCTATGATTGTTTTATTATTAGTCGCATTCTTCTGTGGAATGGTATGTAAGAAAGTATGTTTCTGCAGAGAGTAATAAACAGGTTTTAAATCATCGAAAAAACCGAGCTCCATAAATAGAGGCCAGTAATAACGAATTCGATAGACCTCGATTAAAGCTTTCATGAATCCAGAGATGGGTCCTGCCATTTCGGAAACACAGGGGGTGTAAGCGGGTGCTTGTTTTAAAGCAATTTTTAAAATGTGTTTTGCTGTTTCAATAACAGGGGCCGAATTGCGAATAGAAAGAGGTAGGCAATCCTCCACAAATGTTGAAAAAACCAAATCATAGAGTGCCTGGTGTCGCTTAAAAGCCATGCCATTCCAGGCAAAGTCCAGTAAATATTCTCTAAGATTTCGTTCTGTTTTTAAAGCGTCAATAAAATCTTTTGAGAAAAATAGAAGTTCGCAATTCCAGGAGCTTCTAAAAGATTTAGACTCGGAAATATTTTTAAATAACTCCCATTGTTCTGGTAATTCTTTAGGGCAAATGCTGTTATCAAAATGAAATTTTTTAGAAAGTCTTTCACTGTATTGAGCATGAGCAATGGATGGTAAAGTAATTAAAGAGCGACAGCCCGCTGTAGCAGATTGAGCGCCAACAATATGATGAGAAGCACCTTTTTTTTCAAAAATAGTTAATAAAGAAAAAGTTCTGCCAGCAGGTAATAAAAAAAGAGGAATCGTATGGGATGGGATATCCACATGGGACTCAAACGTATTGTGCAGCACCATTCCAAAGGGAATGCCTAGCCAGGTGTAGTCTAATAAATCCCTAATTTCATGAGGGATGGCGCTGTTTTTATAGCTGACAAAATCCCCGTCAAGATTTAAGAAAAACAAGCCTTTTCTAATAATGGGTGCACCAAAAGGGTAAGTGGCTACGATGACTTTAAAATCATCGACGCCTTTGACTTGATCAATCTCAGAGCCTAGAGAGGGGTTAAGAGATAAGACTTTTTTCTTGACATCTTTCCAGCTCAAAATTTTGACGGTCTGGGAATTTAAACTTTTATTAGTCATTAATTTATAGCTGCTATCCATGCTGCTATTCATGCTACTACCCACGCTGTTATCAAAAGCCCTTGCGTTGCTCATGCTATCCATGCAGAGCCCCCTGATTATTTTGATTATTTTTTCCAGATTTTTTTAAGAAATAAGAAGCGATCATCATAAAAATGGACAGTGTAATAATTAGACAACCATGCCAGGCACAGAGTTGAGATTCTGTGAACCAGGCGGGTGAAGTGGCTGTGCTCGCTGCTGTTGAAATAATGTAATAACCCAAAATTAAACCCGCAGCACTGCAAAGCTGCATTAAGCCAGAATAATAACGAAGATCTGAAGGTTGTTGTGCAAGAGACAGCATTTGAGCCGTGAGGGCGGGCGCTAAGAAAAACTCTCCAGAACCAAAAATAATAATGGCCAAAATAATAAATAAGCTGGGGATGCTAGAGACCGCGCCTTGAATTAAAGACCCAGCTGCTGGGAATAAAAAAGCTAAGCCAACTAATAAAGTCCCTATAAAAATATAAGAGCTATTGGATAAAAACCGTTGTAAATATTTAATAACAATCGTTCCCATTAAAATATTGGCGACAGGATCAAACATATAGAAAAGCAAAGAGGGAATATTCGAATGCCCAGCAACTTTGGAATCTGAGCCAGTTTGATCAATAAAAACACTGAGGCCGACATAAAGAACGACAATAGAAATCCGATAAGCGATATTTCCAGCAACGGCCATCCATAATTTTGCTTGCTGATGTTTATTAAGCTTCCCGTAAAAAGCTTCCCAGAAAAAAGCGATAAAAAAAGCGCCAATAACTAGAACGCGCGTCAAAGTAGGGGCAATTATTAAGATAAAAGCAACGGCAATCATGAGAAAAATAAACAAAGGCAGCCAGTTGGGATTATTGAAAAATAGAAAAGTTTTTTTGTCCGTATCTTCAATATGGGTCAATGCATCTTTATTAGTTTCCAAAAGATGGAGAGATAGCAAAATAGAAAGGGAGCTTAATAAATAGAGCACGGGATATTGCGCTTGAGGAAACCACTCAGCTACAAAAGCCGTGAGCCAAGAGCCAATCAGCAAGCCGAGAAGGGCTCCTGAATTAGTCCAAATAAAAATCTGCTGATTAAAGTAAGTTCTGGTCTGATCATCGACCGGATACGCATTGGTTAAAGCCTGAAAGTTCACAATATATAAGCTAATACCGACGATATAAGTCGCGATGCCAAAAATTAGCATGAACTCGAAATAATAAAGCGTCGAAATAATAAAAGCGCCAGCGACTGAAATAAAACCACCAATGACCACTAAACGATTATGATTAGGAGAGGGGATTTTTTTCAAAATGTAGCCCCAAAAGAAACAGAATAAAACCTGAATGGCAAAAGCCGATGTCACAATAGTAAAGCTGTCATCCACAGGGATATTGTTTCTAGTTAAAAATAACGCGAGTGAATATCTAATAGAAACGTAACCAACCATCAGCAGGGCTGAATGAAGCATGAATATTTTTAAGCTTTTTGGTGTTGACACGTTAGGACCTTGATAACTTCTATATAGATAAATAATCGTTATTGAATCGCGCATTTATTACAGAACAATGTCTTGGTTTAAACGACGAATTCGGGTGGACTTTAACCCAACAAAAAAATCGATACAACGGGTGTATATCCATTTTTTAAAAAATATTTTGTGTGCTTCAAATAAGTTTTATTAACTTGTTAAACATCTTGATTAAATAATCATAAATAACGCTTTTCTTGCTCATTAAAAAAAATTAGCAACAAGTCTTTTGTAAGTATTGCAATGGGTTAGTCGATATGTATAATGCCCCGGTCTTTGGATGGGGTCGTTAGCTCAGTCGGTAGAGCAGTTGGCTTTTAACCAATTGGTCCCGCGTTCGAGTCGCGGACGGCCCACCAAATACAGGTACACTTTCATTGCGGGAATAGCTCAGTTGGTAGAGCACAACCTTGCCAAGGTTGGGGTCGCGAGTTCGAGTCTCGTTTCCCGCTCCATGGCTGGGTGGCAGAGTGGTTATGCAGCGGACTGCAAATCCGTTGATGCCGGTTCGATTCCGACCCCAGCCTCCAGTTGTATGGTTTTTAAGTTTTTAGATTATTTTATTTTTTTATGGGTAATTAGCCCGCTCTAATTCCACTGCCCGGGTGGTGAAATCGGTAGACACAAGGGATTTAAAATCCCTCGGAGCTTATACCTCCGTGCCGGTTCGACTCCGGCCCCGGGCACCATCTTTTTTTTATCTTCTTTCTTATTTTATCCCTCATTTATATTCAGCTAATTCAGCTTTATTCCTAAGCAAGCTCTAAGTTTTATTTTTTAAAATTTGTTTTGAAAATTTAAAAAATAAAAAGGAGATTGAATATGTCAGGTTTGGAAGTGGGATTTGGCGTTGCTGGTGGCTGCTTGGTTTCTTTGATTGCAGCTGGTGTTGCCCTTGGGTGTTATAGCGGGTGTAAGGGTGAGGCTGGTCGTCCTTACCAAGTTGAATTAGATTGTTTGGCCTGTATGTCTAATACTGGCTATGCATTGGGAGCTTGCATGAGAAAATGTTGTTCAGCTTCTCATGAGGGAACCGCACCTGATCAACAACAGATGGTTGGTGGTGCTTATGCTGTTCTTGAGACTGATACACGAAGCAGAGCAAATAGTGCGAGTTCAGAAGAATTACAACCAGGCCCCGTTGAAAACTGCAGAAATTTAGCGCGATAAAAACAAAAAAATTTATAGAGGCAAAAAATGCTCATTTTTTTGAATTTTTATGCGAAAAGTTTCAATTTAGATCGCGAATTTCAATAATTAATTATGACTTCCCGTTTTTCA
>CAMCUU010000033.1 GCA_945879065.1 Francisella tularensis subsp. holarctica
TTTGGATGCTTTCCATTCTGCGTAAAGCGCACTCCAAGCCGCTTCATCAATATCTTTTAGTCTCATAAAAAATCTCCTGTGATTGAACAGGAGCAGCATCTTAAACAGAAAAATTAGGCGGTGTAGATGGGGTTGCTGTGACGCTTACATTTTGAATGCCAATGAAATTGAGAATTTAATCCTGTGTGGGGTTTCTACCAATATGGCTGTCGAAGGAACAGCACGAGATGGTCATGATCGAAATTATTCAGTGACTATTGTTAAAGATGCTTGTGCGGCACATAGCGAAGAAGATCAAAATAGTTCACTGAGTATCATGAGTCGGATTGTGGAGATTAAGACAGTTGCAGAGGTTTTGGCGTAATTAAAACCCCATAAACGCCGCTTCGCCTTTGAGCTTAAATAGATTCTGAGCTTCCGGTTCTCTTTGGATTTGTTCCATGGCTGAAAGCAGGGCTCCTAAGACAATGGCTTTGGAAGCATCGCCTAAACCGGCTTTAATCACTAAGCCGCCTAATTCAATTTTATGGCGAGTATCTGCCTTTCTCTCATGCTTGGATTGCAAGGCTAATTTGGACTGAAGCCTGGCAATCTTTTGCTTGGTTTTAATCAGTTCTTCAGCGGTATTCATGCAGAAATTTCTTTGGCTGAATTTTTCATTGCCTGTAATTTTTCAGAAATTGCTTTGAATTCTGACTCTAAAACAGAATCGTCATAATCCGCCAAGCCACATTTTAATAAGAGCTCACCCAGCTCGTTTCTGCGTTTCTCTTCGATAGCAATCAGTCTTTGCTTCATGGCTTTTAATTCATCTTGAAGCTTGGACCGCTTTTCTTGGAAAGAGATTTTACGTCGTGTCATCGATTTTTCGTTTGGCATTTTTGTAATTCCTAAGGCCCTATTAAAGAGCCGCATCTTAAGTAAAAGAAGGTTGCTAGAAAATTGAATCACAATCTGACTTAGATAACAAAAAAATAAAATAGCTGCGAAGCAGAATCTGATAAAAATTCTTTTGAATTTTTAGATCTCATGAAATGAGATCACGGTCATTTTGATTTTTAAGAAAATGCGCACTTATACATTTCTTTGAAATGTTGTGCTTCTTATGTAGAGTGATCGGCGTTATGGCCATTTATCACTTCACAGCAAAAATCATTAAGCGTTCAGACGGAAGAAGTGCCGTAAAAGCGGCTGCCTATCGTCATGCCACAAAGATGTTTGATGAGAATTTAGGCGAGACTCATAATTATTCGAGCAAACAAAATGTCATTCATTGCGAAGTGATCGTTCCTGATAATGCGCCTTCCTGGGCTAAATCTATTGCGTCTTCTTCAGAAGAAGATTTTGAAAAAACGCACCTAGCCTCTGAAACCCTCTGGAACAAAGTTGAACACTCTGAAAAAAGAAAAGACGCCCAATTGGCGCGTGAATTTGAATTTTCTTTACCCATTGAACTGAATGAAACTCAAAACTTATGTTTGGCTAGAGCCTTTATCAAAGATCAATTTGTTGAGAAGGGCATGATTGCGGATTTCGCGATTCACTGGGAAGACGGCAACCCTCACGTTCATGTCATGCTAAGCATGCGTGAACTCGTTCAAGAGGGTTTTGGGTTAAAAGTTCGAGAGTGGAACAGCAAAGAATTTTTGAATTCACTCAGAGCTGAGTGGGCGAACTACGCCAATTTGAATCTGAAAATGTTTGGCTTTGAGACCAAGATTGACCATCGCAGTTTTGTCGATCAAGGCGTTGACCTTCAGCCCAGTATTCATGAAGGTATTGGCACTAAAAACATGAACGAACGCGGGATTGAATTAGAGCGCGTTGCTATGAATAAAGAGATCCGGTCTCAAAATTATGCGCATATTCATGAAAATCCTGAGGCCTTGTTGCACAAGGTGGCTCAGACCCAGGAGCGTTTTCATGCTCATCATTTGGCCTATGAGATTCATAAATATTTACCTGAGAAGGTCGAAATATCTAAAGCAGAAATAGATCAATTAGTTCGAAATTTAGAGTCCAAGTATGCTGTTTTTTCTGAGCGAGATATTCAAAAAACCATTCATGAGAAAGCGGAGTCGCATGAGGAATTTTTAAATCTCTTTGCCAAGGTTAAAGCCCATGAGCATTTAATTAATTTGGGCGTTGGTGAAGATGGCCGAAATCACTACACGACTATTTATCGATTCAAACAAGAAGCCAAGATGCTGGATCAGGCTGAAAAGCTTTCTTTGAAGTCTTCCCATGTGGTGAATCAAAAACTAGTCGAACAGAAAATTGCGAAATACGGGTTGAATAATTCACAGAATAAGGCCTTGAGAGCGATTGTCTTAGGTGGATATTTGAGCTTAGTCGTCGGTAAAGCCGGGACTGGGAAGACTTATATGATGAAAGTGGCCAAAGATATTTGGGAGGCTTCTGGATTCAAAGTTCATGGGGTTTCGCTCTCAGGGATTGCCGCGGAAGGATTAGAAAATGATGCAGGCATTTCTTCCCATACGCTCCACGCTTTTAAATATCGCCTGGATCGGGGCTATTTAAAATTAGATGCCAACGACATCGTCGTGATGGATGAAGCGGGAATGACCGACAGCGATGATATGGCGATTTTAGTGAATGCCATTTCAAAAGCAGGGGCCAAACTTTCAGTGATTGGGGACTTAGAACAAACCCAATCGTTAGGCGCAGGGTCAGGCTTAAAATCTTTAATGAGCACCGTTGATTTTGTCGAAATGGATGAAATCCTGAGGCAAAAAATTGAGGCGCATCGAATTGCGACGGGTAATTTATCCAATGGACAGACGGGCAGGGCGCTGGATTATTACCATCAAGCAGGTCATATCCATTTTTCAGAAGATAAGATTCAAAGTTCACAAGATTTAGTGAGCCGATGGGCGAGTGATTTAAGCCTCGAAAATTTACAGAACAGAATTATCTTGGCGCATCAAAACAAGAGCGTGGCTGAATTAAATCTTCTAGCCCGTGAAGAAATTGTAAAACAAGGCTGGATTAGGGATCCGAAGATTTTCAAACTGGATGGCCGAGCTTTAGAAGTGGGCGTCAATGAGCGGCTTTTATTCTTAAAAAATAATAAGCCGCTGGGTGTAAGAAACGGTAGCTTCGGATCTGTGACGGCTGTTTCTGGCAATCAGATTTCGGTGAGATTAGACAATGGAAAAGCCATTCAATTCTCAGCCAAAGAGTATGAGCATTTTACCTATGGTTATGCAGCGACGGTTCATAAAACCCAGGGCGTGACAAAAGATCAAGTCTTTGTTCAGGTTGACGGCTATGGCTGGGATCGGCATTTAGCGTATGTGGCTTTGTCGAGGCATAAATCGGATGTTCAAGTTTTTGTATCCAAAGAGTTCCATCGATCTTTAGAGGCTTTAAAAACCAGCTTATCTCGGGTTGGCATTAAAGACGCTATTATCGATTACCCATTAGGGTTTGGCATTCGGCGTGGATTTGATGCGGATGAATCGGCCCATCGTGCAGCTTCTAAAATCAGCTTGAAAGATAAGGTGATTGATAGCTGGCTTTACCTGACTAATTATCAGGCTTATTTAGAGCGGGTTTCAGAGCGAGCATTCAAGCCAGAAAATAAAAACTTTAATCGCGAAGAAGCTCGAAAAGTGGCGGCTTATGCCGATATTTCAAAAGAGGTTCGCGCTGAATATCTCAAACTCAAAGCTTCTTTAGGCCCAGATCAAAAACTTTGGGATCATCCAGGCTATGAGGATTTCCAAGAGCTGAAAATTAAACAAAACGCCTTGGGTCATGAGATCTATCAAAACAAGGAAGTATTGGCGGTGGCGATTGAGAAAAATCGTTTAAGCCCGGAGAGATTGGAACGTGATTCCAAGGCGCACGAGAGGTTAGTGAGGGCGGAATCTCTGGTCAATGCGATTCAACGCAAAGATTTCGATGAGGCTTTTAAAATGGCGAGTGAGATTGAAAAAGACCGAGCGGCTCATTACCCAGTGCTTTTAAGATCAGCAAAATTAGCCTCTGTGGACATGCGAGAGATTAATAAAATCATCGATGAGACCATCAAGCATGCTAAACCTGATCTTTATAAAAATAAGAGTTCGGTTGAGTTAATGGGGCGATTGTTTGATCTCGATGAGCAATACATGGAAGCCGGCATTAAGAAATTTAATTATTTAGAGGATGAGGCGCTTCAAAAAACATTGGATGAAAAAATAGAGGTTATTGAGCAAGAGCAAAGAGCCATCGTTAAGGAGCTAAAAAAACCTGAGCGTTGGGATGCGCTGTCTGAACAGGCAGATGTTCCAATGCTTTCGCAAATGGATAACTCTGAGATTCGAGCGGCTATTAAACAGGGGAATCTCAGCCGGGATGTGATGGGAGAGGCGTTAGCTCAGATTGAGAAAATTGAGAGAAAAGTGGGTAGCGGCAATTCTCAGGGGCAGTCGATGAATAAAAGCAGGGGTAGGTCGCGCTGAGATAAATTTAAAATTTTTCTTATGAGTTATTAAAAAATTTATATGTGATTTATTTTTATTTTTTTGAATGAAAATTCTTTTTCATTTGGTTCTTTACCTGAAAAATAAAATAAAGATTTTAATATTTATTCATCACGTATTTTTATTTTTATTTTGTCTATGAGAAAGTAGCCCCGCTTTATAAAAATTTTAATGGGGGAGTGGGTGTGTCAGGGCGTGATTCAGATAGAAAAGGTGCGGTTCCCGGTGTTGTATATGTTGAGGGAAAATTAGTTGATTCAGAGATCTCAACAGGATACAGGGGGGCAGTGCGCAAGCCAGGAACAATATATCAGACTGGGTTTGAGTCACATGGTTCTAAGATGGATCTTTTTAAGCACGTCAATCCGGTTGGAGAAAACTACTGGAATCAAAGTGGCTATGTTTCAACATCTGCATCTAGGGACGTTGCTGTTGGTTTTCCTAAGGGTGCTAGAGGCACTTCCTATGTGTACAAGATTCAGCTACCCCCTAATGCAGTCAATGTTGGTGCGCGTTTGCCAGGTATCGTTCCTGATACTTTCAATGCAGAGGATCTTGCAATCTTTCTTGAAGAACGCGAGATGGCCATTCCAAGAAAAATTAAACCCTCAGATATTGAAGGTGCTTGGAAAGTCAAAATAACCAGTGAACATACCTATAGTGATCCTGATTGGGATGATGCAAGTTGCACCCGTACATTAAGTGAAAAGTTTATTCCAAACCCAGGTTTTAATCGTCGGCTGACGATGAGCAATGTTTTGAGTTCTGGCTGGTACCAAGGGTTAAGAACAACGGCTCGAGGTGCGACAGCACTGGGCCTCGGGGTCGATGTTGTTAGCTTTTATCGCTCTGTTGTGGGCAGTCGAGCCACTGGAAATTATGATTATGTAGTCAATGAGACAGCGAGAGTTGTCGGTGGGTGGTCTGGTGCTGCAGCTTTTGGTGCCGCAGGTGCAGAGGGGGGTGTCATAGCCTGTGGGCTAGGTGGGCCTCTTGGATGGGCGGGCTGTGGTTTCGTGGGTGGCCTTGCTGGAGCTATCGTTGGTTATAAAGCGGGTAGTAGTGCATTACCTGCTTTGGTTTATAACGTGCGTTCAAGTCGTGGCTCAGTACCAACGTTAACCCCTGCACAGGCCGATGTTTTTCAAGGCTCTGTCTGGAATGATATTTCGCTGGCGGTTGGTAGAGCCATCGATTCTGTTGCAAATACTGGCAGAAATCTGCTTGAAAATTTGGTTCGCATACAACGACCGACTGAGGATGGTTTTATGCCGATGGTTCCTGTGGATGCGGCACCTTTATTTCAAAGAAGACCCGTTGATCATAATCCTACTCCAACACCTCCCGTGCCTCCCGCACCGCCTGCCCCACCTTCCATCACACCCCAAGTTCGAAATAGCTTATTTCATAATAACGCCATGGAGTCTCATATCGCGCGTCAGATGGGCGCTCAGCCATCGCCGTTTAGTATGAGTTTTAATTTTCTACATCAACACCATGCCTCACCGATTAGTTTATTTGATCGCCCCAGCGGCATTCAGGCTTTAAGTTTTGATAGGGGTTATAACATTGGCGCTGATCACTTGACGGGTGTTAGTGCTTTGCTGGGTTTTAACACAAGACCCAGTGATCCGATTGCTTGTTTTACGGAGCGCATGTTTGGCGCTCAAACGACTACGGATCTATGGGGCAATACCATAGACTCTTTTGGTAATCGCACTGATCGCTATGGACATCGATTAGACATAGCAGGCAATGCTTATGATCAAGGGGGTACAAAAGTTGACTACTTGGGTCGGCCGAATTATTCCTCCAGTGAAATTACACAAGCATTGAAAATGGCTTTAAGTGCTGAAGCTGGAAATATGTTTTGGACCGTGGCGAGTGTGATTAGCAAGGTCAATGCTTTTTTAGGCGCTTCAGGCGCTTATAGCACCAGTGATTTTGCCTCTCTGCTTCAGTCGACAGGCTTAGTGGGTTCCTACAATGCCTATAACTCTCGAGAGTTAAGAGTGCTTTCAAAACTTTGTAATGATATCGGAGGCGTTGCAACATCGGTTGGCTTGCTCAAAGGGCTTCGCAATAGCGTTGAAGATGTCATGTGTGAAAGAACCGCCATCGCGATGAAATTAAAATATGGCCGTGTCCCCTTTGAATCAGCCCAATTAAGACAGCTGATTCGCGAATTGACCCAGGCTATTTTTATTCATGAGACTTTTCCGTTCTTTAGCTTGCATTTTAATGACGAGGGCGAGCTATATCCTGTTTTACATCCTGCTTATCAAAATACTTTAGTGGGTGAGGTGATTGGGTATCTAGATTATTTCTTAAAAAGTTTTTTAAACGGCGGAACCTATGACATCGCTTTTCTCCGCGACTGGCACAAGACACGCAATCATGATCTTGAATACTTGCGTCAGCATGTGATGGATATCAAAGCTATTGCCAAAGCCCATGGAATTAAATATGTGTCCTCCAGAGAATTATTACAAAGAGAAAAATTAGATCACTTAGCAGAAGGCGAAGATGCGTCGAAATATGGCATGAAATTCATGACGTCTTTTAGAATTATTTCAGAGCGAGGAGAAGTCCAAAAATCGGGTGATACTTTTATGGTCGATCCTGATTTTCGTGTTGAGCACTCCGTAGATTTAAGACCAGATTATGCAGAGCTACTTCGTCGTGAGACAGAGCTAAATGGAACACCGCCAGAAGAGTTTGAAAAATTACAATCGGTCTATAAACAAATGGCAAAATCTGTCCATGATGTGATGCCCAAGCTGCCGTTTTGCCGCGATTATTTTCAAATGCTCGGTGTGATTAATTTCTTGTGTTATCTAATTAATACTTATAAGTCCATGGGGCGTCAGCTTGATCTGGAATCCATTCCATCCCCAGAGCAGGCAGAGTTTCCTCCTGTGCTGCCGCCCATTCCTGTGCGTTACTCTAAATATTTTCCAGTCCAATTAACTTTGGCAGACTTATTGAAAACTTTGGGAGATGCTGCAAGCCCAGGACGCGCTGAATTTGATCGAGTGATTCGTGAGGCACTCGATCATGACAAATTGGAGTACGATGATTTTGCGTTGTTAAGACCCGCCGTTATTGCACTGGTTTCACCACAATTACCGCCTGATATTGCCATGGACGAAGAAGCTCAAATAGAAACCTTTAATAAAGTGGCGAAGATCTTGGTTCGTCAATTACAAATTGAAGCCCAGACTGTTAGCCCCATTGTCGGAAAAATATGCTTTTTTGAAGTGATATTTGGAGAGGCAGGTTCTGCCAGGATACAAAGTGGCATAGATCTTGATTCAATGACTGAAAATTTAGCGTTCCAATCGATTGTTTCTTCAAAAAGTTTATCGAGAACACTGGCGCTTGTGCGTGAAACTTTGGCTCAAAAGAGGGTAATGGTTTCAGAAAAAATTAATGCGCACTATGACCAGTTACTGGTTCAGAAATTACAAAAAGACATTGATGCTTTTGTAGCGCAAGTGAATCAACAGTGTGAAGAAGTTATCCCGATGCAAGAAGAGATGATTCGAAAAGGAGGCGCAGAGGCGCTGGAGTCGGCCAAAAGAGAGCATGGTTCACGCCTTGATGTTGATAGAACAAAAGCGGCGATTGATGCGCAGGTAGAAGCAGATATTGTCGAGATGAAAACAGGTGTCATGGCGCAAAGAGAGGCATTGCTCACAGAGACAAAGGCTCAAATTGAGGGAGAGATTCGAAGCAAAGTGACAGAGATAAAAGCCGGTTTGTTAGAAAAAGTCAGCGAGATTTTAGATGAGCTTGAAGGAGAATTGACGACTTTTGAACGGACAATTTCTCATATGTCTAGCCATTGGTTGTCCTCTGAAGAAGAGGCTTCATTGGATCTCATGACTCAATATGAGCACTCTGTTTTAGAAATTGGCAATAGAGACCTCTATCAAAAGATGGGTATGAGCCAAAAAATCGTTGGGGGTTGTGGCGTTAATATCGAAAATTACACCCCTTTGAAATTAGCTCAGAGTGTTCGCTCTCGAGTGGAGTCGCAATTAGAGGGCGTCCCTGCTGAAACTTTTATTAGTTTTGAAGACAAGGGAGAAGCTTATGCTGCGATGCAAGTCCCTGTGAAATTTTCTCCCATCATTGGCCAAGAAGATCTTCGCCCCATCGCTCAGCTATTTGAAGCAAGCGGGGATGAGAGTTTAAAAATCGGAGAGGCTGAAGAGAAAGCTTTTGGTGCTTTGGTGTTATTAGAATACACAGCAGATACGACTGAATGGGCGGTCCCAGAATTTAATATCAGCGCACGAGATGAAGCGGGGCAAACCATGGCGCATCGCGTTGCTGAGGCTGGTTTAGTCAAAGCGATAAGAGTTTTAAATGAACGAGATCCTGCTTGGATGAGCCATGCTGATCATCGAGGCAGGCTGCCAATTCACATCGCAGCGGCGAGTAATCAAGTTAATTTTATTGAAGCACTATTGCGCTTAGAGCCTGGCTTGTTAGAAGTGCCAATGCACAATCATATGACGCCATTATTTTGTGCGGTGGAAGAAGGAAGACTGGAAGCGGTTAGAGCATTAATTATGGCAGGGGCCAATCCCAATCACACTTTGCCAAATGGCCTAACGCCTTTGTTTATTGCGACTCAAAAAGGGTATCAAGCAGTAGCGCTCGCCTTGCTTGAAAGTGGATTAATGAATGTCAATACCATGAATGATAATCATGTGACGCCTTTGCATATGGCC
Organism: Francisella tularensis subsp. holarctica; assembly: GCA_945879065.1. Classification (GTDB taxonomy): domain Bacteria; phylum Pseudomonadota; class Gammaproteobacteria; order Francisellales; family CACEW01; genus CAMCUU01. Next base: position 9,233 of record CAMCUU010000033.1, read on the forward strand.
TTAGAGTTGGGACTAGAAGAATTAGCTCATGCCTTAATTATCAGGGGTGCCAATGTTAATCATCCAACACGCAAGACAGGTAGAACGCCTATCTTAGTTGCCAGTTTGGAAGGCTTAACAGAGTCCTTGTCAGTCATGGTTTCTCAAGGGGCCGTATTAACAAGCAGGCTTGAATCATTGGATACCGCTGCTCATTTGGCTATACAAGGTGGGCATCTTGAAACACTGATATTTCTTGTCAATAACTTGCCTGTCTTAGCCCATCAAGCTAATCGCGATGGTCAGACGCCTTTGATGCTGGCGATTCAGTGTGGGAAAATTGACTGTGCTTTATATCTAGCAAGTCAATATGTTGGTGCAGATGCTCCAAAAATTAATGACCAGAATAATTTAGGCAAAACAGCCCTGATGCTGGCTGCAGAATTTGGGCCATTTAGCGTGATTGAGTTGATATTGAGAACTCCAGATCTTGATGTATTGATTAAAGATAGAATCAAAGACGAAACTGAAGATACAGCTGAAGCTAAAGATAAAAGTGCCAGAGATGCTGCGTATTATTTATTAAGACATGGTCGTTATTACCACTTCACGCAATTACATCAAGCTGGAAAAGTGGATGTTTTTGCAAGCTATGGCGAGGAGTCAACCCTGGCCATTGCAACTTATTCAGGCAATACCATGCTGATGGATTACCTGGAAGAGCAGGGGGTCAAATTCACCTCAGCTATAAAGCCAGGCTGGGAGTCTATTCAATATGCTATTGCCAGAGATGATTTAAACACTCTGAAAAAATGGGTGGCTGAAGATGAAAAGCCGCGTGGATTATTCACCTCTCAACTTGCCGCTTCTATCTCTTCTCTATTCGCTGCTAGGTCTGGTTTTGAGCTGCCTCCTGTTGGGAGTACTCACTTACAGTTAGCGGCTCAATGTGGCGCTCTTGAGTGTTTTAAATATTTAATACGACGTGCTTCAAAAGAGAGTATTGATCGTGAGTTTAACATAGGGCTTTTAGAGATCGTTGCTGACCAAGATTCTCCAGAAATTTTAAATCTAGTCATGCAGAAGATTGAATCAGTCAATGCTCCCTCTGCAGGAACAGGCAATACCATTGCGCATTGGGTGGTTGAAAACGGTCGGATGAATTTGGTCAAAGAGCTGAGTCAGTATGGGGTGAATTGGCTGCAAAAAAATTCTGCTGGATTAAGCCCGTTTCATCTTTGCGTTTTACATGATGACAAAGAGATGCTGGAAGCCATGCTGTCGCAAATTAAAGAAAGTGATATTCCGAAAGATTTGCTGAGCTTTGCGTCATTAAAAGCAAAAAAATCTTGCCGTGAATTTCTGTCTAAAAAATATCCGGCTCACTTTGAAGCAGTAGATAATCACAGAGCGCTGTTAGAAGCCAGTCTAGGTAATTACCGACTCTGTCATCAGCTGATGACAGAGGGAGTCTCGCCGACGATGGATGCTTTAAAAATAGCCATGATGGGTGGTCATTATTCGATAGCCATCTTGTTAATCGAACATGGCGCGCCCATTGGAAATGGGGAGAAGCTCTATCAATATGCCGTCAAACATGAATCCATAGAGGTGCTTGAGTATTTGTTTGGACATGGCTTGCTTGATTTGCCAGCTGGTACGATAAAGCAAGCAGCCGCGAGAGCGGCGACACCGATGCTTAGCGCTGCTTTTTCGGGAAATTTCGAGCCCTACAATTTATTAAAAGCAGAGATGCTCGAAGCGATAGAGGCCAGTGATATCAGTACGGTGACACGTTGTTTACATAGATTCCCAATCAAACAAGCTTTATTTGATTATCAGGGCGTTCGTCGGCCTCTTTTACATATTGCTTTGATGCAAAACTATGAAGCGCTGGTGAGTGAACTGAGAAGAGCTGGGGTGAATCCACTGTTGAGAGACTTAGAAGGCCATGCGGTGATGTGTCAATTTTTAACACCCGCTTCAAAGCTCAGATGGATTAAAAAATATTTCCCATCACAAGATCGCGCCATATTCACTCAAACGCTTGGACATCTCAGTGACAATACGGTCATGGATGAACTTTCGGCATTGGGGCAGAATTTATTAATTACGCAACTGCAACAAGCAGGATTTCCAAAAGATTATGTGTCCCATAATCATCGAACTTTGTGCCATAGAGCAGCCATCGAAGGCTCTCAAAGTTTGATACAAATGGCGCTTGAGTTATTTGGCCAGAATATTGACGCCAAAGAAGTTGATGGTCATACAGCCTTGATGCTTGCCGCATCAAAAGGGCATCTGAGTTTGGTGAAGTGGATGATTAAACAAGGCGTTAATCCTAATTTAGTCAATCGCTATGGCGAAACAGCTTTTATTCTTGCATGCAAAATGGATAAAACTGACGTTGCAGAATATTTATTGGGAGTCACCCAGGACATCGATCATGCGGATCGGCATGGATACAGTGCTTTTTTATATGCAGCTCAAAAAGGGTTGCTGTCAGTGGTAACGCGTTTATTAGCTCAGCCTCTTGTTAAAACAGATAGACAAACAATCTATAAAAACAGTGCATTGGCTTTGGCTTCGCTGGCTAAAGACTTATCTATTTTTAAACAACTTTTGTCTGATGAGCGATTTAACGATCCAGTTATCAGGCTGGAGGCGGCCCGTTTTGCCGCACAATATGGAAAAATTGAAGCTTTGAAATTACTGGTTCATGCAGGTGTTGACCTTTGTGATGAAACCAATGGGACAGCGCCTATTGCCTTGGCTATTGCTTTTGGTAATGACGATGTCGTTCGTGCCTTGCGTGAATACCCTGAATTTTATGAGCCTAAAGTTCAGCAACAATTATTATCTTTTGCCGCTGAGCGCAATCGGTTATTTGCTGTTCGAGAACTGCTGCTGAATCAGGCAGATATTAACGCGGTTGATCCAAAATCAGGCGCAACGGCACTGGTGCACGCAGCGGTTGGTGATGCGGTTCAAGCGGCTGAGCTTTTGTGTCGTAGTGGTGCGGATCTGACTATTGCCTCTGTGGATGGGATGACCCCGCTGCATCATGCGGCTTCTGTGGGTTCAGTGGGTGTTATGCGTGTTTTATTAGCCCATGGTGCGAATCCCCATACAGAAACTACGGCAGGTAAAACCGTGATGGCGATGGCGCGGGAAAAAAATCATGAAGCGGCGGTGCAATTATTATTAAGAACGCCAGATCATGCTGAATATGCAAAGCCTAAGAGTGTGAGCTCGCCTAGATTAATTGCCCTCAAAGACATGCTGCCTATATTCAATCAGGTCTTAGAAAGCGCAGCTCAAAACCATCAGCTATCTAGTTTATTCAGTCAGCTTTCGCTAAGAAGTATTCAAATGGCCTTGATTGGATTTTTAAAAACCCCTGAGCCGGAAAGAAAAGTCTTATTGCTGGCTTGGATGAGCCTATTGGAAGAATATAAAACTGATTTAGCAGAGCTGGATAAGAAAAGCATATTTTCTCAATATTCCTGGGATGTCTGCATGACCGGTGGGTTGTTTATGAACTGGTCACGTCTGGACACGGCTGGTCTTAAACAGGTCTTTTTTAACTATATGGCACCCAAAATTCTAAGCAGCATTAGCCCTGAAACTTTTGCGTATAGGATGGAAGATTTTGATTTATTTTTAGGTCTCTATCTCAAATATCCTTCAGAGGCGATCGTTGAAAAAGTGGAATTAATTAAGCCAGATATCGCGTTCCAATGTGATGATGGTAAAGCCTTGAGATTAATTAACAGCCAGCTTGAAAAACAAATCTTGGAAGGCGCAGAACTCCATACCCTGTTTGTTGAAGAAGTGAAAAAGCCGCCTGAAACAGCCACAGATATGCTGGTTTATTCTGAGATTTTTAATCCAGACGAACATCATGCTCTGTCTGTGATAGCTAGGCATTTTAGACAAGGAAAATACTCACTCTCAGCAGAAGAATTTGATCATGTCATTCGGGCGATGAGCCCATTCTTGCTAAAGCCTTATTCTGTTAGAGAAGGTCATGAGGATGGTTTTATTTTCTATGCAAGCTTTTTAAAAGAAGAGTTAGGCACGAGGATTTTTAGAAAGTTTTTTGAAATTTCTTGGGATGAAAGTCTTGCTTATAGTATTTCATTAGAGCTCTTTTCTAGTGTGGTGAGATTGATGGTTTCTTTAGAGGGCGAAGTGGACCTATGTGCGCTGATAGAAGCTCATATGCCACGACTTTCTGAAATGAAAGCCGCCTTAGAAGCTGAATCCCAGCGCATGTTAGAACGCAAGTTCCCTGAGAAATCATTAGAAGATGTAGTCGCTGCATTTTCAACTCAGACAGATTTTACGAGTGAGCTATTGCCAGTCGATGAAATTGCTCAAATTGAAAAAGTCATGCCCGTGGTTGAAGCAGTTTTCCAAGAGTTACAATCGATCAGTGAAGAATCCCTGAAAGAGCGGATTAAAGATTTTGGAAATCTAGTCAAAGATCATCCTGACAATGATGCCTATAGGGCTCAGCTCTTAGGGGCTTTGAGCGTGGCGATGAAGCGCACTCATAATAAAAAACCTTATCGAACGCAGCTATTTGCACTGATGGCCTTAACTAATCCTAAAGAGGGTTTCAAAGGCCGTATGGCGCAAATTTTAACGGGTGAGGGTAAGTCTTTAGATTTAGCCATGCTTAACGGGTTTTATGCAGTACAAGGTGAATTTGTCGATGTGATTACTTCTTCTGAAAATTTAGCGGAGCGAGATCAGCAGGAATATAAAGATTTCTATGAGTCGGTGGGTGTCACGTCGAGTTATTTACCAGATGGAAATCAGACAAGGGAAAATTTTAAAGGGCAAATTGTTTACGCCACTAATGTTGCTTTTGAGTTCGCCCAGTTGCGTGAAATGATTTATGGCCATGATATTCGTTATACAGAAATCAATGGTGAGTGGGTGAAGCGTCCGTTTGATCGGGTCATCGTCGATGAAGTTGATAATTTATTTTTAGATACAGCGCTCAATGCAGCCAGGATTGCGGTTTCCGCAAGACATGACATTAGTTGGTTATATCGACCCTTACTTGAGTACTATCAAACGCATGAAGGCTTCGGTGTGTTCGATATGCAATTGGACATTGGTGAGATGTTTAAAGATGACCCAGAGAAACATGCAATTCTCAGTAAAATTTCAGTAGAGCAATTTGAGCGATGGTGTGATGCCATTGACGGCGGGCTCAAGCGAGAACGAGGCAAAGACTATGTGATCAAAGAGGGCAAAGTAGTCATTATTGATTGTGAGAATACAGGCCGTGAGCAACCTAGAATGCGTTGGACGGGTGGTGAGCATGAATTTGTTGAGGTCTTAAATGGTATTGAGGCCAAGACAGAAACTAAAACCTCAGGTTCCTTGTCTCATCCTGCATTTTTTAGAGAGTACGCCAAGATTTCAGGCGTGACTGGAACCATGGGTGAGCAGGTAGAGCGCAATGAAGTCCGTCGTATTTATGGCGTGGATACTTTTGATGTTCCACCGCATAAGCCATTAAAACGAATTCAAAAAACGAGTCGGTATATTCTTGATAAAGAAAATTATTTCAAAACGCTTTATCAGGAAAGTTATAAGGCAACTCAGAGAGGACAGCCTTGTTTAATTTTGCTTCGTTCGATTAAAGATACCGAAGAATTTTCTGAGTATCTTAAAAAAAATCATTTGCCGCATAACGTGCTTAATACCCAGCAACAAGAGGGTGAAAATCATTTAATCGATATCGCAGGCCAAGCTGGCAGGCTGACCATTGCAACGAACACGGCAGGGCGAGGTGTGGATATTCGCCTGACAAAAGACGCGTTGGAGGCAGGGGGGATGCATGTTATTTTTGGCTACCCACCCGTAAATAAGCGGGTTTTAAAGCAGGGTATCGGGCGTGGTGCCAGACGTGGGGAGCCTGGTTCGTGGCAAGAAATCATTTGGCGTGATGATCTTGCACTGAAGAATTTGATTTCAAAAGAGTCTTATCGTCATAACATTCCTGAAAGGCAGATGCCTCAGCTATTGGATGCCATTCGTCGTAAGCAAACAGAAAAGGCCTCTGCCCATCGCGTGTATGAATCCAGTAATTTGATTCTGCAGTACGACTTACTCAAGCGTTTTTCAGTGCCTTATCGCAAATTAGCTAAAGACCTGGAATCTTTGTCTCAAGATGCGTTCTTAAGAGAGTTAGCCAGAACACGAATCACAGAGAAGCCGGATCTTGCTTTTGCTAAAAATAAAATGTCAAAGGGCCAGCTTTGTTTTGTGCGTCGAGGCCTATCAGCACATGCGACAAGTGCTGATAAGACGCTGATGTTTGAGACTTTAAAAGAACTTTACATTCGCTATGTTGGTCAACTATGGGCGGAGCATTTCACAGAAATGGATCGTGACCGTGACAGACCTCAAGATTTTGAGTCTTTAAAAGCATTACGGAATCAGCAGTTTGAGGAATTTATGGCGGGTGATATTGCCAAATATTTTGGTGAGGGGTACGGCGGTTTTTATTATTTCTGTCATCAAGTGGTGAGCGAAATACGAGCTGAAAGAGGGATCGCAAGCGCCAATGCACTTTCTTTTGCACTACAAGCAGGAAGCCATGCAAGAGTGGTCACAAATGGAGGAGTCTATGAGCCATCTTGATAGAGATACTGATTAAGTAAGCCTAATGAAACTCGTGGTCTCCTAGCGGGGCCACTTGTGAGCTCATATTATTATTTTACATAACTATCACTATGTGAATTACTGAATTTCAGCACACATGCATTTTAAATTTTTTATTTTAAAATTAATGCTTAGTTTCTTTTTTTAAATTAGAAAGATCCGCTTTTGAAAGTTTTGTGAGCTCTTCTATTAGTCGTTCATCTAATCCTTTAGCCAACATACTACGAGCAATTTCAAAATTGCGTGCTTCTGCACCTTGCTGTAACAAACGTTCTGAAAGACTCATTGCTAACTCCATATCCTCCGGAAGACATTCACCAATCGTTTTGATGAACTCTCCGCGCGGCATATCTATAAAATCTAGGATGTATCTTAATACGATTTCTTTGGAATTGTAATCCACTGTCTGCAAACTGGAGATCATAATACGAAGTTTCCGCTCAAAATCCTTCTGGCGAACATGTTTTAATATGATTTCAACGGGCCCAATATTTTGATGTTTTTTGAGCTCCTCATCCGAAATAGCCGGCAAGTCAATTAATAAAGGATTCCCAAAGTATTCCATGGCAAGCGCTGGGTCTACAAATTGATCTTTTATACTAAGACTGTAAGGCCAGGGCTTTTCACCTTGATGATAAATAATGCTCACAATAGCTGGGAGCCTTTCATTACTAGGGTTTTGTTTGGCATAAGAAAGTAACTCTGCGGTTTGGTAGTGAAGAACCCTCAAAGGCATAGTCCTATCTGGAGTAGACTGATGTTCACAATGAAACCAGAGCATATTCTCCTTGCCATCAATATTGGCTAAATAAATGACATCCGATTCGAACTCTTTGTTGGTATTAAGTTCAACATGTGTCCCGCCCATTTTGTAGAGCTTTATAGAATTCCAGTCCATTTTTGATAAAATATTTTCTGGAAGATAGGTCTTAATAAACGCCTCAAAAAAACCGCGGTTAGCCATTAGTTGCTTGAAGTTACTGTCGTGATTATTCATAGGCGTTTTTAATTAAAATTTGAATTATTTTCGATGGCCAATTTTGAGGCTTTGCATAGCTACTATGCAAGGAAGTATTAGATAAATCTTTGAGAATCCAAGGGGTGTTCACGTGAATTTTTGATAAAATTTTAATCCTCCACGACTGCTTCCGGGTAAAATACTCTATATAGATCGAATTGTGGGCTTTCATCCCACAAATCTTCTGGTTCTTCAACCATTACAATTTTACTGTTTTGGATTTTTTTGAATTCTGCATTTTGTTTTTCTAGGGTATTTCTCCAATCCTCACCAAGCTCCTTAGTGAATACCTCGTCGGGTGTTTTTTTCGCATTTTTTTCTTCCAAAACTAATTTGGCGAATTTAAATAAATGTTTTGCGGAATTTTGATAGTCAATAATTGTCAGGAAATTGCTTCTGACATGGTTTATTAATTCTTTTGAGAGGGTAGTTTCTACTGGAAGCCATAAAAGCCCTTTATTTAAAATATAGCCAAGCTCAAAAACCCAATCGGAGATATGGTCATCAATGCGATTTTCTAAGTTTTCAGGTTTTGTTTTTTTGATAATTCTTTTTTCATACTTATCCCGCTTTATTGAAATAATCTCCGTGATCTTCTTTGTAATAAGCTCTGAAGCGAAAACATTGAGTGACTCCCCGGCCAAAATAATATTGAAAAAATCTTTATGACCAGGCTTTACGATTTGCAAAGCAATTACATTTAATTTTAGAGAAATTTTTTGTGCCATGTCATATAGAGATGTTGAAGAAATAGGAGTTTTAATATTTTTTGAGTGAATAATTTTTTCTTCATCAAGGATAGGAAGAGCTTCATTTTCAATAAGCTCTTCAAGGCAGTTAATTAATATTTTTGCAAATACACCTGGTGATTGGTCGAATGATAGAGCGCTCACCCTTTCTTGTATTAGGTCTCTAATGTCTGCTTTGTGATTCATTCATCAGCTCTTTGTATTTTTGATGACGCTAATGTATTAAATTTTTTTGATATTAAACAGACTAGCCGCCCTACTTAAGTTAACATCGTCTCTTATATTATAAGTTCGTAGACATCGTAATTTCATACTATTTGAATGTCTACTAAATCGTTTTTAACTAATTTAATAGACATTCGTTCTACTAATCGATTTTGGAGACAAAAAACCCATGAGATTTTTCGGATATGCCAGAGTTTCAACCAGTCAGCAATCTTTAGAACTTCAAATTAAATCTTTGAAAGAAGCCGGCGTGGCATCCAGCAGAATATTTACGGACAAGGCGACAGGTAGCCATGCTGATCGAGAAGGCTTGAGACTACTTAGAGTCAAAGTGGAAGAAGGCGATGTGATTTTAGTAAAGAAGCTGGACCGACTGGGTCGCGATACAGCGGATATGATTCAGCTCATCAAAGAATTCGACGACATGAAAGTCTCTATTCGATTTTTAGATGACGGCATCAGCACTGAAGGCACCATGGGGAAAATGGTCGTCACTATTTTGGCGGCCGTCGCGCAAGCAGAACGAAGCCGAATTTTAGAAAGGACGAATGAAGGCCGAGTAGAAGCCAAAGTGAATGGCGTCAAATTTGGCAGAAAGCGAACCGTGGACCGAGAAAAAATAGTGACGCTTTATACCGCGGGTACGGGGGCCACTGAAATATCTAAACAAGCAGGGATTGGGCGGTCGACGGTTTATAAATTATTGAAAGAGGTTAAAAAATTAAGAATCAATCTTAATCAGCCTAATTGAGTGTGCGCTGGTGACATTCGTTATGTAAATTTATTAAAATTAATACATCTAAAACGTCATTGGTTTTATTTTTACTTCCCCATTTTGATCTCTGTAAATCATAGGAAATGATATTCCAGAGATTTTTATTTTTATTTACAAAAAGGATTTTTTTAATGTCTGCTCTTCCATCCGCTCCCTCTATTTCATTTCAGGTCATCGATCGTTTCTGTCCAAGTTTCACCAGTGTATGCAGTGCTTTTGAGCGCTTGATTGTTCCAATTTATGGGAGACAAGATCGCGCGATTGCAGCGATTGGCGCTGGAGAGGACAGGCTCTGTGAAATGTTACTCGTTAATGGAGAGCCAAAAGGCTTATTAGTTTATAAAAAAGAAGTCACCAGAAAATCAGAATTAGAATTAAAAACACTTTGTTTGTTGGAACCTGCAAGAGATAGTCGTCTTGGATATGGATCTCTTTTATATACTCGCCTGACTGAGATTGCCCGAACACGAGGTGCTGCAAAAATTTTTGTGACGGTGTCTAGTGCACGTCCTGAAGCGAAAGAATTTTTTGTGAAAAAAGGTTTTGTTGTAACGAGTGAAAAACCTGATTTTTATACTGTAGGACAGACAGAATATTTTCTCTCTGGCGCTGTCAGCCCTGCAAAATCAGCCGTCAAAGTGGAGCCTGTTGCGACACATAAACCAGCTTTAGCTTTATCTGCAGTTCCTGCAGTGGCAGGCCATGGTGCTGGCGCTGGCACTTCTTCTGTGATTCCCAGAAGAAGTGCAGCTCCAGTCCCGTTTCCAGCACCCAGTGTTGATCATGCAGGTGGGCAACCTGGAAGCCATAAGCGTGCTAGAGGGGAAGAAGAGGAGGCAGTATTAAGAACTCAGGGGGGCGGTGGATCTGGTTCTGGAATGGCAGGCGCTGGAGCAGGAGGTCGATCTTTCCAAGAGCGCGGTCGTGAAGCGGTGGTTCGTCCATTTGCCGGTTCAGCAAGACCCCCCAAACATCACGAGTGTACCCTTCGAAAAGAGTATATTGATTTAATTCTCTCTGGAAGAAAAACAGCGGAGGGCCGTGTGGATACGGCTTATTTTAGAGATTACTTGCCAGGCGATACGGTGACTTGGTCTGCTGGATCTTGGTCTTCTGCCACAACAAAAATTACAAGTAGAATTCACTATCCAAGCTTTGATGCGATGTTAAAAGGCGCTGGCTATCAGACCCTTGTTCCTAATGTGAGAAGCCATGGGGAAGCGCTTTCAATTTATAATTCCATTCCAGGCTATGCAGAAAAAGTTTACAAATTTGGAGCGATCGCCTTTGGTCTTCAATTAGTTCAGGAACCTGCAAGAGCTGCTCATTCAGCACCTCCTGAAAGAAGACAGGGATGGTAGATTTTTCTGCTGAGTTAGGCGTTCAATCGCTTTATTTTGACTTAATTAAAAAAGGCATGAAGACCGTTGAAGGTCGGATTGCCAAAGATAAATATCGAAGACTCTGCCCTGGGGAGATTATTAGGTTTTATGATCAAGATCATAATCAAAATAAAGAGATAAAAATTCAGGGCCTCAATTTTTTAGAGGCTCATATTATTTCAATAGAATATTTTACTTCGTTTAGTCAGATGTTGACTTATTACGGAGTGAAGAACTGCCTGCCTGGGGTAAAAAATCTGGAGAAAGCTCTTGAGATTTACCACTCTTTTCCAGGCTATCAGTCCGAGGCTGAGAAACTGGGTGTTCTTGGTATTGAAATTAAAATAGTTAATTAATTTTCTGGAGCTAAAAAATAATGTCTGCTTTACCTTCTGCCTCTGCTGGTGCTGGATCTGGCGCTGGATCTGAACTAGCACCTTATCGACGGATCTCCCAAGTACATCGTGATGATATTCATGGATTAGTGGTTACGAACAATGGACGAGGGGATAAGAAAATTCTTTCAGGATCGAAAGATACCCAAGTTAAGAAATTTGATTTAGAGGGAACTTTTGAATCTGTTTTGGCTCAACATCCGGCTTCAACAGAAGGAGCTTTTTCTTATGAAAACTGGGTGACGGCTTTAGATGCTTTTCCAGAAGGATCTTTTCTTGCAGGTCATCGCAATAGTTTTCTCTTGTCAAAGAACACAGAAGGTCGAGACAGACCTTATTTTGGGAAAAAAATACTAGGCCGAGAGCCTGCTTCTTCAGAATCTGCTTCAGCAGGCATGAGAACAGGGAAATTTTATAAGCAAAGAAATGAAACCAGGATTACCGCTGTAAAATGCATGAAAGCGAGGGAAGATTTTTACCCTGCTTTAGTTGGCGTCCCAGAACAATTTATGAAAATAGATTGCACGACAGGGGAGATCCTTAAAACTTATCGTTTTGATCAACCAGAGTGGGTCTATGGGTTCGCACCCATCTCGCCTTTTTTAACAGCCGTCATTCATGGCTGCTCTCTCTCTGTATTTAAAGAAGAAGCAGACCGATGGGATAAAGTTCAGAGTTTGGTTAAAGAACAGGTGAGAGAAAAAAGGTTTTATCCAGCAGCAGGGGGGGCTAGTGCCGGTCCTGCTCTTGCCAGAGCTGAAGCTAAAGGCAAGGCAGATGATGCGGACGAGCTCAGCTGGAGAATGGCAGGAGCATCTCTGTCAGCTCATTCCAGACGGCGGACACCGATGCAAAAAAGTTTTGGCGCTGAAAGGCCTGTGATACAACGTCCTTATATTTCCTCTGTTCTTTCTTTTGATGCTTCTGATACTTCTGGAGAGCCTGCTGCTGTAGGGGTTATTTCTAAGCTAGCCTTGTCTTTTTTTGGCGGGATGAATCAAGTACTAGATCTAGAAACAGCCTCTGTGATTCATTGTGGCAGCGAGCATTCAGAGCGAGTCTGGCAGGCAGTCCCTTTGCCAGGCAATGATTCGCTTTATATAACTTGTGCAGACGATCGAAACATTAAACTTTGGGATGTTCGCGCTGGAGATGCCAGTCAAAAGACTTATTCAGATCACCCAGGCCGTGTATCTGCTTTAGCCTTTCTTGATAATACAAAATTTGTTGCTGGAACTTGCGCAGCAGATCCAAGTAAAGATCCAGAGAAGGGGCAATTTTATTTTTATGATTTAAGAAAAGATTAGCTTTAATTTGTGTCGGATAAGCGACTGCCATTGCTGGCTAATATTTTACTTGAGTCACTGACGAAATTGTAAAAATATCTTTGATTTTATGTGAAAATCTTTTTAAGATTCTTCATGCGTGTGGTTAAGCATTTTAAATGATTCTTGCGGATGAAAATGATGTATGAAGGTTAATATAGAGCTTGCAAAACAACCAGATAATAAAGCAAGCGTCTTGCATTATTGCCCTATTAAAAAATATTCAGATTGGGTCCAAGAGGGAAAAGTAACTTTATCGCAAATTTCGAAATGGCGTGATGATGATAGATTCGAAGGAGCATCAACCATTCGCAATAGAGAAATGCGAAGTGAAGTATACAGAGAAGACGATATCCCATTGTCTGTTATCAATAATGTCCTGCCTGCTGTATTTGAAGTGTATCCAAATTGGTGTTATGGAAGTTGCTGGTCAGTTAATGATAGTGAGTCTAATTTAATGTGGGATCGCTATGCCAAGGATGGTGTCCTTATCCGAAGTTCTTATGAGAGATTGATTAGCGTTGTATCAAAAAATATCGATCAAAATCCAAACGCCCTTCATATTGGTCTAGTTGAATATATTAACGATAATTTTTACATGCCGGAAAACCATTTATATCGACGACTTTTCTTTAAAAGAGAAACTTATCAACAAGAAAATGAACTTCGGCTTATGTGGCAACCAGTTATGCCAATGAGAAACGGAAAGTTTGATCCATTTTTGAAAAATACAACGAGTAGAGTTGACCTGTTTTTAAATCTAGAAGAACTAATAGAGGAGATAATAATATCTCCATATGGAGGAGATGGTCTCTTAAAACAGGTTAGTGAAATAACAAGAAATGCGGCGGGTCTTGAAATGGAGAAAAAAATTAAGCCTTCTGTCCTCAGTGCAGAGTTATTTTATTAAATTTTTTATTTTTGGCCAATGTGAGAATACTGGTGGTGAGCCTGTATCAGGCCATTTTTGCCCATCCCCTCCCAAAGAACAACCACCTAGCTTATTGAATTAAGAAGCCATTTTAACAACCTCATAGCCCATAGACTTCGCTCGGAAATTAAGATTTTTTAAAACGCGCTCTTTGTATTTTTCCTCATAATAATCTT